>QZIW01000036.1 GCA_003604985.1 Ammonifex sp.
CCGCAAAACTTCCATTTCTCTTTCCGTAAGCCCGTCCGGGTTGCTTCTTGTTGATAACCTGGTGAATTCCTGCAATACTTTGGCTGTTAATGCCGGGGGTATGAAAGACTCCCCGCGCGATACACCCAGAATGGTTTCCACAAGCTTGTCCGACGAAATATCCTTGAGGACGTAACCCGATACTCCGGAACGTATCATTTCAAAAATGTATTCGTCCTGATCGTGAATGGTAAGCGCCAACACCGCTACCTCCGGCCGCAACCGCTTGATTTCCCTGCACGCTTCCATACCGTTCATCACCGGCATGCTGATATCCAGTAACACGACGTCCACCGGCTTACTTTTCACAAATTCGACGGCTTCCTGTCCGTTCGTAGCTTCGCCGACCACATCTATCTGCGGTTCTTCCGCAAGCACCCTTAGCAACCCTTCCCTGACTAAGGCATGGTCGTCCGTGATCAGAACGCGTACCACTAGTCATCACCCCACACTGGACAAGGGATCAGCCCGCCGGCTACCGACAGCCCACGGCTAAAATCCACGGACCAAGACTCCTTTACCGCTTTAAACAACGGGCTACAGCCCTCAACGATGTATCGCTCATCAATCGGGCATGTCAAAATTGACAACCAGACTTGTCCCGTGGCCCGGGGCGGAAAGAATCTCCATATCGCCTTTTAAAAGTTGAACCCGCTCCCTGACTCCCATCAATCCGTAACCCTTTTGCCTCGGTCCTCTATCCAGTTTGTCAGGGTTGAACCCTTTACCGTCATCGCGTACCACCAGGTTGACCTTTTTTGGCAGGACCTCCAACTTTACCAAAACGTTTGTTGCATTCGCGTGCTTGTAAATGTTGTTCAGTCCTTCCTGGACTATTCTGAATATGGCCACCTCAACCGCGGGCGGCAGTCTTTTCTGGGTCCCGAAATACTGGAACTCTACGGGAAGCCCGTATTGTTCTCTATAGTTGGCTATGAACTTCTTCAGTGCAGCGGGTAGGCCGATGTCGTCTAAAGCCATTGGTCGGAGATCAAAAATGATCTTTCGCGTATCTTGAAGGCTTCCTCTGACTACCCCCTGGAGCGCCACGAGTTCCTGGCGCAGCCTTTCCGTATCTTTATCCAGAAGTTTCATGCAAAACTCGGCACGCATTACCACATTGGCCATCGACTGCGCCGGTCCGTCGTGAATCTCTCGTGCCACCCGCCGACGCTCCTCCTCCTGCGCTTCAAGGATCCTCAGGGCCATCTGCTGCCACTGTTGCATCTCTCCGAGCCGGTCCGCCGCATTTTGGAGGTCGCTCTGGAGGTACTGCAGGATCACCCCCACCTGTGATGAAAGACGTTCGGCTCTCTGTTTTGTTTCGATCTGACGCTTGAGTCCCCGTTCCAACTCGTCCCGCCGAAAGCGCAGCATGCTTTCCTTGGCCCGCAGGGTTATAAGTTCTATTTGCAACTGCTGCGCTGTCTCGTATGCATCTTTGATGTCGGTCTCCGAGTATTTCGTAAAATCGGCGCTGACTTCCATCAGCCGGAGACGGGCCCTCTTTTCGTCGCGCTCAAGGTTGTCAACCCTTACGATTATGTCATGGGTCTCCTGCCGGACCTTGTCCACTTCCTGCCGCATCCGGATCGCTTCGACCTCAGCGGCTTGTGCGATGGCATAAATCTCTTCCTTATTTTTTTCGATCAAATCTATAGTTTCTTTAATGATTTCATCAAGACTCTTGAAAACCACCACTAAATTCAGCCTCCACCCCTGTCAAAAGCTTTTTCCCGTGCCCGCCAGAAGCGTTCTGTACAAAACAAGGAGGTTTTCCGCAACTCTGGAAGCGTCAAGTTCTTCAGCTTTCTTTAAGGCATTGCTCTGGAAGGTTTGGCGTAACCCCGGGTCTTCAACAAGCCGGCATATCCGGGAAGCAAAAACCTCCGCATCGAGAGGGGTCAAAAAACCGTCCACGCCTTCATTTACCATCTCGCTGACCCCTTGGGCGCTAACCGCTACCGCCGGCAGCCCCGCCGCTTTAGCTTCCCCGATGACAAGTCCCTGGGTTTCGGTCAGCGAGGCCATGACAAAAATGTCCCCTGCGGCGTAACTGTCTTTCACCTTGTCCGGTGGAATTGGACCGGTGAAAACTACCTGCCTTTCTACCCGATTCTCCCTTGCTCTCTCCATGAGCTCAGCACGCTGCGGCCCACCTCCTACCAGGACCAGCCGTACGCCGGGTACGCGCTCGTTGACAAACCGGAGCGCCCGTAGAAGGAATTCTATGTTCTTCTCTTTTCCCAGACGACCTACGTAAACGAGGACAGGTTCTCTGGCGCTGATCCCGTATCGTTTGCGAAAACCCTCTCGGTCCCCTCCTCTGAAAACACTCAATTTCACACCCGTCGGCAATACTTTTACGTGTGTGCTTACTCCGCTGTCTTTCAGGTGAGTTTCAATAACCCTGGTCGGCGCGATTACCAGATCACTGCGGTTGCAGAAACCAATGGTACGACGCCGCGTTGCCGATCGTGCCGGTCCGTTAAGTAACGGGAAATAATGGACATATTCCTCGTAAAGCGTATGATATGTGAACACCAATGGAATGCCCAGATGCTTGGCCCAGCGCGCCCCAAGCCCCCCCATCAGGAACGGCGAGTGGGCATGGATCAGATCAAGTTTAAGACGTTTAAGAGTGGCTCCGATCCGGAGCGACAGCGGCACAGCCAGCCTGAACCCCGGATTCGTCGGTGCCGGAACGGAAATAAACCTGTAAACCCGCTCCTCAGGTGCGCATCCAGGGTATCTTGGCGCAAAAATATAGAATAAGACGTCCTTCGGTTCCAATTCAGTTCTAAAGGTATCAATCGAGCGCACAACACCACTGGTATAAGGACGGTAACTGTCCGTAAAAATCCCTACCCGCAGAAGGCTCCGTACCCCCTTAGGAACGGATTTATTCATCGCCTGATTATTGTGGGAACTTAATGTCTTTCCTAAAATATATTCGTTCAGTACATGTTCGCTCTGTACGCTATTTTTCCTGTTTTTTGAAGAATGATGTTGAAATGTTTATGTTTTCTGCTTCGCGTGGGGCGGGTTTCTCAGGCGCCGAGTAATGAAATAGCCGGAAGACCAGGTCTTCCGGCCCGTATCGGGTTTACTTTACCAAGGATGCGTACCGATTACAACCTCCTTGCCAAACGCCATTTTAATCTTTTCAGCCAAGTCGGTTATGTCAATCGGGCAGGCTGCCGTCGTCGTTGCTTTAACCACGCAGGTACCAAAGTGCACAACGTCGTAGTCGCGACCCATACTCTTCGCCAGGGTGTTCACCAGCGCCAGTTTCGGCATCACCAGCCCCGGGCAGTCTCCGCACTCCGCCAACGCGACGAGTTCGAGCGGTTCATCTTTGTAGCGCTCGAATTTTCCCGCCCGTTCATCGATGCCCTTGAAGCACTTCATACAGGCCACACATAATACATCCCTAATTTTTCTACAGGAAACGATCATAATACGTGCCACAGTACTCCCCCCATATGAATAGTATTTAGCATATGCTTATTATAATACAGGTTTGGGTAATTGTGGAGGAAATATTTTGGAGAAATGAGGCTGGACAGATCGCCTTTCCGTCACTGCCGGGCTAATGTACGGTGTCTACAGGGCAATCCATGGAAATTATTTTCGTTCGGGGAAGGATGGGTCTGTTCCCGGTAGTTACGAGAATCATTTTACCGGCTCGCCCTGCTACCAGACGGTATACACCCAGCGTGGCTTCTGCGGTGATATCGGCGATGCACCCGTCGGAAAGGATGACGACGATGTCTCCGGGATCCATGCTGCGCCGTACCGCCTTGAGGGCCGGCAACAGCAGCGTGCCGCCGCCGCCCCGGAGGTGCCGCGCTGCGATTCTCCTTATTTGTGAGGGGGTAAAAGAGTCCACAGGCGCGTAAGCTTTTGCGTCCCATGGTTGAACGCTCACTTTACAAAGGTGGGCTTTGGCGAGTGAAAGAATTTCGGAAACAAAATACTCCAGGGTCTTCCGGTTGATCGAACCCGAGCAGTCTATCAGAACCCTTACCGTTTGAACGCCAAGACTTTTGATGCCCGGCAGGCCGGCAAAACGCCTCGAACGGCGGTGCCAGCTGCTCACGACAAATCTTCCGGAACCTTCCTGGAACGCGGCCTGCAAAAGTCGCCGCCAGTCCAGCCGCGGCTTCAAAGATGCCTCCGCCACGCGCAAGGTCTCCCCGGACAACGTTCCGGCTTGTCTTTCCGCCACCAGCGCCTCGCCCAAGACTTCCCGCCAGTAAAGTTCCGGCTCCCTCCCCGGGGGCATTGCGCCTTCCTGAACCGCAGCGCCTTCCATTCCCTGCGGGCTTTCCAGGTCCGCTCCGGGGAGATTGTTGTGGAGATTAATATTTTGCACGGCGTTTGCGTTAACGAGCAGGCGGTAAATTTCTTCTGCCGATGCCTTTTTCAGTTCTTCCAGATTTACGCTCGCTCCCATGGCTTCCAAAAGTCCGTGCATTCTTGCCGCGGTAACTATTTTGGCTGGTTCAGTCTTGAAACCGTGCTTCAGGAGCATTTCGTTGACCACCATGTCCGCGGCTGTGTTGTAAAGTTCAAGGTCTCGGCCCCGGGCCGCCCATGGGTGACGAAAACCAAGATGCAGTGCCTCGTGCATCAGCACAAACATTTTCATTTCCATATCACTAAGGCCACGCCAATAAAACGGATTTATTACAAGTTCTCCCGCCGTGGAGGAACAAACGGTGTCCACAGCGGCGTCCAGGACAATACGTGCCCGCCTGATCAATATTGCAAAAAACGGAGAACGCATGAAAAGGAGCGTTCTAATCTCCGCAATTTCCCTTGCCAACGTTTCGCGGACGTCCGTCATGCCGGCCATTTGAGGATGTTGCCGATGTCCGCGTAGGCTTTCCTGATGGTGCATGAACGTGCACAGACCTCAAAGTAGAATGCCTCCCGCCATGGCGAGTCGATGTGGTTCGCCAGTGTAAACCAGAGCAATCCAAGGTATTCTCTTGTCTGTGCGGCAACGGCTTCCAGTAAAGGGGCGCAGTCGGCAACTATCTTCTTCAACAGACCGCGCGCTTCGAGGATGCCGGCGTCAAGAGACCGGAACGCTATTGACGATATTTCCGCGGCAATACCCTGGCCTATGGCCACCACTGCTATATATTTTTCATCAATATTGAGCCCGCTGAAGACATCCGGTGCATTCTTTAACTCGGCGAAGGTCGGCACAGGGTGCCGCCAGAAGGCGAAAAACTTCTCCCCCACTTCGGCGCCCAATGCGGCAACGCACAGTGCCCTGACGGATTCGGCGCTAAGGCCGGCGCCAACTGCTGCCGCCAGATCGCGGGCAAGAAAGGTATAACTTCGCGGCGTAGGATACCCGCCCAGGGCCTCATCCTCGTCCGGTACCCGGCAGAAATCTCCTGGAAAGCGGTACAGGTACGCCAAAACCTTTTCCTCGCTTCCCTGGTGATTAAAGCTCATCCAACGCGCCCACTGGTTAAGCTGCGGCGCCTGCACGTCGAGGCAGTAGACTCGGTTTAGCAGCGGTGAGGGAAGCAGATTGGCAATTGCGCTGTCTTTGGGGCTGTTTCCTGCGGCAACCACCTGCACGCCGCAGCAGAAGGCCGTAAATCCTGCCGTTCGGTCCTGGATGAGCTTGTATGCCGCTGCAAGGACGTCTGGACGGTGAACGTTGGTAATTTCGTCCAGAAAAAGAATACCGGGCACTACGGAAAGTAGCGCCGCCCACTGCGCTGGTTGGTAAACAAGCTGGGGGATGTCCCCTACCCTGACCGTCACTGGGCGTCCCATCAGGTCCACCGGCTCGGTTTCCGTTAGACGTAAGTCGACGAAAATGAAGTACCGCTCCGGGTAGGTATAAACGTCGTTCAAGTCGATGCCGGTCAGATGCCGGTTGTTGTATTCAAACAGGGTGCGCCCGGCATCGTGCGCAATTTCCGCCGCCGTTTCTCTGACGAGAGCGCTCTTACCGACGCCCGGAGGACCGAGGAGCAGCACGCTCTGCCTGCCTGAGGTGCCGTACAAAAAACAGAGCAGTTCCTTGGCAGCGTCAGGTACTAAAGCGTTGTATGACGCGCTCATTCAAATCACCTCCGAACGGGAACAAAAGTCACCGTCTAATTGCTTGCGCTGCCGACTTAAAAGGATTATAGTTTCCGAGAACAAAAAGCACCGGCTTGAGGTAAGCAGGAAATCCTGGGTGGTGTGCAAGGTCGTGCAGCACCTGCATATCGCTCCGATACGGTGATGAACACGCCGCCTCCACCCCGCGGTTTAACGATTCGTGGCCGCAATTTGGATGTACGAGCGCCCGGAGCCTTGTTATCCTGTAATTGTCGAGCAGCAAGGTGCTTATCGCAGCGCGCGGGCAAGCTGGGTTCTTTGCCAGGCGCGATCGCACCCGGTAGTCAGGGTCTGCCGCCCTTTCGGCAAGCGCAAGGGCCGGAGTTGCCTGGTTCCACGCAACCTGAACCCGGACCCGGACCTCTTCGTCCCGCCCCAGCCGCGCGAGGACCTCCCGCGGCGTTTCGGAATGCGCGGCCACACTTTCCCGTACGGCGGCGCTTTTGTCCGCCGCCAGTTCCTCTAGCGCCGCCGGTGGACAGTTTTTGTTCCGCGCATATGCGGCGCGCACGTTTGGCTCCGGGTGCACCGCCAATTTCGCCGCCAAACCCGGGGGACAGTTATGGTGGCCGGCAATCCGCCACATAATCTTACTGTCTCCATTGGCTTTCGCGGCAAGTCGCGCCAGCATAAAGACCGTCAGCGAGGGATTGCAGGTCATGGCCGTGGCCAGCGCGTCATTATTCCCTGCGGTCGCCCGGAAAAGAATGTCTCCGGGGCAGCCGGCGTTGGCCACCATTTCTTCAAGCAGGATGCGTTCTCCGGTTTCCTCGAGTTCGTAATACACTCCTTTCGGGAGGTTTTTATTTGCGGCGAGCTGCCGGAGCACCCAGAAGTCCGGGTCCCCGACCATTTCCTGCAACACCTGGTAAGGTGTACTCGCGTTGCGGGCAACAACCGCCCTCACTTTTTCGTGCCGGTCCCGCCCCAAATCCGCTAAAACGTCTTGAGGTGCGCTTGTGTTGATGGCAACCGTTTCGCGCACCGTACAATCACTGCTTCCCGCGTACCTTCTGATGATACCCTCAGGGCAGTTGGGATGCCGGAGCGCGAGAAGCCTTGACTGGTAATCGAATCCGACTGCCAAACGCTCGACGACCGCTGCGGGGCACAAGGGGTGGCGCAACGCAAAATGTTGCAGCCAGATGATATCGCTCGCGGCGAATGAATCGAGCACCTGCGGGACATGCGACGCGTTTTCAGGCAAAAGAGCACCCCGTACTATACCTTGCGCCTGATTAGAAAGGTGTATACCCAATGATAAGAATTTTCCTTCGCCCGTCCCCGCGAGGAAAATGCTTTTCTGCGGCGTTTCGTCACCTCATCGCCCCCTTGTAGCGTCCGGTCAAACCTTATACAATAACGCTTGTGAGAAAGTATCCCAGGAGGAAACCATGTTTCCCTTGTCCCATCAGAAGCGTGTAACAAGCGTATACCACCTCGGCGAAACAATATTGGCCCAAGTTACCGAGTTGTCTACCCGGAGTGAAATACTGGCCCAGATCTGGGTGAACCCGCAGACCTTCAAAATCCAGCGGGCGCATTGGGAAGTTTTACGCAGTGACGGCAGACTTTCCACTAAGTCAGGAGACGTCCCGTCCCTGAGAGGCATAGAGGCTTACTTCGGCTGCGGCAAACCCTTCCGCCGGGCACTCGCGGTTTACCCGCAGGCGGCCACAGAACTTTTTCTGGAAAACGCGAGCGCGCTCATCCAGGCAGAGACCTTTATTCATAAAGAGCGCGGGTATTCTTCCCTGGAAGCCTACGTCGATTACTGGAAGGAGTTTTACCTGGGAAGCTGCCGTTACTACAGCCACCTGGACACGGTTCAGCGGAGTTGGGGTGATTACGTCAGCGCCCGGCTGCCGGGGACCAACCTTTTCAACAGGTTCAAGACCCTCGCGCTTGACCGCTGCGCCGATGGATTTTCACTCCGAGCCTCGATGTCCGATTCTTTCCACGAAATGTCGTGCACCCTGCGTCTCGACCCAGCGGGCGAAAGCATCCACGACGCCGCAGGCGCCATCATCCGCGCTCCCGACCAGGTATGCCCCGAAGCCGCTACGTTTATCGGCCAACTGACGGGCCGCCATCTTCCGTCCACAGGGCGCGGGGAGGTTGCCGCACTTCTGGGCCAGGGTCAGGGATGCGTCCACCTGATCGAACTGGTCAACGAAGCCGTAACGTTTACGCTTGCGTCACTTGAACGTTTAAGGTGAACAGTAGAATCAGTTGCGTTCTAAAATTGCGTGTGCACTCATGTTAATTTTTCGTCCGTCGATCCGAATATTAGAAAAGAAGCGCCGTTGATTAATCGCTTGACAGGTTCATCAAAAACTGATAAGTTAGTGACCAAATCTAATATATCCTGGGCTCTTATCCAGAGTGGCGGAGGGACTGGCCCTATGAAGCCCGGCAACCGGTGGGAAACGTCCGTACCGGGACATTGACCCCACAAGGTGCCAATTCCTGCAGAGAAAAGCCGTCAGGCGTTTTCTTCTGACAGATAAGGGTGCTGCTAAGCATTTGCGGCCTCTTCTTTGTTGGAAGGGGCTGTTATTTTACCCGCGGGCGGAGCACCAGGAAGAAAAGGAGGCAACAATGGCTGACAAGACTTTTGCCGAGATCAACGCTAAAATTCAAGCCGGCAAGGCGGTAGTAGTGACCGCCGACGAACTTGTCCAACTCGTCGCCGAAAAGGGTGTGGGCCCTGCGGCGAAAGAAGTGGACGTGGTAACAACCGGTACTTTCGGCCCCATGTGCTCTTCCGGCGCCTATTTCAACTTCGGGCACAGCGCCCCGCGGATAAAATTTCACCGCGTATGGCTGAACGGAGTCCCCGCCGCAACCGGCTTCGCGGCCGTGGACGCCTTCATGGGCGCGACCGCCTTGCCCGATGACGACCCGCTGAACACAAACCACCCGGGAGACTTCCGCTACGGGGGTGGCCACGTCATCGAAGACTTCGTCGCCGGGAAATCGGTCCGCCTGAAAGTGCTTGGTTACGGAACCGACTGTTACCCCCGAAGGGAACTCGAGACCACGGTAAACCTGGACGATCTAAACGAAGCGGTGCTCTTCAACCCGCGCAACGCCTACCAGAATTACGCCTGTGCCGTAAACACCGGCCCGCGGACCCTTTACACTTACATGGGAGTTTTGAAGCCGGGTCTCGGAAACGCCCACTTCTCCACCTCGGGCCAACTCAGCCCGCTCCTGAAAGACCCGTACTTCAGGACCATCGGCCTGGGCACGCGCATCTTTCTCGGCGGCGGGATCGGTTACGTGGTGTGGAACGGCACGCAGCACTTCCCGGCCATCCCCGCGCTCCCGGAAGGCGCGCCGCCCGTCCCCTCGGGAGGCACCCTGGCTGTCCTGGGCGATCTGAAACAGATGAGCCCCAAGTGGCTCCGGGGAACGAGCATGCTGGGTTACGGCGCCACCCTTACGGTGGGCATCGGCATACCCATCCCCATATTAAATGAAGAAATTTGCTACTACGCTTCGCGTCCGGACAGCGAGCTGTACGCGCCGATTATCGATTACGCCGAAGCCTATCCGAACCGGAAGCCCGGCAACCTCGGTCAGGTCAGTTACGCGGCACTCAAGTCCGGGGCCATAACCTTAGATGAAAAAGAGGTGCCCACGGCGCCGGTTTCAAGCTACCATAAAGCGCGCGAGATAAGCGCCATACTGAAACAGTGGCTCCTTGAAGGAAAGTTCCTGCTTGGTGAGCCGGTACAACTTCTCCCCGGCCCGGACGCGGGGATTAAACCGAAGAGCCTTGAAATTCGCGGCTCCGGAAGGAGGAACGGTTAAATGGCGCCAAACAAGATCGTACTGCGTTTTCCCGCGTCGATCGCCGACAAGCCGATTATCTTTCACCTGGTGAAAGACTACGACTTAATGATTAACATTCTTAAAGCGCACATCAACCCGCATAAGGAAGGGACGATGGTCCTGGAGGTTGAAGGCGTAAGGGCGGAAGACGGCCTTGCTTTCCTGCGCGATCAGGGTGTGGGCGTGCAGCCCCTCACCGAAGAAATCGTTTGGAACGAGGAGCGGTGCACCCACTGCGGCGCGTGCACCGCGATCTGCCCCACCCGGGCACTTTACGTGGAAAGGCCGGCCATGCTCGTCCATTTTGACAGCGAAGCATGCGTAGTCTGCCAGCTCTGTGTCAGGGCCTGCCCGATGCGCGCCATGGAGGTCCGTTTCTGAAGTGCCTCACGTCAGGCGGACTTACCGTACTTTGTTCCGCGCCGAAGACCTCGCCCACTTTCAGGTGAAGGTGAAGGAGACCGACCTGTGCGTCGGCGTTCGCACAGAACGGTTCAGCCCGGAACTGGTCTGGCTGGTTGAAAAGACGGTGAAAGAGGAGCGGTCGCGGCTGGAGGCATACATCGAGAAGGACCCGGTGTTCCTGCAATCCTTGGAGCCGCACCACCTCCTCGCCGGTGCGCCTCAAATGGCGGTATCCATGGCGGAAGCGTCAAGAGCGGCAGGTGTCGGCCCCATGGCCGCGGTGGCGGGCGCTTTTGCGGACATGGTCGGCCGCTTGCTCGCCCGTTACTCCCGCGACGTGGTGGTGGAGAACGGCGGCGACATTTACCTTAAGACAACGCGCAAAAGGACCATCGGCATCTTCGCCGGCGACTCACCCCTATCCAACCGGGTAGCGGTCGAGGTGCTTCCAGGGCAGAGCCCGCTCGGCATCTGTACTTCTTCCGCAACGGTAGGTCATTCCGTGAGCTTTGGGCGCGCCGACGCCGCGGTTGTGCTAGCGCAGACCGCCACCCTGGCCGATGCCGTTGCCACGGCTGCGTGCAACCTGGTGCAAACAGCCGCCGACATTGAAAAGGCCCTGGCGTTTGCGCAAGCCATTTCCGGAGTGACGGGCGCGGTGGTAGTCTTCGGCGAGCGCATTGGCGCCTGGGGAAATGTGAAACTTGTGCCGCTGGATCCGGGCCTCAAGGACAAGTGAACGGACTGATTTTCAGGCCCATTCGCACTTGTACAGTGCTTGCGTGGAATCGAAGAAACGATTATAATAAAGGCGCGATATCGTCGGAGTGGCGGAACTGGCAGACGCGTACGTTTGAGGGGCGTATGGGGTATCCCGTGGGGGTTCAAGTCCCCCCTCCGACACCATAATTGGCACCAACAGTCAGGGTAGAAAACAGCCTGGCTTCTTTCTTTTAGGAGCTTGGGTATTTTGGAAGAAGGAAACGGCCTTTCCTGCCGTTTGTCCCCACAGCACTCAACAGTTGTCGATTTACGATTTAGCAAAGCCATATCAATTATGGATCACTGTTAGATTTAGCTACTTGTCATTGAGCGCTGGGTTCGCTATCATCGCCTTCACCTGTCCGCGTTATCGGCCCTTCGCAGACCGCTCATTGGGGAAATCGGCAGCGGCCATAGTGGATGTGCGTCACAAAGTAAGTTACAAAGTAAAGCCTGACCCCTAATTATTCACAAAGTAAAGCCTGACCCCTAATTATTCATTTTTTGTTCTAAGAATCAAAGCCAGGAGGATGCCGGCGCCGAGGGTGACGACTATAGCGGTTAAAGGACGGTAGAAATACCAAAATAAGAGGTAAAAAGTACAGAGCACTATTGACATTACCGTAAGTGGAAACGCAACTTTAAAGTAGCCGATGAAACTGATGGGCCGATTTCTTTTTTCAGCCATGCCGACGACAATAACGTTGGCCGAGGCGCCGATAATGGTGCCGTTGCCCCCGAGGCAGGCGCCCAAAGAAAGCGACCACCACAGGAAGTTCAAGTCGGTTATCCCGCCCAGCCGTCCCATATCCTGAATCAGCGGGATCATCGTCGCTACAAAAGGTATGTTGTCAACGAAGGCCGAGGCTATGGCGGAAATCCACAGTGTCAGCATTCCCGCCTTCACTATGTCCCCCTGTGTCGCCTCGAGCGACCATCTGGCCATGGTCTCGATTACTCCGACCCTTTCCAGCGCTCCCACCGTCACGAACAGCCCGATAAAGAAAAAGATCACGGACCATTCCACCGCGTTAAGGGGATTGCGCGGGTCCTCTCCCGTGAGCAAGAGCAAGAGACTCGCGCCGGATAGGGCGATGACCGAAGACTGGAGGTGTACGTACTGGTGCAAAACAAAGCCTATGATTGTAAGCGATAGGACCAGCAGGCACTTGCGCAGTAAAACCGGATCTGTAATTTCATCCCGTTCCCTGAGCTTTTCCAACTCTGCCCTCAGCTCCGGCCGGCTGACCATTTGCGTTTTGTACATGTGCTTAATAATAAAGAGGGTTATTACGTATACGACGACCACAACCGGCGTCAGGTTGAGTACAAAGTCCATAAAACCGAGGCCGGTGGCGCCGCCGATCATGATGTTCGGCGGATCGCCGATGAGTGTGGCCGTACCACCGATGTTTGAAGCCATGATCTCGGCGATGAGGAACGGAATGGGATTCAGCTCAAGCCTGTCGGCGATGGCGAAGGTGACCGGCACAATCAGCAGCACGGTCGTTACGTTGTCCAACAACGCTGACAACACCGCGGTGATCAGGGACAGGGCGGCAATGATTCTAAGCGGCTCACCCCGTGCGACTTTGGCCGCCCTGATCGCCATGTATTTAAACACCCCGGTCTGTCTTGTTACGCCGACGATGATCATCATTCCGACCAGGAGACCGATAGTGTTGAAATCGATTGCCCCTACCGCTTCTTCGGGACCGATGATTCCGCCTACCACAAGCAGCGCGGCACTAGCGAAGGCCGCTACCGTCCGGTGTATTCTCTCGGAGACTATCAGCGCATAAGTGATCAGGAATACCGTTACCGCGGCAACTACTTGATACTGTTCGGGCAAAAGCGTTTTTCCTCTCGAGCCAAAAGTTTAATTTAGCTGCCGGCCCCTGGCGAATTCCAAACCTTTCGCCGCCCGGACCCGAAAGACCTCTTAACTTACACTCCCCCGGGCATAATGGTGCAGTCAAACACCCTCTTCTCCCAGTTCCGCAGACGGATCGTCCTGCCGTCGTTACGCAAAACATATCGCGGCAGCACCGGAATTTTCCCGTATCCATCAGGTGCATTAATTATATATGTTGGAACGGCAAGACCGGAAGTATAACCGCGCAGATTTTCCATGATTTCGAGCCCGTCGTCGACCGTGGTGATAAAATGACGCGTCCCCTTGACCGCTTTCGCGTGGAAAATGTAGTAGGGTCTTACCCTGATCCTTAGCAACTCCTGGTTTAGCTTTTTCATTATGTGCGGGTCGTTATTAACGCCTTTAAGCAGTACCGTCTGGTTACCCAGAACCACGCCGGCTTCAACCAACCTGTCACAAGCCTGTTTGCTCTCCGGGGTGATTTCCCGGGGGTGGTTGAACTGCGTGTTAATGTAAAGCGGCGGGTGTTTTTTCAGCACGGCGCAAAGCTCCGGCGTAATCCGCTGTGGTAGGGTTACTATGGTCCTGGTGCCAAGGCGTTTAATTTCCACGTGTTTAATGGCGTCAAGTTCGCCAAGCAACCAATCAAGCTTCCGGTCGTTCAGCAGCAAAGCGTCACCGCCGGTGATTAAAACGTCCCTGATTTCTTTATTTCGACGAATGTATTCAAGCGCCGCCAAAATGTCCTGTATCGGTTTGTGCCTGTCCACCTCGCCGATATTCCGCCGCCTCTGGCAATGCCGGCAGTACATGGCGCACTGGTTCGTGACGTTTATAATCAGGCGGTCAGGATAGCGCCTGGTTATGCAGGGTGCCGGCGAAGTGAACTCCTCTGCCATGGGGTCTTCAAGACCGACCTCGTCCAGTTCGGCGATGGAAGGTATGGCTTGAAGCGCAATGGGGTCGTCCGGATTTCCGGTCTCCATAAGTGATGCGAAATACGGGGAAACGGACCACCGGTAGCGCATAGCGACATTTCTCACTTCGTTGGACCTTTGTTCGCTAAAGTGAAATAATGCACGCAAAACCCCCGTATTATCGATCCGGTGAGCTATGTGCCAACGCCAGTCGTTCCAGCACTCTTCGCCGGCGTTATAGTAGCGAAGCAGCCTTTGTTTGTTTTTATCGTTCATTTCCCGCATGTCGAATCCGGTTTCGATGGCATCTTTTCTTGCCAGGTAATCGCTTATTTGTCTTTTCAGTTCCGCCGCCCGCTTGAGGGCAATAGACCTTTTTCCTTCGGCGCTGAACCGCCAGGTGTTACCGACTTGTACAGACATCGTATTCCCCCTCCCTTTTTTTGCGAGATAAAAAAACCCCGGAGAAGCATGCCGGGGCGTAAAAAGGGCGCAATATGCAAATTCCCCCTTCCAACGCTTACGAAGTTAGCTGACGGGTTCGGGTCGAAAGTAACCCTACCCAGCACTCAATCCACCTAATTTTCCACCAATGCTGTTTGTTCTTTAGCCCGAGAACATTGATGGAGCCACGACTCCACACTCCATTGAGTGCTGGGATTCACCCCAGAAACTTGGTTCCCCCGCTTCTCACATTTGAGAACTCAGCGATTAAGGAGCATTTTCACTGTCCCAGGGGACGATACCCCGATCTACCACTCTCCCCTCTTGGCTGTATGCCGCCAAATATAGAGGCGGAAAGTCTATATATGACTTCCCACCCCAGAAGTCTGCTCTAAGCCTTGAAGCGAACCTTTCCGATTCGCCCAACACGAGCCATCTGTTTTTACTTTTTTCACATTTTATCATAAAAGTTTAATGCTGTCAACAAGGTAAAGTAGGTCGATCGTGCTCTCCGGGGTCAAAAACGACCGGCACATCGAGCAGAGCGGCAAACAATTCGGTCCCTGGGTTGTTGACGCATTCTTAAAATGCTTGGAGGTCAAGAAGGCTGGTGGTGAGTGCCGCTCCGCATCTTGATCGTTTTTTGTCTTATCCTCAGAGGTTGTATTCGTTAAATAATAATCCTTTACTCGCCGCCCGGGCCTGACCGCTATAATTGATTTAATGCTCTTTAAATCAATCACTAACCCAAGGAGAGTGAAATTTGAAGCGGTTTTACCTTGTCCGCCGTAGGGTTTTAAACGAAACACCCTCGCGCGGGAGGGCGGTGTTTCACGTCCGCCGGGCCGGCTTCCGGAGAGACCCGGGGCAAAGAGCGAGGTCAGCCAGGCGGCTTATCGCCCTTTTCCTTGCGCTGGTATTTACGGGCAGCGTAATCCTTGCCGCGTGGCCGCGCCTGTACCTGCCCTCGCTTGATTTCGTCTTTGATTCGCTGAGAATTTCCCTTGACAGCCGGGTCCGGCGGCTCCAACCTGCCGTAGTCCACCTCACGGTGCTGGCCGGACCCGGAAATCATGACGCCTCCCGGTTTGTTGTTCAGCAGCAAGGCACCGGTTTTAATATCCACCCGTCCGGGGTTGTCATCACCAACAACCACGTGCTGATGGACGCGCGTCGCGCCGCAGTCACTTTTCCGGACGGCAGTGTTTTCAATATCGGGAAGATATACGCAGAGCCGACTTGTGACCTCGCGGTGGCCATGCTCGAAAACGCCTCGGGTTTGCCGGTAGCCTCCCTGGGAGACTCCGGCCGCGCCAATCCGGGAGACAGGATTTTCGTCATCGGCAACCCCC
The DNA here is from genome assembly GCA_003604985.1 of Ammonifex sp. Lineage (GTDB taxonomy): Bacteria > Bacillota > Desulfotomaculia > Desulfotomaculales > Ammonificaceae > SURF-55. The sequence goes on from QZIW01000036.1 coordinate 15,774, forward strand.
TGGGAATGAAAAGGATCGTGGTCGCCGGCTCCCTCGGCCGGACCCTTCGCCTCAAGAACAGCTCTCTCGCCGCGCTGGAACTCATAGCGCCGGTCCATCCCGGAAACAGCGGCAGCCCGGTGATGAATACCGAGGGGCAAGTCATCGGGGTTGTGTTCGGCGTTCTGAAGACCGAAGACGGGGTGCACGGGCTGGCGTTGCCCGCCAACTCCGTGCAGCATTTTTTAAACACAATAATGCCCGTCTTTCAAGAAAATACTGAATAAATACAAACAACTTTTTTTAAACCCATGCGCAACCTGTTCATGAACTTCATGATGAAAGAGATGCGGGTTCACGATGGCCTGATCAAATACGGCAAAGTCAAGGGTTCGGTTGTGAACCGTCCTACAGCATGCAAGCCTGATTCCAGCCCTTCCAGGCAGCGGTTCCTTTTTGCGTGCAAGTCATCTGCCCAATACCCCGCCTTCTGCCAGGCCATCAAACCATCAACCGCTCCCGACACAGTTCCGCCGGGCTCCCGGTCGTTCATCCAACGGTCAACGACGCCATATGGTAACATATGGTATTACTTGTGGATATTATGGTTACAAGCCTTTAAGTCCCAACCCTGTTCACAGCGAACAGCTAAACACGGAGGGTCCTATGGATTCGGGAGCCCTGCACGATGAATTAACGCAAGACTTTCTCTTTAAGTACGGGAAGTTGACGCGCAAATCGGAGAAACGCTCTTTTTTGGCGCATCTGGCCGAGCAGGCGAAAAATAAAAACCTGGAGTCGTGCCTTTCTTTTTTCCTCAGCCATTTACAATACCTTGAAGGCGAATACAGGGAGGCTATCAGGAGTTGCCATGAAGCGGTCGACACTTGCGGAAACGCGGCTCTTCCCTGGTTTACCCTGGGCTGCGTCTACGCGGACCGCGGCCTGGACGAATGGGAAACGGCGGCCGATTGTTTCGAGAAAGCCATAGAGATCAGTCCCGACTCCCCCTGTTTGTGGGAGAGTCTCGGGACAGCCCACCGGAAACTGAAAGATGTTCCCAACGCCGTTAAATGCTATGAACGGGCCATAGAGCTTGACCCGCACTACGCTGCACCCTGGAACGGCCTGGGCAGGGTTTTCTTTGAAGCAAACGAGCTGGAAAAAGCGGCCTCCTGTTACGAAAGGGCAATGGAAATCGACCCTCGGTACGCTCAAAACTGGAGCGACCTGGGCCTCCTTTACGCAAAAACTAATAAAGCCAGGGCAATCGAATTCTATGAAAGAGCCATCGAGTTGGACCCTGATGACGGCCACCCGTATAGAAACCTCGGTCTTCTTTTACTGCGCGAGGGCAAATACAGACAAGCAAAAAAACAGTTTGAAGCAGCGCTCGAGCGTTTTCGGAACGATCCCGCGAACAGTTACTTGTTGCCCGCACTGGAAGCAAGGATCAGGAGCATTCATGAGTTAACGGAAGTGGAAACCGACTTGAAAGGCTCAGTCGCCGCTACAGAACCGACCTTACGGGTCATTAAGGAAACAATCGACCAGGGTATTGAAGAAAGCGTGCTGGAAAACAAGAAAACGCTCTTCGAATTCATCGACGAGGAAGGCGGTTGCCCGAATAGCGGCTCCTACTTTCAGGTGCTCCGCAAGTGGAACTCCTATACCCCGATAATCGCTGAGAATCATTACGCGAGCAAAGGGGGCGGCTATTTCGCCCGGATACGTGGGAAGGGGATCGCCATCGATCCGGGTTTTAATTTTATCGATAACTTCAAGGCCGAGCAACATGCTTTTCGTGAGCTGGACGTTATCCTGATTTCCCATGCGCACAATGACCATACGGCCGACCTGGAGTCCATTTTAACCCTGCTCCACCGTTACAACCTGGAGATAAAAGACAGCGCCAACCCGACAAAAGATAACACGATAAGGAACGAACTGGCCCACGAAAGGCGCATCCCACCTGAACAGGTCTCTCAGGATGAAATCGAAAGAAGATTCCTCATTTCTCCCAGGCGAAAGGTTTTGGACCTTTATTTTCCGGTAAGTGTTTTCAAGAAGTACTCTGGGCTGTTTGAGCTTTTTTCGAGACTGGACTACAGAATTCACATCATCGAAGAAGGAACGTCGAAATTCCTGGACGGCAATATTGAATTACAGGTCATTAAAGCCAAACACAACGACATTCTATCCGACAGACATTCCGTGGGTTTTATTCTACTGATTGACAACTTGATGGTGGTTTACACGGGGGACACAGGGTGGAGTGAGGCGATCGAAGCGCAATACATAACCGTAGCTGAAAAGTATAAAGGACGATACTGCCTTCTGGTGGCCCACCTGGGCGGCTTTAAAGAGCACGAAAGGCTCTACCTCAACCACGGGTTGAGACACAAAGCGTTTTACGATAACCACCTCGGAAGGTTAGGCCTGGCCAGAATAACCGAGATCTTGAGACCGGAAGTCTGCTTCATATCCGAGTTCGGCGAAGAGTTCAGGGGAAATACCATCAAGATAGCACAAGTGTTCCGAGAAGCGTTCGAGGGTCGGACCGTGTTTTTACCCGCCGGTATCGGCCTGACCTTCGACCTTGACCGCAAGAAAATCAAGGCCGTAACCGAGGTGGACCTGACCGGCTACAGGCTCGGTTTTGATTTCATACCGCCCGACATGGTGGGGGTCTGTGAACTGCGAAAGTCTTACTCGCTGCATTATTTTGATAAATCCGGAAGGGTCAGGGAGAACGAACTGCTTCAGGTACTGGTCGAAAACTTCAACCGGATGTTGAGCAGCCTGTAACTCCCGTAACCATTAAGACGGCAACCGGATGTCCATTTGTTTTGCGGGTCGCTAAGGAAGTAATTTGGAGGCAAGGAGAATGGTTCGCGCGAAAGGTAAAAAACGCGATGACGCGCTGTTCAACGCGCGACTGCAGGAAAACGAAAAGGTTAAATACAAACTCGTGCACGATTTCCGCGGCAACCTGGAGCGAACTTGGGTTCGTCTCTGTTCCATTATTGGTGTGAAAGAAACCGCCTCCATCTTCAGCGGTGTTCTCCATAATGTGAGCCGGGAGCATTTGTTCCTGAAAGGTATCAATATAAGTAACGAAGGGGTCCGGCTCGACCAGTTGATGGAAAACGTTGTCGGCCTTGAACAATCAGCGGTACACGCCGGTTTTATGGCATTTTCACAGGATGTCGTGACGCTCTTGACAGATCTTACGGGAGATGTCCTGGTACGCAAGGTCAAGCCCCTACTGCAGGAATTTGAATATAACATGGAGGACGGCTAAGCGATGCAGGTATTAAGACTGGTTGCAACTGGAGTAGAGAACCTCGACGATGTACTAGGGGGTGGCATACCCGCCTACTCTTTAAACATTATCGCGGGACAGCCGGGTACCGGCAAGACGATCCTGGCCCAGCAGATTCTTTTTAACCATATCCGGAATAACAGCACGGCCAAAGCCTTTTACCTGACCACCCTGTCCGAACCAACGGTAAAAGTGCTGCGTTACATGCGCAAGTTCACTTTCTTTGACGCCGACGCCCTTGGGGAACGCGTGCTTTACCACGACATCGGCAATCTTATCCGGGAAAACTCCCTCCCCGAAGTGGCCGACCATATTATGGGGTTGGTGGAGGAACACCGACCCGAGATTTTGATTATTGATTCTTTCAAAGCCATCCATGACCTTGTTGATGCCGCCGCTTTTCGCCGTTTCTGCCACGACCTTTCCGTGGTACTGGTCGGTGAACGTTGTACTACTTTCCTCGTTGGGGAGTACGACCGGTCCCACATTTCTGATTGCGCGGAATTCGCGATCGCCGACGGGATCTTTTTACTAGATATTTCCCCGCAGGAAGGAGAGCAACGCCGGTCCCTGCAGGTTTTGAAACTTCGGGGGTGCCCCGTCGAAACCGCTCCTTTCCCTTTTGTAATCACCGATCACGGGGTCTCCGTTTTAAGTCTTGCGGTAACGCTTCGCGGCATGGAAACGGGTCCGGGGGTTGAAGATGAACGATTGGCAACCGGCATACCGGGGCTTGACGTCATGCTCCACGGCGGGGTTATGCGCGGGCGTTCCATTCTCATTACCGGTGTTTCCGGAACCGGTCGAACTACTTTCGCTCTTCAATTCTTAAACCACGGCGCCGGACTTGGAGAAAAAGGGCTGTTCTTTTCTTTCAAGGAGACCCCGGACCGCCTGCGCCGGATGGCACAAGGTTTTGGTTGGAATCTCCATGAATACGAAGACAGGGGTCTGATACGCATTATCTTTGTACCCCAGACTGAGATCAGGTTGGAGGAACACCTTGAGCAAATTGTAAAGGAAGTAGAGAATTTCCGGCCCCACCGCTTCTCAATCGATTCCTTCTCCGCCTTTTTACACAGGATTAAAGATCAGTCCGTGAAAAGAGATAAAATATACCAACTCGCTACGCTGATGCAGTACGCCAATGCGGTAGGTATGTTCATTTTGAATGTTCCCGCTGAAGATTTGCACCAACTGTCCCATTTCAGCGTGGAGGAAACCGTCATGGACGGCACGATTGTCATGTCCTCAGAAATGGTTGGTCTTAAGCGCAGGCGCTACTTAGAAGTCTACAAAATGCGCGGCGCTGATCACGTACCTGGTCGCCACCGCATGGAGATCACCGAACAGGGCGTAGAGGTTTTGTATATCGCGCCTATCGACGATCAGGAGGAAGCTTTGACGCCGCTGTTGATATTTACGCCGCTGCAAAGAGTGACCCCGGACGGCATTCGCTACGGCGCAAACTGGCTCGTCGAAGGTGAGCAGGGAACAGGGAAAAGTACGCTTTCCTACCAGTTTGCCCTGGAAGGTCTCAAAAACGGTGAAGCGGTTTTGTTCCTGACCACCGACGTCCCCGCCTATCAGGTGCGGTTTGCCCTCGAAGCCATGGCAGCTTCGTTAACACCCCCCTTAAATACCGATTCCATGCGCATCCTGGA
>QZIW01000063.1 GCA_003604985.1 Ammonifex sp.
ATATCAGCATTCTTAAATCTGACCGAAGCGTGTGAGGGAGTCCCCTGTCAGACCTGCATGCTGCTCAATGTTGTCGACAGAACCGTCCCCATGACAGTTTGACAGTTGCAGGATATGGGGTTCAGGGTGGCTCAGTTTTAAATGATCACTTGGCTCACATTTATATTAGCGTTTAGACACTTCTTTCCGGTTGTTCCCCCGCAGTATGACGTGGTAGGTTTGTGTTTTCGATAATACACGGGCATGCCTTGGCATTTTGTATCACCTCTGCCGGGATCTTATCATGGCCAATTCCTGTTGTCAAGAGAACCGTCCCTATGACATGCTATGACATGTACGGCGGCCGCCGGTCCCAAGCCCCAGAGTCCCCGCTCGTTTTCCCTTGCTTCGGCCTGGTACTTCCGGAAGTAGTCAACATACTTGACGTTAGGCGGAACGGTTAAAAGCTGCGCATAACCGTCCAGCAATAAACGGGCATTGAACATCTTAGCCCGAATCGAAGCGTCATTAATCTTTATCGGATCCTCAAGCCAGACGTAGCAGAGCAGCCTGCTGTACTCGTCCCTGTTTTGGACGTCTGTCTCAAGGAGAACATGCCTGCCTTCAAGCTGTGAGCGGGTGTACTTTTCGGCTTCCCGGCCAAAGGGCTCTATCCCCCTTAGCGGGTGACGGGTCTCAGGGGTGTCAACGCCAATCAGCCGGACAGTTTCATCCGCGCCAGCTATATCTACATGCAACGTATCGCCGTCTACCACACGGGTAACGGTACATGTTATCATCGAAAGCTCTCGGGGCGGGAAAGTGTATTCTGGGTCCGGCGGTTTTGGCTTTTGAAGCTGCTCTGGCTGGTCTTGGAGTTCTTGGTGCTGTCCGGACTGTGATGTTACGTTATCATCTGGAGAGCCGGTACCGGCTTTACAACCGGTTAAAATGAGGGCAACGGCAACAACGATAACAAGAACAACAAACCGGGGTTTTACCTTTTTCCGGCTGAAATTCGCGCGCTCAGCAACCGTAGTGAATGCATCCGGTAACATCTCCATGTTCCTTCTTCATAATAAAAAGCGTCTTTCTTGTTGCATCATTCTCGCCGACCTTTACAGTTACTTTATAGTCTTCTGTTCCTGCCACTATTGCCGCATAGGTGTTTCTGCTATCCTTTTCAATTGACTTGACGCGATCGTTTCGGTAGTAATCCCAGCCCCGTTCAAGTATTATGTCGCTGATATGCGCTTCAAAATCGGAAAGGTTCAATTTACGCACACGGTATGATAGCTGGGTTTTGGAAGTGGAGCAGGGCACAGTTGAACGGGGCGTACTTCCTAAACCTGCTGATGAACTTCAGCAACTCCAAATACTCACGGCTGCTTCGATACCTCCGGCTGGACACGAACATCTCGTCCAGCGCGCATAGTTCATGCTTTCGATCCTTGTTCTCACGTTCATTAAAAAGCGAGACTTGCTGTTTATGCGCGTTCGGATCAACCACCATCATCATGCGTCCTCCCCGGTATAGGCAGTACCGTTATATCTGCATCGCAGCGTCCACGGGCGTTTTGATAAACCCGTAGTTCCTTATAGTTACGAATCGTCCCGCTCATGCTCCCTGTCTCCGCGTCCCCGCATCTGACGCATCACCGCTTCCCCGCGTCTCCGCTTCCCTGCGTCATTCCTCCCCCACCCTCGTCAGTGCATGGTCGTACCTTTTACGAGCTTCGGGCTTTCCCGTGAAACGTTCTCCCGGAATTTTATAGCATTAATAACGGTGTGGGAGTCACGCTCCGGCCAGGCTTTCTTGAAGCCGGCGCGGACGGCCTCGAGGCGTAGTCCCTGCTTTCGGCTGTGTGGAGGCGCGGTATTCCTTAAATTCTGAGCAGGCGCGCTCGCGTAGCTTCTCAAGGTCGCCGGCCCTGTCCGTAATAAGTCAGGTGCCGGTACCAGATTAGAGCTTCAATTTAAGAACCCTCCCCGTTTATACTCCTGGTCCCCGCTTTTGTCTGTTAGACGATTTTCCTCTTAGCCCAATCAGCTAAGAATTCCTCGAGTATGCCATCGCACCCTGCATATTTCAGAAAGAACCTTCTTTCCTCTTTGGGCAGTAATGCTGCTGCGTAGAGGAATGCCCGCCGGTTCCACCGGTCCATTGTACTGAACTCTTCCTTCAGTTCACGCAGCCAATCAACTGCGCCATGCCTTGCGGCACAAAGGATTATCTCTCTACGTAGAATTGGAGAAGCGGTTCTGTATAATTTTAATATACCTGAGAGATTATCAAGCTTCTGTTGAGCAGCAAACAGGGAGAGGATGGAAAGTTGGTAGTACTCATTTGACCTTACAATCTCATTATCCAAGAACTTGAGCAGATTCTCACCAATAATCTCCCACTCAAGGTCAGTTCTTTGACTTACAGAGATGAAATAGCGACAAACCTCGCTCATTGCAGGGAACAACCGTGCAAACTCGCGCAGCAAAACCCTGATGCCGGCTGGGTGGCCAATCTGTGCCATGCGTCTAATGAACCACCTCAACCTGATGTAATCCGGCTCTGTGGGCGATAGATAGTCCATTATAATTTTTTCAACCACTTCAGAGCAGAATCTTGAGACTTCCTCGTCAGATAGTTCACTCAACCAAATAGTCCTATAAGGGTCGCCATGGGAGTGCCTTTGAATGATTTCAACTATCTCTCTTTCGAAATCATTAATTGGACGGTCCTCTACCATGCGTAGGCAGTGTTTATGAAATTTATCTCTATCAAGAATCTGCGTCTTATGCCTCTGAATCAATAGTTTCTGCTGCTTGTCGAGTATGTTCGCAAGTTCCAGAATTAATGATCGAGCCTCTGTGACAGTTTTTGCGAACAAGACTATATCATCCACGTATCGACAGAATGTTATTCCCCTATTTACCAGACTATTATCGATAGGACAAAGAACAGTCTCGGCAAGCATGTGAGAAGCGTGCGGCCCAACGGGAATGCCACGGGAAACTTTTGCTGATAGCGAGCCACACAGGTTTATGATCCACTTTGCAGCCTGACTTGGCATGGTGGCTTCAGTAAGCTGGTTCTCGAGCGTGTGATGATAAATCTGGTTATAAAAGTCGGCGATATCAAGAATAACGGCAAAGTTGAAGGATTTGGAGCGCTCATAGCAAGTACTCCAAAAAGAGTTCCATGAATCTGCGACATCATATAGTTGCCCTTTGTCGTCTGGGGCAAAGCGGTGGCTAAATACGGTATTCTCTTGTTTTGGTCGTCTTCTTGCTTCCAACAAATGCCCATACTCATAAACTAAAGCGGTCAAAACCAAGCTATCAAGAGGGTCAAGCTGAGTGGCAGTCCGGTAAGAAAGATCGTCCTTTGGCACAATGAATCGCCTTGCTGGGCCGGGAATGAAACCGGCGAGATCGCAAGCAGCAATCCTTGAAACCGCTGAGTCACCTAATTCATTTAGAACATAGCACTCAACCGGATTAGCAAATAGATCGCTATCGCCAAGCTTTTGAAGAGACTGAAGTGCCCACTGAAACGATTCAGGTTTGATCTTCATAGCTGTTTAGTCCAATGCCAAAGCTCACCCGACGCGGTACGCGATCGCGGCAGGGTCGAGCATATTGTTATGTTTCCTTAAACAATGAATTACTGGAGGAGTCGTGCTCCAGCGGCTCAATTCGAGATACGATAATTTTTGGTTTTGACTCTGTAGGCATGCCAAATTTGTCCGCACGGCTTACAATGCCATGTACACGGCTTTTAAGAAACAATGCTGGCTTAAATTTAACAATAGTACCAGTAGCTGGATAACACAATAGTATGTGGTCCTTATAAAGAAAGCCTAACGAGTTAGTGCTCTTATTTCCCCGTGTTACGACTCCCTCCAGAACTACTGGTTGGCCGTGAATAAGCTCTGGATAAAGGATTTGATCTTCATTGTCTTTTTCCAAAATAAAACAGGATTTATCCTTTATAGTGATGGTTTCTTCACGTACTACGTTTGCTTTTCTGACACCTATTGAGAGTTGAAGATCTTGTTTAACTATCTCGGCAACCTTGGCTAATAAATCCGGAGGGACTGCGGGGAACAGCCTGATGAACCATAATGGGAAATAGAGGTATTCCCCTTCGGTATTCGGAATACCAACTTCTGAATTATTATTTCTCCAGATCAGCCTTTCAAAGACCTTGGTGCGCAAATTGCGGAGATGCTTCCCAAGTCTTACTGTCTCCAGGATTGCCTGTAACGATTTGATTAATACCTCCTTAATGCCCCGACCTTGGAAGTCTGCCTTAGCCATTTCCGTTGCAGCTGTACCAATGTAAGCTGTCGCACCTATACCCAGTGCAGTAACGATCCAATCAACAATCGTGTTTGGGATTAAAGCTTCCCATGAACTATGCCGGATAAGAACTGGGATCTCAAATTCGACTTCTTGAAGCTCTGGTATTTGTTGAGTCGCAAAGAATCTTATTGCTTCATCAAAGCCGAGTAAGGCTTGTGCTGATTTTCTTGCCCCAAGAAGACCGGCTTCAACAAGCTTTCCAGAGTATTTTAGGTATCCCAAGTATTCATCTTCTGATTTCATTTACGTGAATTCCATTTCGAAACATAACGTGTGAGTTCAGTGGATGGACGCAAGCGGTGCAAAGCGCCGCTTGTGGCCGGTCCGCTGGAACGACGGGGTTATGCCTTGGGTTTCCGGGCATTCTTTCTCACCAACGCAATGTAGTGCACCAAGGGATCAGGAGCAAGAATCTCTTCGAGTGAGTTTCCTTTCCTTCGATTACATTCGCGGTGCACAAGCTTCAAGTTGTCTGCGGTGTTTGTGCCGCCTTTTGAATACGGAATGATGTGGTCGAACTCCACTTGATCATCTGGAACCGGTTCAAAACATGCCTGACAAATCTGTCCATCTCGCCGAACTACTTTGAGCATGACGTCACGAGGGATAGAACGGGATTGATTTCTCAGATCTTTCGTTTCCGTGAGCGGTTCAGCGACAAAGAAGACCGGGCAAACATGCCCGAACATGCGGCATGCAGCGTCTTTGAGGACTTGCGGAATAGAATCTGGGTAGTCTGCGCTATTGAACTCGGCAACCTGTTCATTAAACCATTTTCGCTTCTCTTCATCGAGCGGCCTTCCATCCCCGAGCTTTCCTGATGCCAAACAAGACTTCAGATACTCGTTGTGTGAAGACGCCTCTTCTCGAAGAATTGGCATCAGCGGGAAGTCTTCGACTAGTGGCCCATACGGGCAGTACTTCAGCTCCCAACAGGGCTTACATATTTTCGTCGTTCTCTTTTTCCAGTCGGCAAGAACCTCGGCGTCCGAATCGGTTGGTTCGTAGCCTAACCTAGTCTTGATTGCAGGATGAAGCGGTTCCGTTTTCTTAGGCATAACAGTTATCTTTCAAACTTATTCCATCAATTGTTAACATTATATATTGAAAAAATATGGGTTTCAAGTCTTTTCTCCAAATAATCACTGAAGTTAGGTCGATTGTTCTTACAAATGGTTGAAATTCGCGACAAATCGGCATAATACGAAATTGGGGCTCCTCAGTTAATGATTGCCTTCAAGAAGGCGTCTGTGACGGTAGCGTAAAACTCAATGCTAATCTTCGTCGCCATTTCATCGGGCAGATCGAACAATTGCCGCCTGGAGGATACAGGCATCAACAGCGTCGCAGCTCCTTTTTCTATCGCCAACTCCGCGACAGCGACCGGGTTGGGGATCATCTCGATTGAGCCGCCGAGGTTGAGGGCGCCGACGATAATCAGTCCGCCTTTTACGCTTCGTTCGATCAAGCTCCCGCAAAGCGCGACGAGTACCGCTAAACCGAGTCCTTGGCCTGAACGGTCCGCATCCATAGCGCGCAACTGGATCGAGAACTCATGGGCCCGGGGATCGCGGTCGCCGACTAATTCTTTCGCTCTGGTATAGAGATTCTGCTCGCCATAGCGCACACTTTCCCGAAACGCCGGCGGAACGGGCGCGTTGAGAATCTTCACCCCGCTTCCGGGACCCGCCGTGGCCTCAATCCTATACAAAGCCGGCAAGGTATCCTGCCCGCCGGGCGTAATCGCCCACACCTGTCCCGGAGGCAGGGGATCGGTGTCAATGGTTTCGTCGCTGTGAAGTTCCGGCGTGGAAACAAACTGTTCCACCCCGTCGACGCCAAGCGAAAAGCTGAAATGGGTGTTCCGGAACTCGGCCTTCAGACACCGCTTCTGCTGTTCCTTGACCCGGCGGCGCGACTCAAGCGCGATGCGTACAATCCTTTCCAGCTCTTCGTCAGGGATGGGCATCGCGGGGTCAGGGAAGATCAATTTGATCAGGCCGCTCACGGTTTTGTTGACCGCTTCGATATCACGACCGCTCAGCGCCCCTCCCCAGTTCACCCGGCCTTGAAGGTCGGTCAGCCGGCTGCCGGCACGCAGCTTGTTCCAGCACTCAGACAGAAAGTCACTGACCAACCCAAAATGGTCCGTCAGGTGAACGCTCGGAGTCAGCTTGGGGAACTCCCACCCCGGAACATAGGCGTGAATACGGTCCATAAAAGCCGTATCGTTTCGCATCTCGGGAGGGAGTGGGCTGAGCAAATGTCCTACGCGCTGCTGCTGCCTGACGTCCATGTCGAAATTCCCAAGCATCACAATACCGCCGAAAGCCCGGATGCTTTCCTTGCCGCGCGAAAACTCCCCGGAGGCCATATACCCCTTCATGATGTTTACGCCGTCCTTCTGATCGAAGGAAATACCCGACACTTCGTCAAAGCAGACGACATCGTAGTGACAGACCAGACCGCGCTGTCCGTTCGCGTTATTTACGAACATCTTGGCCACCGTGGCCTTGCCGCCGGAAATCAAGTGCGAGTAAGGGGAAACCTGTTGAAACAGGTGACTTTTACCCGTGCCCCGCGGGCCGAGCTCGACCAAATTGTAGTTGCGTTCAACAAACGGCACCATTCTTAACAAGGCCACCATTTGAGCCCGTTTTGAAAGCGCATCGGGTTCCAGACCTATTGAACGGATCAAAAAGCGCTTCCACTCGTCGGTCGTGAAAAGGCTCCTTCCCCGCTGCAAAACCGTCAGCACATCCGGCTTGGAGAGCTGAATCGCTCTCAGGCTTTCGATGGCGAAAGGACGACCGCTTTTCTCCTGGGCGACCGTAGCGTCATAAGTCAGGTTAACCTCGGCGTAAAAACCGTCAGTCAACATTCGTTCATTTTCGTGAACCAGCGCGTCGCTGATCCGTACATCTCTCAGCCCTAAACTCGGCACTTCTGCGACGAAGCAATCGTTGCGCGAGTCCAGCCGTGCTTTAATCAGGTCGATTATTTTTACAGAACCCTTTTCGCGCGTACGCGCTTTGAAGAGCTCTTCTTCACCGGTGCGGACCGTGCGGTCCCGCAACTGTCGCTCGACAATCTGCAAGCCCTCGCTGATCTCGTCCTCATCAACGGTGGCGCAATAACGCCCGAGTAGAAACTCCACCACGTATGTCGGAACCGGATAATGCCGGCTGTATTTCCGTACCAGGTCCTTTCGCACCAGGTAACCGTCAAACGCGGTTGCCGCAATCCGGTCAAGCTGGTCCAGTTCCATATCTATTCCTCGCCTCCCACCGTGGTTGTCCGCTTGCCGATTACCCGCCCTGACGAATCGAGCAGGACAAGACTGGCGACAGTACCCTCGAGAGAATCATCCTCAACAACAAAGCTGACGCGACCGGCCGCATCGATCTGTTTGGGTGCGGTGATACTCGAATTCGGATCGTTGGGTTTGGTGCGGAGATCCACGAAAACCCCGCCGCCGCCCTCATCAACGGCGACGCGGCAGCGCATGCCGACCCATTTTACTTCCGTGATGCTCACCACAACTTGCGCTGACGCCGTGCTCAAACTAAAGGTCAAATCAGGAATCAGGCACTCCTGGAGGCTCACACCGCCGTGGGCGTACTCATTGCCTTTACGGAAGCAATGCACGCCCGGGGCAAAAGCGAAATGCTCATACTTATTCCAGTGCCATCCCGCCGTTGGAAAATCAATGTGAGAGCCCGGTTTGACGGCGGCACACCGCGTCCAACGGATCTCCGTAAGGTATTTAGGGAGTTCTATGCTCGGCAGTCCGCCCGGAACCAGGAGCCACCCGTGATCCGTTACCACGCGGACTCGCTTCCATCCGGCACTGAGCAAAGCCTGGATTCGCTCGAGGAGAAGAGAAAGCTGCTCATCTATCTGGGTTGCAAGTTTGGCTTGCAAAGTATGTCCGAGTTTATCAAATTGCCCAAATTCCGTCCACCCGCGGGCATCAGTCTCGTTCGGAACTCCCGTTTCGGATGCGTCAAACACCTGGTAACCCGCTTCGGTCAACATCTTGCGAAACCGGTCAGCAGTAAGCGGGAGTTTGTTTTTCGCGGTCTCCGGCCGGAAGTCCTCACCCGGAAGGCGGCCCGAAAGCTCTCCCGCCAAGGGTGATACCGCGGGTTTCGTCGTTGCTGTTACCGTGGGTAAGCCCGCCCAGCGTCGATCCTGAATCACCCTCAGTTGGCGCTCTTCGGCCATAGCAGCCAATCGCTGTGCAATATCGAAGCGAAGCCCGTCCGTGAAGAGCAAACATTCCCCGGAGCCTGCCGCAACCAAAGACTGAACGGTACTGAAGCAGTCCGGCAAAGGCGTATTTGAAATAAGTCCTTGAAAATGCCGGGCGGCATTCTCCAGCCAAGGCAGATAGATGCTGCGGATAGCGGTCCGGACCGCCTCCGAATCTTCCAACGACCTCACGCTGGCGACAGCCCTCAAAACGGCGTCGTCTGCAAGATATCCGCCTCCGGTATAAAGACCGGCCATCGCATCAACCGAATCGCCGCCAAGCCCTTGTTCCGTCTTCCGGGCCAGTATCGCGAGGTGTTTTAACGCCTCCGCAAGCGGGCTCTGTCCGAGCCGCGCCCAGACCCAATCGCGTCGAACGCCGTGCCGCTTCTCCAGTTCCTCGATTTTCCTCCTGGCATCAGCCGGGCCTAAGGATTCAAACTGTAAAAGACTGTTCCTGAGATTAATCTCTTCGGTTTCGTTTTCGTCCGGCCAAGGCTCCTTGTCGAATATTATCTGCTGCGGTTTCGCCCGCCTTAACAGATTGGGGATTCCGGGATAAATCGCCGGCGATTCCGCGTATCTTTGCCATACCGTCTGCCACGCGGGATCCCGCATTCCCAGTTTTTCACCGGCGACGATCGCCCCGTCGCTTTCCGGGTCGAAGCCGTACTCAGCCTTGCAACGCGAACAAAACGCAGCCCATTTGGCATCATCCCATTCTTCCCGGGTATGAGCCGGGTCATTCAACCACAGCAGTAAATCCCGCGGCGTATCCGCGACCATCAACTTATCAAAGTCCTCGGCCTCTAAACGTTTGCCCCGCAGTCCGGCCAGAGGGGTCACCGCCAGGTGCGTCAGCGCCCCAAGCATCGCCCGTTTGGTCTGCTTGTCTCTTGAAAGGTCCAACCCCAGGCCGCCGTCTCCGGATACCAGAAACGCCTCAACCGTCCAGTCCTTGCCGTTGCGCTGGGTCCAAACCGCTCCCCGGTATTGGAGTTCAACCAGCGGTTTTAAGCTGTCCGGGCATTCCTCTGCGGCGCGCAGTGTCTGCCGGCTCACGTTCGGCATGTATATGACCGGTATTGCTGTGTCGGGTATTACGACCTCGGGCAGCATCTGCTCGATAACGCACCGCAGCCAAATCGCCGGGCCGGTTCTTTCCTCCGGAGCGTACTCGCCTAAAGTCAGCAGTTCCGGCATCAGCGGGCGTAACTGGGCCACCAGAGGCCGCCACTGTCCATCCGCGTCGGTCCAGAGAACCGCCGCCGGGGCTACGGCATCGCCGGGGTTATACCGGCCGGCGCTGGTCAGGGATTGACGCACAGCCTCCAGCAGCGTGTTTGCATCTATTGTATCTGCCTTACCGGACATCATCTTCACCCCCGGATCTCCCGCCCGCTTCTTCACGCGCTTTACGTTTTGCGTTGTTAGTCAGGTGTACGTCATTGACGCGGTCGCCGCTAAACTTGCCGTCCCGCCAGAACCAGGGGTATTGCTCCTGCGGGCGCAAGGGCTCCTTGCCCCGGTCCTTCGACCAGTTGATGTTGGGCGGGAAGCGCAGCACACCGGCGCCTTTCCGGCCGCCGGGGATCTCCGCCGTCATGAAGGGGCGGATGTTCACCCGCACGCCGTCGTTGATGTCCGGTTCCCAGCCGACCGGCTGCCTTTCGATGGGTTTCCAGCGTACAAAAATGTCGCAGGGGGGTTCGCCCTCAATGATGGCGATCAGGCGCTTCTGCAACTCTACTGCGGCCGCCAAACGGTCTTCCGCACCGCCCTCGCCCCGCTTTACGCCGTCCTGCTGCCGGGCGATCCAGTCGCCGAGATAGCTGTAGGTCAGGCTCTCCAACAGCTTGCGCCCCCTGCCGCCGCCTTCGGCCAGTCTGTGGTAGTTGACCAAGGCATGGAAGCCGTCGCGCCTGCGCCCGTCCCAGATATGCCAGATGAACGGACGGTGGCGGAACAGCCGGCAGTGCTGTTCGAAGAAGTCATTTCGGAGCCACTCGTCGAGGTCGCCCGCCCGCGAACCCGTTCTAATAATCAGTTCCTTCTCTCTTGCCGGCGACCAGTTACGGCCATAGGCAGTTACAAGCAGCGCACGCAAGCGCTCGGCGGCGGGGTCTTCGCCGCGCACCGACGGGATACACACGATGCCGTCGCCGTCGCTCAGCGCATCAAGCGCCGGCAAAAGGCCGATCCAGCGGCGCGCCTCCGGCGCCAGTTCCATCGCGGGATCGGTTTCCGCCGGCCAGCGGTAGCCGAGCAGGCGGGCCGCGGCCACCTGAAGCGGGTCGGTTGAGGCCGCCGGATGGCCGTGAAATATCCACTGGGTGGGATCTTCAGAGTAAGGTTTGGGAAGGCCGTCAGGATACCTTTCGTCTGCAACCTTTTGCCAGTATTTCAGGTCAAAGGGAACCTTGACCAGCGTTCCATTAGCAACGATGATGTTTTGATCAATCCGCCGAACCGCTTCAGCAAACTCAGTAGAGCTACAAAAGCACCACAGAGCTGAGAGATGGTCCGAGTTATTAGGGATAAGAGTTGCTATAGACTTCGCAAAGACGTCACCGGTATAAAGCGATACGCGCAGGTCCCGCATAAGACCAACGCCTATGCCTCTCTTCGTCCATGCCTGCTGTCCGCTCTGATCCTGGTTGTGAATCTGTTCTCGGTGTGCGGCGGACATGCCTCGAACACGTCCTTTTGTTTGATCCCAGAACACAATATTCTCTCGTCCACCAAACGGATCATCGTTAAGCACAGCTGTCTGAAGGGGTGCCCACTCTTTATCAGGGAGTGGCACTTCCCAAAAACAACGACAGAACCGCGGCATGTCTCCAGTCCCTAAACCTAAAAATGATGAGGCGTATTCGGACAACAGGCCTGTTGTAGGCTGCAATTCCCCCAGCACGATCCGAGTATCAGGGTTCATCAACTGTTCTAACTGAGCCATTCTAACAGGTTCGGCGCTACGAAGAAGCATAGCCTTCTCCCGCGCCGTGCGGGGAGCGACGGCGTCAATGCCGGCGAGGGTGTGACCAATAGCTGGAGAAGACGCGGAAATAACGAGAAGGGCAGTAAATGCCCCCGCCGCCTGGGAGTTTTCGAAACCTCCTTCGCCAAGCTGGGCAAGCAACTCCCACCGCCGCGTTTTCAAAAGCCGCGTCCGAAATTTCTTATAGCTGGTAAGGAAAAGCCAGTTTTGCGGCAGGACCAGCGCCGTTGTTCCTCCGGAGGTATTCAGGCAAAGCAAGCGGTCAAGGAAGACGGTGGCGATATCGTTCTTCGCTTCGGCGTAGTGCCGGCCGCAGAACTCCCGCAGCGGCCTGCTTTGTTTGCCGCGGGCTAAGTAAGGAACATTGGTGATTATGAGATGGTAACGCCCGCCGAGAATCTGAACGGCGTCGGCAATGCCGCGGGCGGCAACCCCCAGTTCATACTGCCCGTAATCGTCTTTCTCCGCCTGCATTACTTTTTCGAGCATGGGCTGTAGTTCGTTGAACCCGGCTTCATAAAGGTTCTCCGTGGCGGAACCGGGATCGATGAGACTGCCCAAAACAGGCGCGTCCTGAAATAAATCGTAGAGCCGGGCCATACCGCTTTGGCGGCGTTCATCCTTGCCGGCAAGAGCGATCCATTTATCCTTCTTGGTGTTAGGCGCAATGCCGGAACACGCGAGGCGCAACTCCGGCAGTAACCGGTAACCGCCGGCGCCGGGATAGGTCCAGGCCGCCAATGCCAGGGCGAAGGCCGCGATCTGGGTGCAGCGTTCGTCGATTTCCAGGCCGTGGAGGTTGTCGCGCAGGACCGCGTCGCAGGCCTCGCCCGCCGAGATACCCTCCTCGGCCATCCGCAGGGGAACAAGGTGGTGCAGGGCCGCAACCAGGAAATGACCCGAGCCGCAGCAGGGATCAAGCACCTTCAGCTCCGCCGCGCGTTTTGGCCAGCCTTCGAATACACCGGCAGCGGGACGCCACGGCCCTCTCCCGCCGTCGCTTCGTATGAAGCGCAGATAATCCCAAGTTACACCCGGCAGCGCTACGGCGCGGCGGAGTTCTTCCTCGCTCCGAGCCTGTTCGGCAAGCCGCGGGTTTTCCGCCAGCACACGGCCGGCATGCCACGCGCCGAGGGTGTTGTGGATGAGAAAGTTCACCATGTAAGGTTCGGTAAAAAGCTGCGTAACGGCGGGCAGTTCGTCGGCCCCGATCTTGTCACCCGCATCGTTAACCTCTTTCTTGCACTTGCTCTGCCAGAACTGATAAACCCAGCCGAGGGCGTCGCTGGCGGTGAAAACCGCTGAATCCAGGTCACCGAGTAACTGTTCTAACTTCAACTGATATTCGCGGGCAAAATTGACCTGGAGCACCGGATCATCCGGCCGGAAGATCCGCGGCAGCATCCGCTGGGCAAAGCGGCCGGCCAGCGTCCACAAGTCCGTGTTTTCATCCTTAGCCAGTTCCCCGCACTCTTTCAGGCTGACCGCCACGCCCGTTACCGGCTCGATGAGCAGGTCGTTCTCCGCCAGGAAGCGGGCGAAGAGCATCCGGTGCCAGTGCTCATAGGCGCATTCCCGGACAAGCCGGTTCATTTCCAAGCTGCCGCCTTTGTGCCGTTTGTCCCCCAACTGCCGGGCGCGGGCGCGCAGATGATTACGCAGCCGGCGCCCCTCAGACGACAGGTGATCATAGTACTTAGAATCATGCACAGCCAGTGCCTCCAACGCAGCCTTTGCACCGGCCTCCGCGACATCACGCGCCTTGACAACCGCGCGCTCCAATTTATTACGAAGGTCCGCAGGCAGTACAGGCATCTTGGTTCCCCTCACGAGATCAAAATTGGACCAGCTTTGACCTTTTCAAGAAGGTCCCTCTCGATATCAGCCACCCACGCTCTTACATCGTCCTCGGTCTTCAAAGTCCCGCTGGTCAGCCTCACCTTTTGCGTCTTCGGCTCGAGCAGCTTCGCGGCCGCCACCGCGGCGTTAATAAATTGCTGCGGCAGGGCGTTGATCCTTGTTTTCCAGTTGGCAAGCGAGATATCTTCGAGGCTGCGGATCAAAGCGTTGTCATCCCCCACCGGTACCTGTGGAATGCCGGCAATCCCCTCGTCTTCGAGGATGCGCTGCTGTTGCTCCGGCGATAGTTTCTGCCAATTATCGCTATTCTCCAGTGCAGCCATTCCTCGGTTGTAAACGGCCTCGAACCCGGAACGGGCTTCCACAACGGCGGCCCGGAGCACGCGGACAGCCTCTTGATGGATTCCCGGAACCGGATCGGGTTCTGCCAGCAACCGGCGCTCTTCCCGGACAGCGTCGGCCTGCTTCTGGAGATCCTCCGCTTCCGGGAGGCCGCGGGCGTGCCTGAGCAGGGTCTGAAGCTTATCCCAGGCAGCTTTGCGTTTGGCGGCCAGTTCCGCTGACGCCGACCATTCTTTCACTTGCCGGGCAAGCAGATCAAACTGCTCCAGGATCGCGGCGAGCTGCTCGTTTCCGGCCAATCCCCGTAAAGTATCTAAATGATCCGTGGCAGGACGCGCCGGAAGGGGAGGTTCACCGCCGGCACGGTCGGCAAGGTCTGTGAGTTTCGCCAGAAACTGCCCGGCAGCGGCAGATTCGTCACCGTCCTTGCAGGGCAGCCCGGCTGTCTGAAAAAGCTTGCGCAGTTGGATGCGGGAACGGGCATCGATGGCTACCGTCTCCGCCCGGAAGTCGGCAGCCGAAATCTTGGCCTGGTCAAGCTGGCCCTTGTCAAGCGGCGCGCCTTTATACCAGGCGCGGATGTGCCCGGCGGCAAAGAGCGTGATCAAAGCGGCGTCAACTGCGTCGCGGGGCCAGCCGTAAGGACTTTTTTCAAAGGCGTCGCGGACCTCTTTGCCCTTTTTGCCGGAGCCGATCTCCGAAAGAACAGCGGAACAGACGGGGTGCTTTTCAGGGGTGTCGTTCCAACCAACGGCTTGCATGGCGGACGCGTCGCCGTTTTTCGCCCGCTCAATGACCCTCGGCCAGCGGCTGTTATCGGCATACCGGAAGTCCGGGAACAGACGGTCAAGGGACGCCTCGGCGGCTGCGAGCACCTTGTCTTTCAACGACAATTCGAAGCGCTCCTGACCGCCGCCCTGAATGACTTTAGCGCCATTAATAACATCCTTGACAATGTTGTTTTGCGTCGTCTCGGCAGTGCCCATACGGGTGGCCATCGCGTCGCGGGCTTCCTGCCCTTCAGGGGTCGAAGGGGCGCCTTTGAAATCGATGGTGCCCTTGGCCGCCTCATATTGGATTATGGCTCTTTTTAAGTCATCAGCGCCGGCCTTGGGGATGTAAACGAAAATGGTTGGACTGTCGCTGCCGGCCGCCCGGGCATCCGACAGAACGGTACTCTCACTTTCCCCCCAGCCGTCGCGGATCCAAACCGGGATTTCGCGTCCTTTGGGCTGGGGCGCTTCTGTCCCGAAATGAATTAACAGCTTGCGGGCCTCCTTACACTCGCCCTGCAACAACTTAATCTCACTTAGAGCAGCCTCACAGGCCGCGCTGATCAGTGCGGCGCGCTTGCTCGGAATGGCCGCGGGGTCATTTGACAACTGCGCCTGCCGGTTGCGGAATTCGCGGTCCCACTCGCTGCTTTCCCGCGTCTGAAGGCTGTATTCATCATCTAACTTGAGCAGTTTGCCTTCCTCAACGAGTTTATCGAGGATGCGGGGGATATCCCGCCGCAGGACTGTTCCATCGTTAGAAAGATCGCTCACCATGAGGTCCGCCAGCATTTCCGGTTTTGCCCGGACACCAATGTCGGCTACGGCTTCGCGCGGCAGTTTGCGGATGAGGAAGATAAGCCCGCAGAGACGCTTAGCTAAGACACCTTCTGGCGTTCCGTTATCGAGGTTGCGGATGGTTTCGTCAATCTCACGCGACAGAACGCCGGTGCGTAGCAAATCCGGTTGAAGCTGGTCGAAGATAAAATCGGCCGGTACAACCGTGCCCAGCGGCTCTTCAGCGGTTTCACGGACGGCGTCGTAAACGATCCGGAGCTGCGTGCGTATCTGGCTGCTGGTGCCAAGTTTGTCAACGGCGCGAAGAACAGCCTCCCAGAAACGGCGGCGAACCGGCAGAAGGGGGTAGTCTTCGACCATAACGTTCCGGTCTTCGCCGCGCACGGCGATTTTTGTGCCGCGAAGCTGCCGGTCAATCTCGCCCGCGTGGGCGTTTAGGACGTCCTCGACCGCCCTCAGCTTGTCCGCTTTCTTCGCAAGCACCACCCGGCGGGTCACGGTCTCGACATCCGCGTCCGAGAGTTCGACCGGAATGGTAAAGCGCGCGCTGAGCCGCTGCAGAAGCGGGACGTTTCCAGCAAGAGCCGTCTGGCCGGCCCCGATGAGTAAAACCCGGCTGTCAAGCTGTTTGCAAAGCGCCTCGGCGGCTTCCTGCACGTCGGTTGAACGGGAGTCGCTCTCCCCGATAAAGAGCTGGATCTCGTCAAGCACGATTATCGTGCAGGGAATTTGTCCGTTAACGCTAAGCACTTCGCGAATAAGGCGAATGAATTCGGAGGTGGGTATATCCTCCACAGCGGGGAACTGGGCACGAAGGGTGGCGCGCGCCTGCCTGTGGTCCGGGGCAAAATCAGGGTCCGCATTCAAGATCGCCGCTGCCAAAACCGGACTAGCGTATAAATCATGGAGTTCCGTAAAGAAATCCTTGCCCGCGCCCTCAACCGCCCTTTTCACCTTTTCATAAATGCCGTTTTTCCTGAGCCACAGGCAGAACTGCGCTTGGGGAACAGCTTCCGGCAAGCCCTTGGAACGCAGGATAATACCGAGGACTGTAAGGCGAATGCTATCCCCGCTGCCGGAGGGCAGTTTCCCCGCAGCCGCATGGAGGCCGCCGCACCGTTTACCGAGTGTATCCAGTTCTCTCAGCAGATCCCTTACTTCGTCCGGCAGTCGCGCCAGTCCCCGCGCAGTGGCCCCATCTTCAAACTTTGTATCAACCCACAAATGCTGCAACATCCTGAGCAGATGTGATTTTCCGCTTCCGAAAAAACCGCTCACCCAGGCGGCCGGCTGAACCGTTGAATTGACATTACTCAGGTAAGACTCGAGAATCCGAACAAGGCCGTCTTTATACTGTCCCTCACATACGAAGTGCTCGAGCTCGTAGCGCAGGGTTTCGATTTCTTTTTTCGTTTTTGCTTCCGCAACTTCAGCCACACCGTCGTTTAGCAACTTTGCGACAGCGGGATCACGCTGAAAAACGTCACGGTTCCTCATGCGTCTCTCACCCCGTTATATAATGTGATCGGAATAGCCAGGTAGCTCCACCCGTCACGGGCGTCAAGCAGGCGATAGTTGTTGTTTTCGTATGTGCCTGGGAAAAAGAGCAGCAGCCGGCCGCGGATTTCCCGGGAGACTTCGTTTAAAACGAGGGATACCTTGGTGAAACCGTTGAGACTTGCTACCCCGTATACCGCGACTACAGTATCGGCGTCTACGTCTTCACCGGTTAGCGCTTGGCGGATTTCACCCGCTACAAACTTTAAAAAATCGCTGCGCAACCTCATTTTCAGATCGTCGGGTGCTTCGAAATATATGTCTTTATACTCAATACCCGCCATCCAGCGGGCAAAGGTCTTGGTAAGATCAACAACCTTCCACTTGTGCCCCGCTCGGATGGTGGCCATCTCGAACAGTTCTATCCTGGCACGGAGCCTCCGCTCATCGTGCTTGGGATAGACGATAAAAATCGTTCGCTGTTCCCCGGCAAGGTTGCGCGGCCACGGCGCGGCAATGTGGTTGTAATACTGAGTTGCCAAATCTTCAATTCTGCCCATGGATCAGCCGCCTTTCCTCCTGCGTTAACAGGCGGGCAAATGAGACCTCAATAATTCCGCCCGACTGGCTCATATCCAAGAAACCCAGCCGCTTTGCGTCCATGGCCGATTGAAGAAGTTCTTCCGTGGATGCATCCAGCACCCTCGCCCATAACGTCTTGAACAAACCCATCCCGCGAACGCCGAGAATATAACCCATTAGAAGGGCGTAAGCGGTTACGACGGGCGTAGGGTTGACTCTTTGGCGGATTTTGCGTCCCCGCCCTTTCAAATGACCCGCTTGGGTCCAGGATGACGAAGCGTTGCGCACCACCTTGTCCAGCGTCCGGTCATTCAAACGGTTACCCACACTCTCACGAAGCATCTCCGTCATTGGCTGACGCACAAGTTCCTCTCCGGGGCGCATTCCCAGAATCAAAGGTGACGTAACTCGCAGCAAGGGGTCGCGAGCCATAGCGGTTAGCAAAGCTAAGAGCCGGTGTCCATCCTTGTCGGCCTTCCAGCAATATCTTAAAATCCGAAACAGCGGCAGTGATGGATCGAGGCCGTACAGTTCGCTTAAACGCTGACTCGAAAGCTTCCGTGTGGCAACGGTCCGCTTGCCTAAACAGTTCCGGTCGATGATCGCGCTTGCGTAATCGTCATGCGTCGCATCTTCAGCGCATTCCTGAAGCACCATCGTCAGTTCTTCAAACATGATGGTTCTACTGGTGTGGGTACCCTTATCACCAAAGCGAAAACCCGCTTGAACCCAAGATGCAGGTGCCGAGAAGTCTTCCGGGGTGCTCATACCGATCATGATCGGATCATTTTTCAATCTTGTATCACCGCCCAAGTTCGCCGGCTAACTTGCCGGCTAAAACTTATTATATATGGTGCGGACAGGTAACGCAAGAAAAAAATGCAAAATGCTCATTTTCAGATTCTGCCTGAAGTTCTTTTCCGTTTTTTAAGGGCCCTGGGGATAATGCGTTCGGTAGGTCGTCCCAGGAGATAGCATATCCTCCCTCAATTACCCCTCCTTCACCAGCATACGACGGGCTTCTCAAGGTAACGTGTCAAGATAACTGTCATTGGCGGTGGTAAAATGACCCCATATGGCGGATGAAAATTGACCCCCTCCAGCAAAAAAGGAGGTAACAAAATGGGTCAAGCGGGAACCTTCTCCCATGATAATGAGCATGGGAGAGAGAACCAGATGTTAGCACAGGATCTATGGACCGAGATCCGCATCATGCGCAAAATGGGGAAATCCATCAAAAAGATCTCCAGAGAACTTATGATCAGCAAGAACACCGTCAGGAAAGTATTGCGCAGTGAGCTTTACCAGCCTTATCGACGGGAAAACTGCAAACCTGGCCTGCTGTCAGAGTTCATGCCATTCCTTATTGAGCGGGCTCCGCAGTTGGATTTCAATGCCACCAGCCTCTTCAGGGAACTGAAAAAGTTGGGCTATACCGGAGGCTACACCCTGGTTAAAGAGGCGGTACGCCCGCTCCGGGAGACCCACCGCCAGCTCGAGGCGGCAACAGCCCGCTTTGAAACCCCTCCCGGACTACAGGCGCAGGTGGACTGGGGCAGCAAGAAGATCATGCTCGGAGGCTACCTTACCAGGGTCCACATCTTTGTCATGGTGCTCGGCTTCTCCAGGGCCATATACGTGGAGTTCACCCTGGACGAGAAGCTGCCCACGCTGATCGCCTGCCATGAGCATGCGTTCGCCTGGTTCGGGGGTATTCCGGAGGAGATTCTCTATGACAACCCCAGAACCGTCGTCCTTGACCGGGCTACTGCAAATGCCAGGATCAATCCGAAGTTCGAAGACTTCTGCCGTTACTACGGCTACACCCCCCGGCTGTGCCGGCCTTACCGCGCCCGCACAAAAGGTAAGGTCGAGTCGGGTGTGAAGTATGTCAAAAGGTCATTCCTTACCGGGCAGGAATTCCCGTCACTGGCATCTGCCAACGAGCAGGTCCTGGCCTGGATCAGGGAGGTGGCTGACCAGCGGATCCACGGCACTACCCACGAGCAGCCGGCGGCGCGCTTCCGGCGGGAAAACCTCCGTCCCCTTACCGGCAGGCCACCATATGTTTTGCAAGTTTGGCAGATGCGCAGGGTGGCCACCGACTGCCTGGTCTCCTATGCATCCAACCGCTACTCGGTGCCCTGGAGGTATGTGCATCAGACCGTGGAGCTGCAGGAGCGGGGTGACCTGATATCTATCTATCACCGGGGCGTGCTGATCGCCACCCACCGCAAGGCAGAAAGCAAGCACCAAGTGATCATGGACATGGAGCACTACCGGGGCCTGTCAAATAAACATGATGCCACCAAGAGGATAGCTCCTCTGCCCGAGGTCGAGGTCAGAAGCCTGGATATCTACGCATCGCTGGCCGAGGGAGGTGCTCTCGTTGGATAACCCACAGCTTCTCAGAATCCAGGAAAACCTCAAACTGTTGAAACTGCACCGTACCGGCCAGCAACTCGAAATGCTACTCCAGGAAGCCAGCAAGAACGAGGTGTCATACTCCGACTTCCTGGACAAGCTGCTGGAGGAAGAGATCTCCCTCAAGCACGAGAAACATATGGCCCTAAACACCGCATTGGCCAAGTTTCCCTACATCAAGACCCTGGAGTCGTTCGATTTTTCATTCCAGCCATCCATAGACCCGAAGATCATCCGGGAGTTGGCTACTTGCTCCTTCATCGACAGGGCGGAGAACTTGGTCCTACTGGGCCCTCCAGGCACGGGAAAGTCGCACTTATCAGTGGCTCTGGGGCTGAAGGCCATCCAGAAGAAGTACCGGACGCTCTTCACCCCGGCTACCGCTCTGATTGCTTCCCTGAACAAGGCATACGCCGAGAATCGCCTGGAGGAGAGGCTCAAATTCTATTGCGTTCCCAAACTGTTGATAATAGACGAGATCGGCTATGTTCCGGTTGACGTCCACGGCGCCCATCTCCTGTTCCAGTTGATCTCCAGGAGGTATGAGCGGGGTTCCATCATTTTAACTAGCAACCGCGGCTTCGGGCAATGGGGAGAGATCTTCGGCGATACGATCATCGCCACCGCCATCCTGGACCGCTTGCTTCACTATAGCACCGTCATCAACATCAAGGGTGAATCCTACCGGCTGAAAGAGAAGCAGCGCGCCGGATTAATCAGGAAACGGCTGGATGCATCTTTAACTGAAGGAGGTGATCTGTCAGCCACCCTCTCTTAGTTTATCTGTTTAAAACTAAGGGGGGTCAAAATTCAAGCGCCAAAAGGGATCAAAATTCAAGCGCCGTTGACA
>QZIW01000059.1 GCA_003604985.1 Ammonifex sp.
TTCTGGCTTCTGTATTCTGAATTCTATATTCTGTATTTACGGCAGAAACGCCGCCGGGTCGTTGGGAATGCCGTTCAAGCGGATTTCGAAGTGCAGGTGCGGACCCGTCGAGTGCCCGGTGCTGCCGACCGTTGCCACGACCTCTCCCGCAGTGACATTCTGCCCCACGGAGACGTTGACCGAGTCGCAATGCGCATAGTAAGTCGCCGAATCACCGCTGTGCTTCAAAATTACCAGCAGGCCGTAAGTACCCGCCGGACCGGCATAAATCACCGTACCGTCCGCCGCTGCCCTTACCGGCGTTCCGGTATCCGCAGCGATGTCCAGTCCTTCGTGAGGCCGCCCGTCACGCATCCCAAAAGGCGAGGAGATCGACCCGAGCACCGGCCAATAAAACGTACCGCGTTCGCGGCGCTCACTAATCTCCACCCGGCCCGGTAAAGGCACGGGCACGATCACGTCCGCCCCCACGGTCAGGACTTCGTCGGCCTGGATCCCGTTGGCGCTTAATATTTCCTCCAACGCTGTCCCGTACCTTACGGCGATATTCCATAAGGTATCCCCGGCAACGACGCGGTGGGTCAACCCCCCGAAGGGCACGACAAGGTACTGCCCCTCGTAAATCAGGTCATATTGCGACAGTCCGTTTGCCTGCGCTATCGTTTCCATACCAACCCCGTAAAGCCGTGCGATGCCGTACAGCGTGTCGCCGTGGCCGACCTGGTAGTAGGTAGGCAAACCTTCAATTTCCGCCACCGCCGGCTCAGGCTCGCCAAAGAGCTGCTCATCCACTCCGGCATGGGCAAGGTTGGCCGTCCCGCTCGTTAACAGCAAAATGACTATTAACAGCGTCGTCCTTTTGATCAGACGTTGCATCATTTTTGTCACCCATATACTTTAGTTAAAAAATACTCCAGAGCCATTCTTGCCCTCGGGACCGAATTTTATACCTAAAGACCCTGCACGGGTCTTGCACAAAATTAAGAACGGCCCGCGGGCCGTTCTCCTGGCGCGTCCGTCGGCATTTACCCGGTTATCCGCCCAGATTCACACCGCGGCGGGTGGGGGTATAGCCTGCGCCGTTCTGAACATGGTTGTCGGTCGCCTGTTTAAAGGCCTGGAAATTGCGGATAAGGTCTTCGTTTACCCTGGTGCGCCGTATCTCCTCCAACAAGTGTTCCATCGCTTCCCAGGGGGTCATTTGATTGGTGGCTTTTCGGAAGTACCAAATCAACTCCAGCTCTTCACGCGCAAGAAGCAACTCCTCCTTCCTCGTACCCGAACGCTGGACGTCGATGGCCGGGAAGATGCGGCGGTCGGCCAGACGCCGGTCAAGGATCAGCTCCATGTTGCCCGTTCCCTTGAATTCTTCAAAGATGACATCGTCCATGCGGCTGCCGGTTTCTATGAGGGCCGTGGCCAAAATTGTCAGGCTGCCGCCTTCCTCGAGCTTGCGCGCGGCTCCGAAGAAACGCTTCGGCTTGTGCAGGGCGGCGGGGTCAACACCGCCGGACAGGGTCCGCCCGCTCGGCGGAACAACCAGGTTGTGTGCCCGGGCCAAACGAGTAATGCTGTCCAGGAGAATGGCCACGTCACGTTTATGCTCCACCAGACGCTTCGCGCGTTCCAGGACCATCTCGGCGACCTTCACGTGGTTATCCGGAGGCTCGTCGAAAGTGGAACTGACTACCTCCCCCTGCACGGAGCGCTCGATGTCCGTGACCTCTTCCGGCCGCTCATCGATGAGAAGCACAATAAGGTAAACCTCAGGATGATTGGCCGTAATGCTGTTGGCGATCTCTTTCAAAAGCGTGGTCTTTCCTGCCTTGGGCGGCGCGACAATAAGACCCCGCTGGCCTTTTCCCAAAGGGGACACGAGATCGATTATCCGCGTCGCAATTTTGTGGGGACCCGTTTCCAGCCGGATCCTTTCTTGCGGGTAGAGCGGCGTCAAACTGTCGAAGTGGATCCGTTCGCTGACATAGGCCGGGTCGCTATCATTTATTTTCTCCACGCGCAACAGCGCCAGGTACCTCTCGCTTTCCTTGGGCCGCCTCACCTGCCCGGCAACCAGATCGCCCGTGCGCAGGTCGAACTTTCTTATCTGCGAGGCGGAGACGTAAATGTCGTCCCCGGAAGGAAGGTACTTGAACGGCCGGAGGAAGCCGTAGCCATCGGGAAGTATCTCAAGGATCCCCTGGGCGTACATCAACCCCTCTTTTTCAAGACGTGCCTTGCGGATCTCGTAGATCAATTCCTGCTTTCGCAGCCGATAGTAACCCGGCACATCAAGATCTCTCGCCATTTTATAGAGTTCGGTCACATTTTTCGCATCAAGATCGTTACCTAACAACAAGCTTTTCACTCCTCGGTATTATTGTGCGCCAAAGGGAAGGTTTTTTGCAGTCAAGAGGCGGAGCGGAGACCAATATCGCAAGATACACCGCAAAATTATATTTTCAAGCATAAGGGGTAGAACCGCAAGAAAGGACATTGCCGCCGTAAGTCGCACTTTCCCGCCTACGGACCTCCTGCAGGCACATCGGCCCGCGCCTTATTTTTTTTCGGAGTCATTTTTGGGACTTTTCAGTGTTTTAAGCAACTGTGTCCTGAATCGGGGGCATCAGGCTACCCGCAAAGATATGTCTTTGTGACAGCCTTTACTATAAATACTCGTAAAGATTTAACGGAACTTCACAGATTACCTGAGGAAATGCATGGGGAAAATACTTCCTGCGGCCTTCCTTCATAATAACCGGTGACTCACAATCTAATTTTACCCTGTTACACCATAAATTATAACCCTAAACTTCACTCTTCCTATTTCTTTTCTAATTTTTCCCAATCGGCTAAAAACCTCTCTATGCCTATGTCGGTCAGGGGGTGCTTCAGCATTTGCGCCAGTACCTTATACGGGACCGTGACTATATGCGCCCCCGCCCGGGCGGCGGCTACGACATGGAGGGGATGGCGGATACTGGCGGCAATGATTTCGGTGGTAAAATCATAAATAGAAAAGATCTCCGCTATGTCGGCTACAAGCTCCATCCCGTCATGCCCTGCGTCGTCCAGGCGTCCCACAAACGGGCTTACAAAACCGGCTCCGGCCAGCGCCGCCAAAAGCGCCTGGTTGGCGGAGAAAACAAGCGTAACGTTGGTCCGTATCCCTTCCGCCGCCATGGTTTTTACCACCTTCAGGCCTTCGTAGGTAATGGGCACCTTAATCACCACGTTCGGATGAATGGAAGCCAAATCCCTTGCTTCAGCCACCATTCCCGGAGCATCGGGGCTTAAGACCTCGGCGCTTACGGGACCGTCGACAATGGCTGTTATTTCTTGGACTACAGACTTGAAGTCCCGCCCCTCTTTGGCAATCAAAGACGGGTTGGTGGTAACCCCGTGGATTACGCCGAGAGCCGCTGCCAGACGTATTTCTTCCACGTTGGCGGTATCGAGAAAGATTTTAATCGCGGTCACCTCACAAAATAGATGTTAGAAGTTAGAGGTTGGAGGTCAGAAGTTCAGGGGCAAAACGGTATTGACCTTAGACCCGCATGATTACTCCCAATGGAGATTTTGCCCATCAGCGTCAATTATATCTCATTGGCCTTGTTAGCGCTACCAAAAATCCGAATTTTTTCCCTTATTACCGCGGTCGCCTCTTCACGGGCGGGACCCAGCACCTTTCGAGGGTCTATCTCGTCGCTGTCGGCCTCAAGTACGCGCCGCATGGCGTTGGTAAAACCCTCCCGGATATCGGTGTCTATGTTCACTTTGCAGATGCCGCGCCGGATCGCCTCACGGATGGCTTCCGGGGGCACACCTGAGGAACCGTGCAGGACGAGTGGTATGTTGACACGCGAAGCTATCAGGCTCAAACGCTCAAAGTCAAGGCGCGGCTCTCCTCTGTACCGGCCGTGGGCAGTACCGACTGCCACGGCAAGAGAATCAACACCGGTTTCAGAAACAAAGCGCCCGGCCTCATCCGGGTCGGTAAAAAAAGCCTCCGCCTCGCTGACCGAAACGTCATCCTCTGTGCCGCCGATCTTACCAAGTTCCGCTTCCACAGATACCCCAAGGACGTGGGCGACATCGACTACGCGTTGGGTCAGGGCGACGTTTTCCGCAAACGGCAGACGCGAACCATCGATCATCACCGAGCTGAAACCGGCCGTTATACAGCGTAGGGCCTGCTCGAAACTGGTGCCGTGGTCGAGGTGCAGCGCAACCGGGACACTCGTCCCGGCGACCGCGGTCCTGGCAAGCGTGGAAATGTAGGCCAACCCGGCATATTTAATCGCCCCCTGGCTCGCCTGGAGGATTACGGGGGCGTTTTCGGCCTCGGCCGCGGTGATGATTGCCTGGACAAGTTCCATGTTGTTGCAGTTAAAAGCCCCTACGGCGTAACCGCCTGCTGCCGCCGCCTTGAGTAATCGCGCTGCCGAAACCAGGGGCATAGCGGGTCCCTCCTTTTAAGCTATGTCGTTTCACCGGGTAGGGAACCGGTCCGTACAAGGACCGAACAAGCACCACAAGAAAACAGACGGAATTCGCTTCGCGAATTCCTTTCACGCCAACGGAGTTTCAGACAAAAAGCGAAGGGGGCGGAAAAAGGCCTGAACCTGCGCAAACAAACCGACTCCCATCCTCCACGAAAAAAGTTTAAGCCTGGGCGTTATTTATTATCCCTCTTAATACCCTTTTTCTTGCTGCGTGTGGTCCTTTCGAGGCTGCAGAAGCCGTAACGGGCAAGTTCGATAGCTGGAAGTTCCTGAAGGTAGAGGAGGTCTTGTTCGGTTTCGGCGTATATGGTGCTTATTCGCTCACAGTTCTTACATCGCAGCTCGAGGCGGTCCGGTAAAACCTCGAGCTCAATCCTGTTTTTACCGCAGGGGCAGAAGATACCGCCTTCATCAGCCATCTCCTGTAAATAGTTCAACACCTCAAACATCACGTCGGGGTTTGAGAAGTAGTTGGGCCCACCCAGTTCATCAATCAAGGCCTCGAGTTCTTCCTGGTAGGTTTGGATGGCGGCACGGACCTTATCTCTGGGGCCCATGCTTCCCAATTCCAACCCCGTCTCAAGACATAAAAGCGGGGTCACCTCTGAAGAGTAAAGCTTCTTGCCCGATAAGCGATAACTGTGACGCAGGTCGCAGATGGTGCAGCAGACCTCAAAGGTATATGCGGCGTGGTCGCGTGTCAGGACCTTGGCCTTCTCCACCCCGCAAGAACAAATAACCCTCCCGGGCCTTTGCTTGGAGATAGCAAAACGGGAAAGGTGAAAAAGTTCCAACCTACCACATTCAGGGCAACGCAGGGCGATTACGGTGTCTGTTGGGAGAAGCATAACTTTCACCTCCTGAGGGCGAAGCAACCTTACCTGAACGCTACTTTTTTCGGCCGCCGAAAAAGGCGTTATACGCTGAACGCTGGTGTCTCAAGTGTTACACAGTTCGCCCAAAGGCAACCCATTTTGGAGTTATTTCGCCGTTAGACAGAGAACTCCTTCTGTCATTCAAATCTTTTACGACCCGATACATAAGTAATTTATGGCCTTCATGGAAAAATCGGTACCATCTTCCCGACCAACCGACGCAGATCACCGAGATCGAAGGGTTTTGCGAGCACAAATTCAACTGCCAGGTCAGCCGCGGCTTCCACTTCCCCGGTCATCAACACTACCTTAGTCTGAGGCGCCAATCTCCTGATTTCATTAACCAGTGCCGCTCCGTGGACGCCGGGAAGCTTGTAATCAAGCAGTGCGAGCGCCGGGGCCTCTTCATCGATCAGCTCCAGGGCCCTTTTCCAGTTCGTGGCCGTTTTCACCGTATAACCAGTGCCGGTCAGCGTTTCCTCAATTAACCAGCAGATATGACGCTCGTCGTCAACCGCCAGGATGTATGACATTTCAAATCAAATCCTCCCGGAAATCCCCGGTGATGCCCCTTTTGCCCGCCTTTTAGGCCTGAGTGCCCAAACACGAGTAGGGACTTTTCTTCTACATAAGAAGTTACAACGTCCCGTCGTTCTTGCGGGTAATTTAACTCATAGCGCGCGGGAAAAGGGAACAAATGTACCCAACGCAAATATTACCGATGCTGCGACCAAGAGAGAAATGATTATGAAAACGGTCACTGGCGTAATGATTGTAAGTACAGCGTTGCCACTGGAGAAACGGTGTATTTCCCGCAAACCGATAACCAAAAGGACCGCTCCCCATGCCAGAACCACAACTCCGGCAAGGCCGCTCAGAACAGCGGCGGCGATCTCCGGAACCCGGAACAGCCTGACAAGGAGTTCGAACGGGATAAGGAAAACTCCCGGCAAACCGGCCAAAGCGCAGACGGTAAGGGTCCCTTTGGGGGTTCCCCGGCCGCCCAAAAGCTCGGCAAGGAGGTGAAGCACGGCCCCTGAAATAAACCAGCGGAGCCCTGTAAACACAAGGGCCAGAATCAATACCACCGGAAAAATACCGGTCAAAACCTGAGCGATCATGGGATCAACGCCGGGTATGTCTCTAAAGGTAAGACGGAAAAATGAAAAAGATACAATCCCGTTACTCAGCGTGAGGATGAAAAGGACGAGCACTGCCTGACCGATAGGCGGTGCGTCCGCCAGGTTGCGAAAAGTGGCCGCGGAATTGAACAGAACCCCGTAAACCAGGTCCAGGAAATCTTGCTTCACGGCTTTTTCGGCTGTTTCCACCAATATTGTCTCCTTATCGTTGGGTTAAAGGAGAACAAAGAAGCCAGGCTGGTAACATGTCGGCAGGATAAAGAGTCCGCCCGGTCATATTCCTGGTCAAAAAATCCCAAAAATTGGTAGGCCCTAAATCTGTAACCTCGGGTTCCCCTTTTATTCCGGCCAGGCGCCCGGCTTCCCGTACGGCGTCGCGAAAGTCCCCAAGTTCGTCAACCAGGCCCGCGGATTTTGCCTGGCGGCCGGTAAAAACCCTGCCGTCGGCCAAAACCAAAACTTGTTCACGCCGCATGTTTCGCCCTTGCGCAACACGATCAACAAACTGATCATAAATATCGTCAACCATTTTCTGTAGAATGGTGCGCTCCTCCGCAGTCATCGGCCGGCTTTCCGAACCCATGTCCTTGAAAGGTCCGCTCTTTACAACTTCCTTGTTGACGCCGATCTTTCCGTAAAGCCCGGTCACCTGAATGGTCTCTATAAGCACCCCTATACTCCCGGTGACCGTCGCCGGGTCCGCCACGATGCGATCGGCCCCGGCAGCGATCCAGTAAGCACCTGAAGCCGCTACATCACCCATGGATACAACCACTTTCTTCCCAGCTTTTTTAACCCTCTCCACCTGTGCGGCTACCTCCTGGGAAGCCGCCGCACTGCCCCCGGGGCTGTCAAGACGCAGGACTACGGCCTTAATAGCAGGATCTTCTTCAACCCGGCGCAAGGCGTCGACGACCCCGCGGATGCCGGCCGTGCTGCCGCCGAAGGGCCCGCCGCTGATAGTCTGGGTGGTGATTATCCCCTGAATGTAAACAACAGCGATTCTTTCACCGCCCGGCAAAGGCCTTTTGCCGAGGGCCCGGCCGTTCATGGTTGCGGCCACAATTACCGACACGATTAACAGAACCAAAACGAGGGCGCCGATCAACTTACGCACTTAATCACCCTTCCCAACAACTTAGGTTGTATAGCATCCGGGTCGACGTTCAAGGTTCGACGTTAAGCTTATACGGATAGACCTTTGGGGTCCGTTCAACGATAGAAGACAGAATAGCTTCTTCTGCCTGGATTAAGGGTCAGAATACAGAATTCAGAATATTTGAACCCGAAATCTTCTGTATTCTGACTTCCGACTTCTGAATTCTGCTACTGAATTCTGACTTCTGAATTCTGACTTCTCACCTCTAGCCCCTTTTCAACGCGGCGTTTATAAAATCGCGGAACAAGGGGTGCGGCTTGGAGGGACGGGACTTGAACTCCGGGTGAAACTGGGTGGCGACGAACCAGGGATGCCCGGGAAGCTCAATGATTTCGACCAGTCTCCCGTCCGGCGAAACGCCACTGAAGCTGAAACCGGCCCGCGCAAACATTTCACGGTAGGTATTGTTGAACTCGTACCGGTGGCGGTGACGCTCCCAAACCTCGGCGGTCCCGTAAGCGCGGTGCGCCAGTGAACCGGCCAAAACATTGCAGGGGTACCGCCCGAGGCGCATCGTGCCGCCAAGGTCAACCACTCCCTGCTGGTCGGGAAGCAGGTTGATCACAGGATGCGGCGTTACGGGATCCAGTTCGGCGCTGTTTGCCCCTTCGAGGCCGAGAACCCCGCGGGCAAACTCCACCACCGCCAACTGCATCCCCAGGCAAAGACCGAGGTAAGGTATTTTCACTTTACGTGCATAACGAATGGCCTGAATTTTGCCCTCTGTCCCCCGCTCGCCGAATCCCCCCGGCACCAGGATCCCTCCGGCTCCTTCCAGGAGCGAAACGGGCGGGCGATTTTCCAGCTCTTCCGCTTTCACCCACCTGATATTAACCCGAACGTTGTGTGCTATGCCCGCGTGACAAAGCGCTTCGAGAATGCTGAAGTAAGCGTCCCTCAAGTCCACGTACTTCCCGACCAGAGCAACGGTAACTTCGCCGTGCGGGTGCTTAAGCCTCTGGACGATCTCCTTCCATGCGTCCAGGTCCGGGGGTTGACA
Organism: Ammonifex sp.; assembly: GCA_003604985.1. Lineage (GTDB taxonomy): Bacteria > Bacillota > Desulfotomaculia > Desulfotomaculales > Ammonificaceae > SURF-55. Next base: position 8,679 of record QZIW01000059.1, read on the forward strand.
GACCAACCCCATTCGTTCGACAATGAAACCCCCGATCCCCTGTTCTTCAAGCAGAAGCGGCACTTCGTATATCGTTTGGGCGTCCACCGCCTGGATCACCGCCCGTGGCTCCACATCGCAGAAAAGAGCGATTTTGCGCACCATATCCATGGAAAGAGGGGTTTCCGAACGGCATACGATGATGTCGGGCTGGATACCGATCCCCCGCAACTCCTTCACACTATGCTGTGTGGGTTTGGTTTTTTGTTCATTTGCTCCGTGCAGATAAGGGACAAGGGTAACGTGAACGTAGAGGGTGTTTTCCCGGCCGAGGTCGATTCTCAGTTGACGTATGGCTTCGAGGAACGGCTGCGACTCAATGTCACCGACTGTACCGCCGATCTCAACGATTACCACGTCGGCGCCGGTTTCATGTCCTACCGTAAGGATGCGGCTTTTAATCTCGTTTGTAATGTGCGGAATGACCTGTACGGTGCTCCCCAAGTATTCTCCGCGACGCTCTTTTGTAATAACCGACCAGTATATACTCCCGGTGGTGACGTTGCATAACCGGCTCAAATCGGTGTCAATAAAGCGTTCGTAATGGCCCAGGTCCAAATCGGTCTCCGCCCCGTCTTCCGTCACAAAGACCTCCCCGTGCTGGAAAGGGCTCATCGTTCCCGGGTCCACGTTGATATAAGGGTCGAGTTTCTGCATGGTAACGCTGAGCCCACGGCTTTTCAAAATGCAACCGATAGAGGCCGCCGTAACCCCTTTCCCAAGCGACGAAACCACACCGCCGGTGACAAAAACGAACTTGGCCATTTTCTCCTCCGCAAGCTACAAAGAATAGTTTTAACATTCTTGTCCTTGAACGACGTCTGCGAAGCAATACTTACCCATGTTAATGTAAAGAGGGCCGCCAGTCAATCACATTTTTTCCGGCGCGCTGATCCCCAGAAGCGCCAAGGCCCGGCGGAGGACCATACCGGTGGCCTGCACCAGTACCAGACGAGCTTCCTCAAGACCCGGTTCGGCCCCTATGACCCGGTGCACGTTGTAAAAGGAATGGAACAAACCTGCCAGTTCGTACACATACCCAGTAAGACGATGGGGCGCCAAATCGATGGCCGCGTCTACTACTTCTTCGGGAAAATCGGCCAGCTTCTTAATCAGTCGTTCTTCCTCTTCAGTCGAAAGCAGCTCTAGTTTAGCCGAATTGATCGCGGGCAGTTCTTTGTTCCTTAAAGCGAGTTGCCGAAAGAGGCTGGCGATGCGGGCGTGGGCATACTGGACATAGTATACCGGGTTTTCCATGCTCTGCGCACGGGCCAGGTCAAGGTCGAAATCCAGGTGACTGTCCGCGCCGCGCAGCACGAAGAAATAACGGGCGGCGTCCCGGCCGACCTCTTCGAGCAGTTCCCCCAGGGTCACGACCTCCCCGGTCCGCTTTGACATGCGCACGGCTTCGCCGCCCCGGAAAAGGCGCACGAGTTGCATAATCACCACCTGGAGGCAGTCGGGATCATAGCCGAGCGCCTTGAGCCCGGCCTTCAAGCGGGCGACATGCCCGTGATGATCCGCGCCCCAGACGTTTATCAGCCAGGTAAAGCCGCGCCTGAGCTTATCGACGTGGTAGGCAATGTCCGCGGCAAAATAAGTTGCCGCGCCACTTGACCGGATCAGCACCTCATCTTTGTCCGCGCCGTATTGTCCGGCTTTGAACCACAGCGCACCCTCAAACTCATAGGTGGCGCCCGCCTCCACAAGGTCTGCGACCACCTTTTCCACCGCCCCTGACGCGTGGAGATCCCCTTCGGAAAACCAGACGTCGTAGCGAACACCGAAGCATTCGAGGGACTCGCGGATAGCGGCGATTTTATCGGCGACGCCGAAATCGATCAGCGCCTTCAGCCGCTCGGGCCCGGCTGCGTGCCGATAAGCTTCGCCGGTCAGCGCGATGAAACGCCGGGCGGTGTCCGCGACATCCGTGCCCTGGTAGCCGTCTTCCGGTACAAGTGCGTCTTCGCCGAATTCCTGGAGGTATCGGGCTTCAAGGGAAGCCGCAAGACGGTCGATCTGGTGGCCCGTGTCGTTAATGTAAAACTCCCTGGAGACGCTGAAACCGCAGTAACTTAAAAGAGCGGCGATACTGTCGCCGAGCGCCGCGCCCCGGGCATTACCCATGTGCAAAAGGCCGGTCGGGTTGGCGCTTACGAATTCAACGTTGACCTGTTGCTTGCCGCCGATTGTTGAACGGCCGTAGCCTTCGCCCGCTAAAATTATTTGCCGCAGCGCTTCATTCAACCATCCGGCCCGCAGGTAAAAATTAATAAAGCCCGGTCCCGCAATTTCTGCCTTCTCTACCCAGGAGCACCGCTGGTAGTCGAAGTGCTCCAGGATAACAGCCGCAACTTCGCGCGGAGGCCGGCGGGTGGGCTTTGCCAGTTGCATGGCCACGTTCGTACTGAAATCACCGAACTTTTCTTCCCGGGGGGAACTGACAACAAATTCGGGCATCTCCGTCTCAACCGGAAAACCAAGGGCGGTCCGGGTGGCATCCACAGCACCGTAAAGTGCGTGAGTAATCGCCGTCCGGATCTCGCTTTTCAGCGAACCCATTTCAGACCTCCCTGACGGTGATGCTCAACGCCCTGGAACCGATCAACTGGCGGTCCAGCGCCAATTCGTACTCCAAATTAATACTGCCGCCCATTTCTGTTAAATCCACTTCCACCTTGTGTGGAAACACGTCGCAAAACATGCTCCCGTATGGAGTGACGTAGTTGCCCCTGTTGGGGATTCCCACCTCAAAAACCTGCTTCAACTCCTGCGCTCCCATCCGGTTGAGGGTGACACGGCTCGGCTCCGCCTTGAGCGTGGTGGTGGTCCCGGCCATTCCCGAAAGCTCGGATTCGTTATAAACGATATAAAAATCCCTGTTACGGCGGAATAACCTCGCCCGGGTAACCAACTCGATGGTTTCGCGCTCCCCGAGTTCGTCCATGAGAGTTCCCTTGACGGTAACCAGGACCTCCTTCTTCATCGATTCACCTGCCCGCTGAAGGTCTGAAACTGCGTAAGTAAAAAGGGGCAGAACCAAGTTTCCCCCGCCCCCGCAACTTAACAACGAAGTTTCTACACGGACCCCAATAATCCTCCCGCAAGACCCACCGCAGGACACTTTTTCTCTTTTAAGGCTTAACCTTTATACGGCACAGCCTCCTGGCCTACAGGGATGGGACGGGAAACTTTTTTCTTCAGCCTTACCCGCTTGACGAACCCCGTCATCCGTTTCAAGGCCTCAACCAAATTGGAAACCGAAGCAGCATAGGAGCAACGAATGAACCCTTTACCGCTCGGGCCGAAAGCGGTACCCGGAACGACCGCCACTTTTTCTTCAAACAGCAGTCTTTCACAAAAATCCTCACTGCTCAGCCCCGTGTCTTCGATAAGCGGAAACGCGTAAAATGCGCCGCCCGGCTCGCTGCATGGCAGGTTCATTTCCTTAAAGGCGTTCATGACCAAGCGGCGCCGGTGGTTGTACTGGCCGACCATTTGCCGCATCTCTTTCAATCCGTTCCTCAACGCCTCAAGAGCCGCCATCTGGGCGGTAATCGAGGCGCAGAGCATGGTGTATTGATGGATCTTAGTCATGGCGCCGATAAAGGCGTTGTGCCCGGCCGCATAACCCAGACGCCACCCCGTCATGGCAAAAGCCTTGGAGAAGCCCTGCAGGACAATTGTCCGGTCCCGCATACCCGGCAATCTGGCAATGGACACATGTTCGCCTTCGTACGTTAACTGGGCATAAATCTCGTCGGAGATAACAACCAGATCGTGCGCTTTGGCCACCGCTGCGATGTCCTCTAACTCCGAACGGGGCAGGACGGCACCGGTGGGATTATTCGGGTAAGCCAACAGCAGTACCTTGCTGTGCGGGGTAATCGCCTTTTCAACCTGCCCGGCCGTTATGCGGAAGTTGTTTTCCATACGCGTGGGCAGGGGAACAGGCACGCCGCCTGCCAAAACGGTGCATGGAATGTACGAGACGTAAGTGGGCTCCGGAATCAAGACTTCGTCGCGCGGCGCCAAAAGAGCCCTCAACGCCAAATCCAGCGCCTCGCTGACCCCGACGGTGATCAGGATTTCGTCGCTCGGGTCGTAACGGATCTGGAAGGCCTGATTCAGGTACCTGGCTATTTCGTCCCGCAATTCTTTCAGCCCCTGGTTCGAGGTGTACATAGTGTAACCCTTCTCAAGGGAGTAAATGCAGGCTTCCCGTACGCGCCAGGGCGTCACAAAGTCCGGCTCGCCGACCCCCAGCGAGATTACACCTTTCATCTCCGCCGCAAGGTCAAAGAATTTTCTGATTCCCGAGGGCGGGATATCACGCACCACCGGGTTTAGCCTTTCTTCCCAGGACTTCATGGAGAAACCACCAGCCTTGACGCGGGTTCTTCCTTTTTATCGATGAGAATACCGTCTTCCTTGTAGCCTTTCAAAACGAAGTGGGTCGTCGAACTTACCACCCCTTCAATGGGCGCCAGACGAGTGGCAACGAAAAACGCAACCTCCTGCATGGTTGTTCCTTCCACCTCCACCGCGAGGTCATAGGTTCCCGACATCAGCCTCATCGTCCTGACCTCGGGAAACCGGGCGATACGCTCGGCCACGGCGTCGAAGCCCACGTCGCGCTGCGGCGTAACTTTGACCTCGATTAGCGCGGTGACTTTATCAACACCGATCTTATTCCAGTTGACCAGCGCCCGATAACCAAGGATAAGTCCGCGCTGCTCCAAGTCCCTAACCATTTCTTCGACTTCCGGTACTTCCATATTTAGCATTGTGGCAAGGTCCTGAGCGGTATAACGTGCATCCGCTTCCAGTAGTTCCAGGATTTCTCGCTCCCGGTGTCTACCCACGACAATCCCTCACTTCCCATAAAATAAACGGAGTCGCCCTCAACTTGAAGCTCCGCCACCAATCAACCGGTTGCCGTCGGCGGCCGGCGCCTTAAAACAGAAAAACTCGCCCGGCTAAGGACGAGGTTTTTCACTCGCGGTACCACCTTATTTGGCGCCGCACCAGCAACGCCCCCTCTACCCGATAACGACGGGGGCCCGGGAAGCATTAACGGCGTTTCGAAGCCTTTTCTGCTTCCGGCTCAGGGGTGGCCCGGGAGGTTTCCTTCCGCCGGGCTTTCACTCGTCCCGGCTCGCTTGGGGAGGCTGACCGCCCTTCTTCCCTTCACGGCCTTTCATTATTTATCTTTTTTCTACCACAGAACGCTCACCGAAGTCAATCTTTGTTTAAAGTCCGATCCCACTTCTTACTTCCCAAGTGCCTCCGCGATTTGTTCGGCCACCTTTTTGCCCGAAAGTACCATGCCCCCGAAAACGGGGCCCATCCGGTAGCCGCCGGCGACCGCATTGGCGGCCATCCCGGCAACGAAGAGACCGGGATAAACCTCGCCGGTGTGCTCCAGAATTTGCTGCTCACCTACTTCCGCCCATAGAGATTTTTCACCCTGGATACGCCCCCCGGGAGTCTTGAGCACGACACCGTCTTTGCGCTCCAGGATGTGCACCACACGCGCGTCATGCCCGGTGGCATCGACGGTGCAACGGCACCGGACCGCAAGGGGATCGATGTGCAACCCGGCCATCTCCACCGCCGTCCAGTTCAGGACCAGCCCTGTGACCGTGTCGCGGTGGAGAACCACGTCCTCAACCGTGATCAGGTTCATAATCAGGGCGCCCGCGCGGCAGGCAGCGTAAGTCAGCGCGGCCACCGACTCCACCGCGTGAGCGGTATAGTAACCCGGCTCACACTCCTCGAAACGGACTCCGACCGCTTCGAACACGCCGCGTGCCGGCTCCTGAAACACTATCCGGTTGAACATCATTGCTCCGCCCCACATCCCGCCTCCCACGCTGAGACGGCGCTCAAACACCACTGTCTTGAAGCCCATGCGGGCCAAGTAAAAGGCAGCGGAGAGGCCTGAGGGCCCGGCACCAACTACCGCCACGTCAAACTCGATAATGGCAAGCAGGTCCTGGTAGTAGCGGCTGGTTATGGCACGGGAAATAACCCGTTCGTCAAGCTCTTCGTATTTAGGGTTCATAACGCAAAAACTCCTCTCTGCCCGGGTTCCTTCCCGAATTGTTCCTTATAATTTATATCTTCACCGGGGAGAGCGTCAAGAAGAGAGAGAATTCAACCTTAGGCGGTTTTTGCGGGGCGCCCGTTATTTCAGGTATGGAAATGCGACGAAACAGCGTTTTCCCGTGACTGAAATGTTTTTGGATTTCAAAATATACTAATATTATGGCAAGACCAAAGCTGGGGACCTTAACAATAGCCGCCGCCTATATCGGCACGGTGGTCGGAGCGGGGTTCGCCTCGGGGCAGGAAGTGCTCCAGTTTTTCACCTTCTTCGGCCTGAACGGTATTCTTGCCCTTTCCCTTGCAGGGGTTTTATTCGTCTTCTTCGGCCGGGCGGTGCTCCGGCTCGGTAACGAGCTACAGGCCGCGACGTACTCCGGCATAGTAAGGCACGCAAACGGTCCTTTCTTGGGCCGGATAGTGGACGGCATCATCACCTTTTTTTTGTTTGGCGCTTTAACGGCCATGGCGGCCGGAGCCGGAGCGATTTTTGCCGAGCAGTTCGGTTTGCCGAAGGTTTGGGGCAGCGCCGTGATGATCACCGCTTCACTGGCAACAGTACTCTCCGGTTTCCACGGCGTTGTTATGGCGGTCAGCTTCGTCGTTCCCATACTCCTCATTTCGGTTCTCGGTCTTTGTGTCGCAACTTTACTGAGCTTCCCGATCGACCTTGGGGCTGTGAGGCTATGGGCCGAGACCGCAAAACCGGTCATCCCCTTCTGGCCGCTCTCGGCCCTGGCCTACGTTTCTTACAACATTGTTTTGTCCATTTGCATCCTGGCACCGCTGGGGGCCAGGGCCGCTGATGCGGGCGCGATAAGGAGGGGAGCGCTCTGGGGTGGTTTTGGTCTCTTCCTGGGCGCCCTGGCGATAAATCTTGCCATTCTTACCCTCCCGTCCGCAGCCGCACAATTCGAAGTGCCGATGGTTTTCATTGCCGGCCGTTTTTCGCCGGTGGTGAAAGGGGGATACGGACTCGTTCTCCTCGCGGAAATTTACACCACAGCAGTAGCCAACCTTTATGGTTTTACCGCCAGGGTGACCCCTCCCGAAACAAAGCGTTTCAAGAAAATCGCCCTTTTAACGGCCGCCGTGGCTTTTGCGGCCAGCCTGCTCGGGTTCTCGACGCTCGTCCGCTACCTTTACTCCACGGTAGGCATAGCCGGTTTACTCCTCCTCGGCGGCCTGACCTACAGGGTCTGGCGCCGAAAATAAGCCGGGCCTTTGGGGGGCACGGTTCATTACGAACCAGGATTTGCCCTCGGACTGCCTATCGGTTATAATCCTGACATAAAGCTGCCGGGTCTGCGGCAAAAACGCAGGCGGCACAGCAAACTCCGAGGCGGCCGACAATTACTCATCCAAACTGCACCCTCTTGCCGGGTCCCGTGGTCTAATTTTTGCGTTTCGGGGGCGGTTCAATTTGCAGCGCTTTTGGTTAGCGGCGTTATTATCCCTCCTTGCGGACCAGGCCTCCAAGTCGCTGGTGTTAAAACTGCTTTTTCGCGAAATCACAATTCTCCCTGGGGTAATGGCGTTCCGCTACGTGGCCAACCCGGGAGCGGCGTTCGGGTTGCTGGTAAACCAGACGCAGTTGTTAATACTGTTGACACTCGGGTTGGGTCTGGCAATAGTGGTGGGCCATCAAAAAATTCGGGCGGCAAACGCTTGCTTTCAGTGGGGCGTCGGACTGCTTTTTGGCGGTGCTTTGGGGAATCTTATCGACAGGCTCCGCTTCGGGTACGTTGTGGATTTTATCGACTTCGGTTTCTGGCCGGTCTTTAACCTCGCCGACACGGCCATTGTGTTCGGAGTGGTTCTCGTGGCAATCGCGGTTTTGAGGAGTAATCCGTAGGCTCATCGGCCCCCTTTCAGTTACATATTGGAACTGTGAACGTCTTTTGAGGAGCAGCAAAGGTGATCCTGGTAGAACGATTGGTTGTTGACGAAGAGGACGGCGGTGCGCGCCTTGACCGCTACCTTGCCACGCAACTTCCGGACATCAGCCGTTCCCGGTTTCAGCATCTTATCAGCGAAGCACAGGTGCGCGTGAACATGGACGTGGTCCGCGCCAGCTACCGCGTCCGGGCGGGTGACGAGGTCCGGGTGACCTTGCCCCCGGCCGAGATACCGGCTATACGCCCGGAGCCTATTCCCCTGGAAATAACCTTTGAAGACAGCGTCGTGCTCGTGGTAAACAAACCCCGGGGAATGGTGGTCCACCCGGGAGCCGGTCACTACCAGGGAACGCTGGTAAACGCGCTCTTGCATCACTGCCGGGACCTTTCGGGAATTAATGGTGTTTTACGTCCCGGGATTGTGCACCGCCTCGACAAGGACACCTCGGGGCTTTTAATGGTGGCGAAAAACGACGCCGCACACCTCGCTCTGGCCGCCCAGTTAAAGGAAAGGCGAGTATTGAGGGAATACCTCGCCCTCGTCCACGGCCAGGTAAAACAGCAGACGGGGACGGTAGACGCGCCCATCGACCGGCACCCGCGCGACCGTCAGAAGATGACGGTAACCGCAAGGGGCCGACCGGCTGTAACACATTATACGGTAGTCGAACGTTACATTAATTACACGCTTTTGCGGTTGCAATTGGAAACCGGCCGTACCCACCAGATCCGCGTGCATCTCGCCCACATCGGGCACCCGGTTGCAGGTGATCCTAAGTACGGTCCGGCCCGGCCGCATTTGGGTTTGACCGGCCAATTTCTCCACGCCGGAGTGCTGGGGTTCGCCCACCCAACTTCGGATTTGTTTGTCCGCTTTGAGGCGCCGCTGCCCGCGGAGTTGGAGACGATTTTGGCTTCCCAGCGGCGCTTCCGTGCCCAGGCTCAGCCCGGGATCCGGTCCTGAGCCGGGACCTGACAGGGATCGGGTACGTCTATAATGAGGCTTATTGTATCACCCCTTAGACCGCGGCGCATGGCCTCAAGGGACAACACCTCGCCCGGTGGAATATTTCCGAGATTCACGTCCGGACCGAACCGGTGGATGAATTTCACCTGCTGCGCTTTTCGCGGCGCCTCCCAGATGAGTACCGCCGGCTCGCCAACCGCCGTGAGAAAGGCATCGCAGACCGAATCCTTGAGACGCCCGTTGGTATCGTAAATCCAGGTCCGGGAGCCGTTCTCCCGTCCTTCAATAATTATCCACTCGGCCCCGGCTTTGCGGTCTGCGACGGCCTGCCGGGCCATTTCCGACGGGCCGGCATAGATTTTCGGATTTTTCTTGCCAATTTCCGTAAGAACAACAAATCCGGCGTTTCGCGCCAGATTTATCGCGTGCACTCTTGTTTTCTGGTCCAGGGTGAGACTCCCGTCGGAAATCTCAACGGCGGTGAAACCAACTTCCTTTAACCGCCTTAAACAAGGAGAAAGCCGTCCGCGTGCGATCGCGATTTCCACAAATGTTCCCCCCGGGTATATCTCGATACCGAACGAGCGGACCATTTCTACCTTGGCGGCCAGTAAAGGCGGATTATAAAGAACCGTCGTCCCGAAACCGAGTTTAATGAAGTCGATGTAACTGCCGGCTACCTCCAGGAGATCCCGGGTTTCTCCCAAACCGAGCCCTTTGTCAAGCACCATGGTGACACCGCTTTGACGGGGGCGGCTTAAACTCCGACCAGTTGGTGGCACGCCTACTACTTCTTGAAGAAGATCCACGCTGCCAACTCCTTCCAATTAATTAACCACCTAAAATATTTCTTGCGTCAGTGTATGCAATGTTCAGGACGCGATGTGCCGCTTTTACTTCCTTTGTTTTCCCTGTGATTTCTGAACTTCCAGCGAACTTGTCATGACACTCCCGCGGACGAAGACCAGCGTCAAAATTGCCGCCAAGACCGCGAGTCCCGCCGCAGCGCCGAAGGTGAGTTTAAATGAAGAGACGAGTAAAAAGGCAAAAAGGGGCGGGCCGGCGGCAACCCCCAGGAAACGTACGCCGCCGTAAAAAGCTGTTACAATGCCGCGTGCGGTTATACCTACGCTGGACGTCACCAGAGTATTCAGGCACGGTAAGGCCAGACCGACGCCGACACCTGCGAGGCTGATGCCCGTAAAAAAGAAAAAGGTGCTGTGAAAGAAGACGAAGGAGGCAAGTGCGGCACCCAGGACGAACAGACCGCCCGCTACCACAAACGGCATAAAGTTGACGCGTTTTTTGATAATCAAACCCGTGATGTAAGCCGTTAAGCTCATAAAAGCCACCGGGACCGCAAGCAGCAAACCTTTATAAACACCGCCCACTTTCAAAGCGGTTTCCAGGTGCTCCGACAGAAAGAAAAGGAGCCCGAAAAGCAGCAAAAGGGATGTCATGCCGGCGAAAAAGGCGCTGGCAAGGCTGCACCCTTTCTGTGCCAAGGCGGCCTTGAGAATCTTCCAGTACTCCCCGAAGGGAGTCGGTTCGGAGCGCGTTTTAGGTTCGTTTACCAAAAACAAGATGCCGATGAGGATGGGAATCACAAAAATCGGAAAGACAAAGAAAGGATAAAACCAACCCAAGAGGCCCACGGCAGCCCCAAGAATGGGACTGATAATCTTCCCCGTACCGTTGGCGGCTTCCAAGACACCGAGCGCATGGCTCCGCTGCTTCCCACCGACAAGGTCACCGACAAGGGCCATAGCGATGGGGGCGGTTCCGGCCGCACCGATCCCCTGAAAAACACGGCTAAGAAGAATGTAGGGGTAGGCCCCTTTCTGCAGTATCAGGTAGCTCAAACCGGCGGCAAGACCGCTGAGAGCGTACAGACCAAGGGCGGGAATCAGAACCATGCGGCGGCCGAGTCTGTCCGCCAGGAGGCCGGTAAACGGAATGGTCAGACCCGCCGGTACGGAAAACAAGGTTATGATAAGACCTGCCTGAAAAACAGAAATCCCGAAGTAGCTCTTCATCGCTGGGAGTATCGGGATAAGCATGGAGTTGCCCAATACCATAACCAATGGCACTCCGGCAAGGACCCATATGTCTATTTTTTTCATACACCTTATTTTTTCGCACTCAGGAAGGTATATGCGTTTTGAAAACGTCATATCTTTGTGCGAAGAAGGTTTGCGGCGCTTACCGATTCGATAACGAACGTTGAACGTAGTAATGGGGAGATGTCCTTGTTCAGGGTTTATGATTCCGTCGTCTGGGGGATGGCGGGGCTGCGGTTCCTTTCTTCGGGCATAGAATTCACCGCCGCAGCGCTGATGCTCTATTTCGGCAGGGTTGAAACCGCTTTCCAAATCAACGCTCTATTGAGTTTGATTGGACCAACCATCCTCTTCTCGGTAACCTTGTTGGGGCTTTGGGGGTTGGCTGCGCGGCTTTCCTTCCTAGGTCTTGCGAGCGTCCTACTGGGGGTCGGGTTAATCTTTTACGGCGTGAACCAACTACGATAGCTCCGGAACCGGTATTCACACAGCCATAACGCCCGGGCCGCCGTACGGTTTACATGCTGTTTCCGAACAGCTTGCGCCAAAAGTCTTTCCCCAGGTGCATTCTACCGGGGCCGGTCAGAAAAAGACGTTGTTTCAGTACCGCTTCCGCCTCCGCGGCAGCAGCGAGGCGGCTCAACCATCCTCCCTCCGCCATGCTGACGTGCCCTGTCTCCTCGGAGACCACCAGCACGAGGGCGTCCGTCTGTTCACTCAACCCTACCGCAGCCCTATGCCGGGAGCCCAGGTCCGGAGGCACAACGTACTGCGCCGCAAGCGGCAGGTAACATCCAGCCGCCGCGACCCGCTGCCCCCGAATGATCACGGCCCCGTCGTGGAGCGGCGTGCGGGACCCGTAGATGGTAAGCAGGAGCTTTTTGGAAACCACCGCGTC
>QZIW01000044.1 GCA_003604985.1 Ammonifex sp.
CCTCCCTTAAGGATATGTGGAGCCAATGGTGGAGGCTCGATGCTACGGGAAGAGCCGCCTATGGTGACGATTTCAACAAATTTCTCCGGTCCCAGCAAGAGGCTCTTTCCAGAGCTAAAATCCCCTGGACAACGCCGTTCAAGTCTTATCCAGAGGAAGGCCCGGCCGGTGCCGGTGCCGGTGCCGTTCAGTCTCAGGGTGCCGTGCCGAATGATGTTTATAATCAGGCAGTCCTCGGTTACTACAATCGTCCAGCCGGGAATACCTTCCGGCAGGCGGACAGCAGTTTTCAGGGTAAATCACCTGTAAATGTCAGCGGAGCGGCCGCTGGAGGTTCGGCGGGACAGCCACAAACGACCCAACCACAGCCGACCCCTCAGTCGGTTGTCTCTCCGGCACGGAATACTCCAGCTGGGAATCCGCCGCTCGATATCGGACCGATTGTAGCTCCGAACGAGCTTTCTCCCGAAGAGGACTCGCTTTTAGAGCTGTTACTCCTGGAGAAGTCCGGCCAGCTTTCAATGGAACAATGGCTACAGCTTCAGAGCTTGATAGAGAGAGTTCCGTATGGCGACCAGTAGAAGAGAATTGCTGGACAGTTTGGTCGCCGACTACCAGGGGCGCCAGATAGATACCGAGCCTCTCATTCCAAGACGGGACCTCTTAAATCAGCTTCGGGACGATTACATCACGAAGCAATCTATGACTCCGGGCCGAATAAGGCCGCCGAAAGAACCCTGGATGGCGGCCGATGTTACGGCGGTTTCCCCGGATGTGCATATCGGAAAAGTCGGAGTCGAAGAGAAGCTCCCAGATGTAGTCAAGTCGGCCTATAATAAATCGCTTACAGGATTGGCGCACCAGCTTATCATCGGCAAAGCCCCGTTTGACCTGAGTGATTACGAGCCGAATGTGGTAGAGGATATCGCTTCGACTGTGATGTCGTTTGTGATGCCGCTGGACCTGCTGACTTTTCAGGTGGGCGGTGGAGCTGGCAAACTGGCGGTGAATAAGATTTATAATGGGCTCTTCAAAAAATTAGTCCAATCAGGGGTAGAGGAGAAGGTGGCGATTGAAGCGATAAACCGGGCCAGCCGGAAACTGCTACCGAGAATAGCGACCAGGGCGATACCGAGTGGCACCGGGCTCGGCACTTACAGTGCGACCGGAGAAATCTTACGCCAGGCCAATGAGAAGGAATTCCTCGATGTTAAAAATCTGGCCAAAGAGAGTCTTAAAGGAACGGCGCTGGGAATGATTCTTGGCGCGACCGGGGGAGCGGCGGCGCCATTGATGGAAAAGGGATATCTTGGCAAAATGGGCGAGGTCGGAGCCGAAATAGGGGCCTTCACAGTTGGCGGTGCGGCGGTTGAAGGGAGGCTACCGAGCAAGGAAGACCTGACTCACAGTGTCGGATTAGTGCTGGGTCTCCGGTTCCAGCATTATGCCAAGAATCTGGCTAAGAAAACCTTCCTCAAGGTTGCCAACAAAATGGTCCAGAATACCCAGGATGAGTCGCTTGAGGATTATATCGACCGGGTAGTCAAAATGTCTGACGAAGAGTTTAAGGATGAATTTGATATAGTCCCGGAAGAGTGGCCTAAAGGATATCCCCTTGTCGAAGGATATAAGAAGTACCGCGGAGAGAAAGGAGCCGAGGTTCCGGCGGTAGAAGACCCCTTCCTGGATTGGATGGCGCGAGCTCCGACCGGGCTTTTGCTTGACGAGCTGGAGAGGACCCGGCCGGACATTCCCAGGGAAGACCTTGTGCGGATGCCACGGGAGAGAGTAGAGGAGCTCCTTACGGGGGATGCGATGCGGCAATACCGGGAACGCCAGGGGCTCAAACGGAAGACGGAAACCAAGCCCCAGCCGGAGATGCGGCAATGGTATAATGACGCCGATTGGCAGGTCAGAGATGACAGTGAACTTGAGGGAGCCGACCGAATAAAGGCTTATTATATCCCGGAAGTCGGCGGCGAGCCCAAAGCTACCATCGAGCTGATTAGAGACGAAGATGGAAACACGATTGGATATACCGCTTGGGACATAGAAAATCAGGAGCCGATTATTGGCAAGGGTTCCAGGGAAATGGAAGGGCATAGTGTTTTTGCGACTCTCCGGCACGCTCAAAAAGCTATCTATCGGAAATTCCAGAAGCAGGTGCCGTATCAGGTCGAGCAGATTAAGAGGACCCAAGAGGAAGAGGAACGGGCAAAAGCGGAAGTCGAGTCAATAGCCAAAGCCGAGGAGGAGGCCAAGCATCAAGCCGAAGAAGAGGCGGCAAGGGCGGCAGAGGAAGAGGATAGGAGGAAGGCGGAAGAGGAGGGCGTGGCAGAAGGAGCGGGCGAAAAAGAATTCGAGGATACCCCGGAAGCGGCTGAACGGCGGGCTGAGATTTACAAAGAATATAAGAGCCTGGACACGGGGTCGGCTCAGGCAGATACGGTCGAGAAGGCAACCAGGCGGCAGGAGATTGCTCGTGAGCTCAGGGACTTCTATCAAAAGGCTTATAACTATCTCAGCCAGTTTGAGCCAACGGAAGAAATAAAGAACCAGCTGGATGAGATTGACACTGTTCTGAAGACCTTCTCCAAGGCCTATGATAGAGAGGCCTCGCGGATTGAAGACCTAAAGAAACGGCAGGGGGGTAAGGCCGAGGAGGAATTCTCGGACACCGATGAGGATTATGAATACCGGGTAAAGCGTCTCGAAGAATATCAGTCATTGAGCCAGGAGGGGTCCCCGGAGGACTGGAGAGTCCTGGAAAAAAGCAAAAGGCGGCTCGAAATATCGACTGAGATGGTGGAGTGGTATGGGAAGGCTGTCAATTACCTTTCGGACCATTTTGTAAATGTCGGCGGTGCCGAAGCTCACCTCAAAAACTATAAGGCGCTACTCAAATCTTGGGAGAAGATGCGGAAAATGGACGAAGATTTTCTGCGCCGGGCAGGGGGGCAGACGGAAACCGAAGGGGAGGCGCCATCCGAAGATGTTAGTAATGCGGTCGAGGATGTTGTTGAGGGAAAGCGCGAATCGAAGATAGGGCTGGCCGAATTCAAGAAGCAGATGTTGGCCAAGATTGATGAGGCCCTAAAGAAGGCCTCGGACCGTCCCCCGGCAGTTGAGACGGCTCGAAGCGCTGTCAGAGATATTAGCGAGGGCGACCCCCGATGGGACGAGCGGAATAAAGCCCTGGATAAGGCAATTACGGAATCTATCGGATATCTGGAGATTCATATCCCTGGCGATGGAGATTTCAAGGTTGAGAACAGCAAAGAGACTCTTACCGAGCTCCGGTATAAGGTTGACAAATTGACCGAATCGATGGGCTCCAAAACTGCAGGACCGGATTTCACGCCTATTCCAAGAGAGGCGAAGCCGAGCAGTAAGAGGCCGTTCTATCCTAAGTATGACTTCGTGTTGGCGGACGAGGATATTGGCAATTATAGAAAGGTCCCAATTCCGGGCGACCCACGCCGAGGGCCGCGACTGGCGATGCGAGAAGTTGAGGGGGACACTCCCTATATCACCAACGGGCATATGGTAGTCCTGAAGGAAAATGTGCCGGGGTTTGACAAGTTGCCCCTGACCGACCAGGGAGAGGTAGGGGCAAAAGAGGTTGAGGGGGTATTCAAAGACTATACCGGAGCAAAGGGAGACTTCCAGCCTGGGGATGAAATTGCGAGAATTCATCAGATTGACCATAATGACAAGGTTGTTAGCGAATATTCGATATGGGCGGTAGGCAAGGAGCTTTTCGTCTTCAACGCCGGGTATATTGATTTTCTACACTCGAAGATAAAGGACTTCAATCTGGAAATTACGACCAAAGGGCTTAAGGACAAGAAACTATCTATCCATCCTGGAGGCGCGCGCATCAAATCCGGGAAGAAGGTAGTTGGCTTCCTGATGCCGGTCCGGGCCGATGACTTAGGGTTCCTGGCAAGGGCGGAGCTGAGAGAGCTTCCCCTTCCCGGAGAATTCCCGGAAGGAAAGCCGGAAGAACCGAAGGCGCCGGTTGGTGAGGAGACTCCGCGGTCGAGCCGCCAGGACTTAGTAATTCACCTTGTAGATAAATTGACCGAGGGGAAGCGGCCAAAGACGCCGACTGAGCTCGTGAAATTGGCCAGGGAATTAGATAGAGAGCTCTCCTTTGATAAGGATTATGACCTGATATTTGACAGTTACGAGGCGGCAACGGTATGGTATATGAGAGAAAAGGCTCCTCGCGACAAGGCCGCTGAGCTCATCGATGAGGCCGACCGCCTGGAGGAATCTCTTCCGACCCGGAAAGTTTCTCCGACTGCCTCTTCACTGACTAACCAACAATTTTCAACTCCACTGACGCTGGCCGTTAGAATGGGGCTTTTGGCAAAAGCTGAGCCTGGGTCTATCGTTCTGGAGCCGACCGCTGGAACCGGCTCTCTTCTGATAGGGTTACCAAAAGATGCCAAGCTCATTCTGATTGAAAAAGACCAACAGAGGGCTGAGCTCTTGAGAAACGCAACAGGGGAGAATGTTCTGGCTCAGAATTATCTCCAATGGAATCCATCACGCGAGCAGGTGCCCGATATTGTCATAATGAATCCGCCGTGGGGGTCTCCGGGACGGTCAACGGCGGCCCGTGTAACGGGGAAGCCGGACCTGGCGGCGAGCTTTTTTGATAAGGCGATGGGAGAGCTCAAGGATGGCGGCCGGATGGTAGCCTTGATGCCGATAACGATATTGCCGGGACAGAACGCGGCGGCAGAAGGATGGCTCAGAAATCTTCATAAGAATTTTGATATCGAAATCCTGGCGATGAGCCCGGAGGGGGCTTATAAGAAAAGGGGGACAGATATTGGGTCAGTCTTGCTTGTTGTCAACAAGAGAAGACCGACTATGAAGACAAAGGTCAGCCTTGTACCCGGGTACTTGAGGGACCAGGCGAAGACCGAAGATTTACTGGAGGATATTTTCGGGAGAGGAGGCGAAGTAGCAGGGCCGGAAGCCTTTGCTCCAGAGGAAAAGCCGAAAAAGGGAGGTTTCTCCTGGGACCCGGTTGATTCGTCTCTTGACAATATTCTGAAGAAGCCTATATTGATACCGAAGGGTGGTGTTAAAAGTGGAAAACCGAAATCTGGCCAAAATGTACCTGGATCTGGCGAAAAGCCTGGGGCCGTACCCCCTGGACCAGCTCGACCAAGAACAGCTGGGGGCGCCGGTGCCGTGGGACCTTCTGGACCCGGCGAAATTCCAGGACGACCCCCCATACATACCGGAGTGGTGGGGCCCGGACATCCAACCCCCGGCGAAACGCAACCTTCTCTTCCTGACGGCGATGTCACGTTCGGGACCGGAGCCGGAGCTGTTGGAGAGCGCAAGCCCGGAAGAACAGCTCAGATTGTTAGCACTGTCTTTAGCCGATATGTATCTGACATACCAGACCTCGAAGGAGTCGAACACCCCAGAGCTTTAGTTATCACCAAAGCATCGATTGGCGCTGGACTTCCTGATATTTCAAAGAAACGGCTAAGTAATCCCGTAGCTCAGTTACTCCGCGACCGGCACATTTCCAAAGAGCAATACAGCCTCATTGCTCGTGGAGAGCACGCTCTTGACGACCTCGGCCACGGATTTGCCCACGGACACGATGTAGGTGTGGGTAAGACCCGAATAAATATGGGGCATATTGTCGAGTGGTTTTCGACTGGCAAAGCCAAGAGGGTTCTCTACATCACGACCAATGAGAACAACATCCTGAAAGTGATGGACAGCTTTGACGAGCTCTATGGAGGAGAATTTCCCTACAAGATGATAAATGTTGGCCGAGAATACGCCGATGCTTCAGAAGGAGTTGTCGGAGGGACCAACCGCAACATCCCCAAGTATGATAATGCTATCTATTTCGTCCACGCACACAATCTTGTCAATTACATAACGCACCTGGAACGGCTCGGTTTTGACGGGTTTATCGGAGACGAGGCTCACAAGTTCCTGAATATTCACGAGGCGGCCAGGGGAAAAGCCTGGGTCCGCCTGCATAGCAATTTTATGAATCGTGGCAAGAAGGCGAGGATTATTTACTCGTCGGCTACCCTGGCGCGCGATGTCTCGGAGCTGGAGTATCTTTACGGTCTCGGAGAGTGGGGCATAGACGAATTTCATCTATGGGCCCGGAGAAAGAAGGGGGATGAAATCAAAATCACCGGGGGGATGGCGCCGCCAACCGGACGGCGGCCGCAAACGGCAAAGGCCGGACTCGATTTCAGCCCGAAAGAAGCCGAGCAGATTATTCGAGAGTTGACAGCCAGGGGTAAGATGATAAGCGCTGACCTTTGGCGGGAAGGGGTAGAATTTGACTTGCGCGGCGAAAAGCTATCCGATGAGGAGAAACAGAAGGTTGACGAAGCCTCGGAGCTGATTCGGGATATTCGGGCGGCCTACAATAAATTCAAGAACCTGGACAAGAGGAAGTCAAAGCCCCGGTTCGGGATTGAATCTGACCTGCAGAACCTTGTGAAGACATACTATTTCAGTTTTCGGCTGAGGCGCGCCATCAGTAGAGTTAAGGAGGCCCTGGCCAATGAAGAGCAGGCCGTCCTTTCCCTCATCCGTGTTGGAAGCGGCGAGGATATGGAGAGGGATTTTGACGATACCGATTACCAGCTCGGTACAGACCTTCCTAAATGGCTCAAGAATTCTATCGAGAGGATTCCCGACACTGAAATAGAAGACGACCCGGCCACGGGCCAGCCGGTTGTCGGAGATGTCATTCCTGAGATAACAGCCCTGAAGCGCGAGCTCTTGGAACGCGCCGATGCCATATGGCCGAGGCTCCCTCATCCGGTCGAGCAAATAATGAAAGAGATTGGAGAGGACCAAATTGCCCCGATTGTAGGGCACTATACGAAAAGAGAGGGAAAGGGAATAAAGAGTGTAAATGTTTCGACCGGACAAAGGAAGACCTTCCTGGAGGAATTCCAGTCCGGGAAGAAAAAGGTTGCGGTTATCTCCTCAGCTGGCAAGGAGGGGCTTGACCTGCACGATGTCAACGGGATACGCCGTCATATGATAGTAGTTGATTATGAATGGACGGCGGATGTTTTGAAACAGTCGCTCGGTCGCGTGGACCGAACCGGACAGCTCTCGGCCCCTCGCATCTCCATCCTGCACTTTGATTCTCCGGCCGAAAGAAGGTTTGTCGGGACACTGGCCAATAGAATTAAGGACCTGGGAGCTACCTCGAAAGGGTCAGCCGAATCGACCGGAACGGAAGCGATGCAGGTCTTTGAATATGGCGGAGATGTCCACTCCGAAACGCTTTTATATCTCTGGAACAGCCGCGACCCGGAGCTCGGATTCAGTTACGAGGAGAAGTTCAATTTCCTGCACCTGAAAGAATTTCAGGACCACGGTTTGCCAAAAGACCGGATAACCGATAGCGGCAAGATGACCTTGAATCGGTTCTGGAGAGCCTTCCAGACTATTCCCCTGGAAGAGGCTACGGTGATGAAAGAGAAATACGACAAGGCTTATAGGAAGCTCAACTCGCAACTCATCAAGCAAGAAATAGAGGAAATGAAGGAGCGTGGTGCCGACACCAAATTCTATGAAGAAGGTCTGGAGAGAGGGGCGGACTGGTCAGACCTTCTGCGTGAATTCAATTACTCCGGCGAGATTCTCCGGGAAGGAAAGCTCAATGACGATATGACGCTTTACGAGGTCAAATCGAAAGATGGAAGCCATTATGGGCTTGTAAGCGGCATTGTTACCGAGAATCTGCACATCCTCAGAAAATATCTTCCGATTGGCGGCAATGGTTTCCCCGTGACGCGCTACCTTGATTTCAGTGCTGAAGGGAAAACGGTTTCCGGGCTCCAGATACCTACTATCAGGAATATGAGGAAACTGGCGCAGGATTTTAAGACTGAGGGGTTCGGCGCCAAGATTACGGAAGGGACGCTTATTCCGGCACTCAAGGCAGGCGAGAAGGTCAAGCTGAAAAATGGATGGTCTATATATGTTGGTCAAGGTGGAGAGAGGGTTGGGAAATTTATAGTCCAGGGCATTAAGCTCAAAGAGGCTATCGAAGAGGTTGCCGGAGCCAAGCGGTTGCGCTATGGGCTGAAATACAGCCAAGCCGGGGGCGGGTTCTTCTACTTTGATGACCCTGCCGCGGTAACAGAATTTGTCAAAAAGGTTGGGCTGGCCGAGGCAATCGGCACTACGGAGACAGGAAAAGAGCCTTCGGAAGAGCCGGAGTCCCTTGCGCCAGAAGAGGGAGGTGCTGAGGCTTTAGGAGGGATAAAGCGGATGCCGCGCACTTTCCCTGTCGAGATGGACCCGAAAGATGCTCCGATAGACCGGACGACCCTGCACGACATTCGGGAAATTGCCAGAAAGGTCTTTAAGGTGCCGGTCCGATTCGGACATATAAGGCTTAGGAGGTCTCTTGGCACCTACCACCGCGGGGTTATGAGGATGAAGACTTGGGGAGACATAGCGACCTTCTCCCACGAGATTGCCCACTCCATTCACAGGGAAATAGCTGGCGAGGAGATTGAGCAATTCTATGGCTGGAAGAAAGAGCTTCGGGACCTGGATTATAATCCTAAAGCGCGGCGCGCCTCAGAAGGATTTGCTGAATTCATTCGCTACTGGATGACCGGAGAGCGGGACCCTGAAACATTGGCGCCTTCTTTCTACCGTGATTTCAGCGCTTGGCTCGACCGGCACCCTGAAGTCAAAAAAGGGCTCGATGACCTTCATTCGTCAATTCGGAAATGGGCGGACCAGGGCGCCTATGAGCGCATCTATAATCAGATAGATGTTCACGAAAGAGGCCTGGAGACTCGGACCAGGTTTGAGCGAGTGCGCGATGCCTTCCGCCGAGCACAGTTTCTATTCCTGGACAATATCCGTCCGATGGAGAGAGTAGAAAAGGAGCTCCGCGGCCTCAAGGGGATAGATGCCCTATATAGAGAAGCGAAGGCCGGACGGCTCAATCCGGCAACAAGCCCGACCTTGATGGCCAGGGTCGATATGCGGACCGCTTTTATGAAGGCCAAAGAAATGGTTCTGACCGGCACTTTCGACTATGCCAAGAACACTACGGGGGAGAGCCTTAAAGCGGTCTTTGAACCCCTCAGCCGCGATAGCCGGAAATTCCAGGATTTCTTGGTATATGCTTACGCCAAACACGCCGTCACTCTGCACGAAGGGTCAGGGGGGAGAAGAGAGCCGATTGACCCCGGTATCGATTACGCTGACGCCAAGTGGATTGTCAACAAGCTGGAGAACGACCTTTATATGGCGATTCATCAGCGGTTCATTGGCTTCCAGGATAGAGTCCTCGACTATGTAATCGAAGCTGGCGGTCTGCCGGAGAATATTAAGGAAGTTTTCAGGACTCTAATGCCATTCTATATCCCCTTGAAGAGAGTATTCGAGAATGGTGAGTGGCGGAGAGCGCTGGGCGGCCCGTCCCGTTTTGCCGACCTGCCAAAGCCGATAAAGAGGCTGAAAGGAAGCGGACGACCTATCCATAATCCTCTCCATTCGGTCATAGTCCAGACGGCGGAGATGATTGGCATTGCCGATAAAATCAGAGTAGGGCGCGCCTTTGTCAACCTGGCGGCCGGAAATCCGCTGGGAAAGAGATGGGTCGAGGAGATTCCGATTCCCCTGGAGGCCAAGAAAATCAGCGTACCGGATGTAGTTGAGGAGCTCCTCAAGGCCGGATTGAAAATATCAAATGAGACCTTAGTTTCGATTGCGGAATTCGTAAGTAATTCTCCGCGCTGGCTGACCTTCTATTTCCCCAAAGGGCAATATCACGGACGGGACAACATCGTGAGCTTTTGGATTAACGGCAAACAGAAGTTTTACGAGATTCATCCAGAGCTCTATGAGGTTATGAAGGGGATGGATAACCCTGAATACAATATAATGCTCAAGATGATGGGCGTCCAAGCGAGGGCGGTAAGACTCGGAGCCACGGCGCTCCAGGCCGGATTCAGCTTGATAACTAACCCTCTCCGGGATGCGGTGACTTTTGGGATGCAGTCGGATTTCACTTACGGTACGGCCAACCTGATAGGAAAGGAGATTTTTAAGAAAATCTTCAATCCGAATGATGAGATGCACCTGCTTTGGAGGCGCTCCGGTGGTGAGTTGTCGCAGTTCCTCGGTATGGACAGGGAAATGATTCTCCAAACGATGAGGCAGGCCAGTGTTAAAGGAGTGAAACGAGAGGGCGAATTTATAGCGGAGCATCCGATTCAGGCGCTTGGGATGGTGATAGAGGGAATGAAAGAATATTTTTCGATAACGGAAGCCGGGCCTCGTCTGGCCGAATTCAGAAAGGCCTACAAGAAAGGTGAAGAGCTCTATGGAACGGGCTCGGCGGCGGCTTCGATACTTGGCACCCTGGCCGGGAACGAGGTCACGGTCAATTTCAAGCGCGCCGGTGCCTATGGAATGGCGATAAATTCCATCATTCCATTCTGGAACGCGGCGGTGCAGTCGTCTGACCGTTTCCAGCGGTTCGTGAGGCTCTACCCCGTCAAGGCGGTCGTACGCGCCGTCTCCGGCATAACGGTTCCGACCATTATCCTCTGGCTCCTCAATAAAGACGAGGATTGGTACAAGAATCTGGAGCCGTGGCAGAAGTATGGATATTTCAACATCCCAATAGGACGGAAGCCGGATGGGTCCCCCAGGGAGATTGTCCGCATCCCTCGGTCGTTTGAGTGGGGCTGGGCTTTTGGAGCGGCAACTGAGATGGCTCTGGAGTATTTCCAGTATAAGGACCCGGAGATGATTGACCGATTCCTGAAACAGGGAGCGGAGCAATTCATTCCTTTGCCGCCATTTAAAACTCCAATATCGCTCCAGATTCCGCTGGAGCTCGCGGCCAACTATGATTTCTTCCATAATCGCCCGATAGACCCATATTGGGAAGTCGAGTATAAGGACCCGGAAGACCGTTTCAGCGGCTACACCACCGAGACGGCAAAGGCAGTCGGCCGGTTCCTGAATGTCTCACCGCGGAAAGCGGAGCACTTTCTTGAGGCTTCGACAGGGGGACTCGGTATGGATATGCTCCAGGCAGTTGAAAATCTCTCGCGTCCCCGGAAAATAGAACAGGGGGCAGACCTTCCGATTGTTGGCAGGCTCTTCCAGAGGCAAAGGACAAAAGAGGAGCGGCAGAAGAGCCTTGATTACGAGCGGAAGATGATGAAAAAGAAGATAAATGACCTTTATGAGTCCGGGCAAAAAGAGAAGGCCCGTGAGAAGCAGAGAATCTGGAACCAGCGGCACCCCGAACAGAGGATATGATTTTTTTTGTGATATATTACCCAATAATGGTTACGCATATATGACTGCAAGGAGATGACATTAATGGCGGAAACTACCAACGGCAAGAATGTGAAGATTCAATGGCTCGTCGGGACGCTGGCGGCACTATTGACCTTCATTAGCGGAATGGCCCTGAATGAGCACCTGTCGACTGACCACTGGCAGACAACCCAAACAATAACAAATGCCAAAGAGATAGCGGTGCTCCAGCAACAGTATGGCGCAATCAAGCAGTCTCTCGACAGAATAGAGGGGGCTTTAGTCCGGGATGGAATTCAGTCACGACAAACAGAAGGAGGAAAACGGTGAAACGGTTACAGGGTATTTTTATTACGGCAATGGCGGTCCTGGCGATAGCCGGGATATGCACTCCCGCGGTGGCTGGCGTCTGGCTCATCTTCACACATACGCCGGACGATTGGAACGACCCTAACAGCGGTCCGGCCAGCTTCATTGTTTTCAAGGTCTTCGAGTCTGCTACTGTAGCGGGTGATAGCGCTCTTTTCTGGAACTGCACCCCGGTTCAGTGCTTCATCATTCCAAACACGCCTCCTGCGAAGAATCCCGGAACTATAGACTCTTTCTATGTTTCATTTGACGGCATAGAGCAGGATACTCTTTTTGTTTCAGGGGTTGTCTGTGATACCAGCGGCACACAGGGTAAAGAATTGAGAAGCGGGGTATCTAATGTTGCTGTAGTAATTAAGCCCGATATTGTTGCCCCGGCGGCGATTGGAGACTTGGAAATTTTAAGGTATGAATAAGGAACTATTTTTCCGGCTTTTGTTCTGGCTTCTGATAGCCATACTGTTTCTTCTGCTTATCGGTGTGGCTCTGGATATAGCCAATGCTCAGATAGTAACATCGGAGGCTTGGCTTGATTTCAACCTGACGAATGAAGCCGCAAAGGCGCAGATAAAAGCCCGGAATCTTCGGCTTGAGATAGGGGACACGCTCGGAGACCGGAACCTTCCCGGCTTCAAATTGAGCGCTTGGAACGAGGAATGTTACCTGCGCTTAGGGCTTCGGACAAAGCCGACCGCCACTCTCGGAGCGAAGCAGTTGATTATGGTGGATGGACAGCCGGGAATCAGAATCAGGCAGGACGACACGGTCTCTTATGAGATTTACAGGCGACCGGACGGGCTGGAGTGGGCAATCATCCTCTCGGCGAAGCCGACTACCAATCGGTTCGCCATTCCGATTCAGACCGAGGGGCTGGACTTTCATTACCAGCCACCGTTGACGGCCGAGGAAATCGCCGAGGGGTGTGTCCGACCGGATAGCGTAGTCGGCTCTTATGCCGTCTATCATTCCACCAAGCGGTGGAACCGGCGGAATGTCAATCTGGCGACCAAAGATACCACCTACGAGTTCTACGGCACCGGCAAAGCCTTCCATATCTTTCGACCGATTGCCCACGATGCCCTGGGAATGAGAGAATGGTGCGATTTGGAGATAACCAAAGATTCTCTCATTGTGACGGTGCCGCTGGCGATGCTCAATTTTGGGAAATATCCGATAACTATCGACCCGACTTTCGGACAGACCAGCGCCGGAGGCTCCGGCGACAATATGGGGAACTACCTTCGCGGAGATGGTCCGTATACATCCGGCTCCGATGCCGGTGGCGCTACGGTGGACTCGATAATGTGGTACTGCTTTAGCGTCACCAGCCCCCAGGACAACAACCTCATCGCCGGTATCTACACCGATGAAAGCCCCGACATCAATCCGAATCTGAGGGTTTCCTATCAAGCCAGCAGCGGCGATGCCGTCAATTTCAGCGGGGATGAAGCTGGCACCTGGATTAAGCATATCAATTTCACCGGCACACTGTCGGCTTCGACCGCCTACCATTTTGTCTGGCTTACCGACACTAATGCCTCAACGGCTATCAAAATTGCTTACGATACTTATTCCGGCATCGAGCGAAATTCGACTTCCGGCTACACCTGGTCGAGCTATCCCACCCTGCCGAGCGATGCATCGGGATATACCTGGGTTTCCATCCCCAGCCGGCGGGCTTCGGCATATTGCGCCTACACTGTCTCCAGCGGCGGCGGCGCCGTGGTCTCAAGAAGGCGACGAGCGATAATTCTTGGAGGAGATGATTGAGATGACGGAGAAAAATGTCATCGCCAGACTGACCGTCTCCGGAATCAAGGAGATGTCGGACGCAGAGTATAGAAGACTTTTAGACTGGCTTGATAAGACCAAACGATTCTTAAGCCGGAGCCGCAAGGAGCTGGCGAATGATTTCCGCGCCCGCCTGTTGGGCAGAGAAGAGGGATAGAATGAAAAATCTGAAACGGTTTCTGCTGTTTGCTCTGGCCGTCTGGACCGGAACCTCAGTCCTGGTCAATGCCGGCTTCCTCGGAGTGAAGAAATCGACCGAGAGTATCGCTTTTCGGCTGCATAATCCGCTGGACTCGGCCGGGATTCCCGGCAAACCGGACAGTGCCCATATCTTCACCTATGCCGACAACGCCGTAAGCAACGCCTATGCGGCGCGCTCGACTACCTATCCTTTCTCCGATATCTCGATTGACACCACCAAGAATTATGGCGACACCGCCTACTGGTTTGTCGATGCCATCGCCGATATTGATGGTCCCGGCGGGAATGTGCAGTTGGGGATAGATGTTGTCCTCTGGTATAAAAAACTGCCGACTCATACTTTTGCTTCGGTGCAGGTTATCGCTGACTCGCTCAATGTGGCGGTCGATACCGCCAAGCAGGCTCGTATCGGCTGGGACAACGACCTGATTGCCGAAGCGAACCGGACAATTACGATACCGACAGGGGGCATCACGGCCACTACGATTGCCGACAACGCTATCGGTTCGACCGAAATGGCGGCGGGGGCGATTGGAACCAGTGAGGCGCCGCTTCTGGCGAATCTGGATGCCACCGTCTCCAGCCGCTCAACCTTCAACGCCTCTACGGACTCGGTAACGGTGGATATATCTAATTTGTTGACCCATCTTACCGGGCAGACGCTCCAGTTGAACGCCTTAAAATTAAAGCCCACAGTTACAAATGACACGGGGCTGGTTGTTTTTGCCAACGGCACCGCTCCGGCGGCGGTTTTTTATGGAACCTCTACCGGAACCAGTGGCGGATTGGTTGTCCGTGCCGGTGGGGCGGGAAATGCCTCCGGAATAACATCGATAGGTAACGGCACAGGGGCGGGATTATATGCGGTTGGCGGCGCGACGGGATATGGCGGGCATTTTTTGGGAGGCTCGAACGGTAGTAGTGGACTGGTGGCGCAGGCACAACTTAACGCTCACGGGGCGTATTTCTTTGGAAATGGAGCCTATGACGGCATCAGGTCGGTCGGCGGAGCGACCGGCAATGGCGCGACCTTTCTGGGCGGTGCGACCAGCGGATACGGCTTGACGGCACAGGCGCAGGCGGGGAATTTCGCCGGCGGATATTTCCTCGGTGAGGGTTCCGGGGCGGGCGCGGTCTTCTCCGGCGATCAGTCGAGCGGAACAGGGCACGGCTTAGATATACAATCGAGCGATGGCGGTGGGTATGGGCTGAATATTTACTCCGCTAACAGACACGGGGCCGTCATTACCGGCGGCGCGCTCAATGACACCGGGCTCTATATAACCGGAAGTACCGGTATTGCCACCAATCGGATGGAAATAAAGGGAGACAACGGAAGCAATTACAGTTTTCGGATATACAATGGCACCGGAACTGCCGCCAGAATCGAAGCGGCCGGGGCGAGTGGAGAAACCGCCTATCACGGGCTTGACCTTCGAGGTTCCGGCGGTGGGGCAGGTCTGAAAGCGCAGGGGGGTGAGAACGGCGAGGGGGGGTCGTTCTTGGGCGGCACTTCCAGCGGCAAAGGAATGATGATAGCCAATCAAGGGGGGACAGAAGAAGGGCTCTATGTTTATTCCTTCGCTGACGATGGGGCTAAATTTGTTGCCGGAAGCGGGGCGGGAGACTATCCGATTGTCGGCGATATCTACGGCAACCTAATAGGCTTTACCAAAAACTACGCCGTTGACAATATCGTCAGGAACGGGCGGTTTGAATATGACAGCGCGACTGCCGCAAATCCTCCGGACGAGTGGAGTTATGGAATTAACACCGATTCCGTCAAATGTATCACGGACGGAGTTATGGGGAAATGGAAACTGAGGCTCGCCGGACACGTCTCTGGCAATACTACAATCTATCAATATATCCGGCTTAATCCGGGTCTTTATATTCTAATGGCCAAAGGAATGGTGCAGGCGTCAGGAGACAGTCTTGGGGTCTGTATAGATGGCAGTGTCTTTACCAACCACGGATGGTCCGACAGTTTAATCATAACCGATTACAACTATGAATATGTCTGGGTTGACACCTTTGAAGTAACTTTGGCAGGGCTCAAAACAGTCGGAATATGGTATAAGGCGGCATCGGTAGGCGACACCGCCATTGTTGACAACATTGCCTTACTTCCGGTCGGTACTGCCGGAGGTTCGGCCTCGATAACTGAGGCTGACAAGGACGAGATAGCCCGTAAAGCGGCTGATAGTATCTGGAACGAGCCGCGAACCGGGCATACTACTGCCGGGACTTTCGGCTATTATTTGGATGCTCAAATCTCTTCTATTACAACCGGAGGATGCGCCGGTTCTGGCGACAAGACCTGGAATATAGTTGTGGTTGACACCACCGGGGCCGGATATGTCCTCAAATCGGACGCCGATATCACTCTCCGGGATATGGGGGGAACGGTCAAAGGAATTCTCACCACCGATAATTATGGGAAGGCGGTCTTCCTGCAGGTTGGGGGAGATTATCAGGTCTCGGTATGGTTTGCTGGCGTCTTGCATAATGCTGACACGGTGACGCTTTCGGCTGATGGACAAACCGACACCGTGAAGGTTTCCCATACGGTTATTCCTTCGTCCGGGGCTCCGTCCCTGGCCACCCTCTTTCTGCAATATTACAGGGGAACGACCCCGGTGAAGGGAGCGGAGCTTTTAGTTCGGAATGATAACATAGCCACTGACACAACCCAGGATATTGTAATCGGACCTTACTACGGATATGCCAAGACGGACGCTAACGGGATTGCGGTTCTCTATGTCCCGAAGAGCTACCTCTATCACGATACGACCTTGAGCCTTTATGATATCACGCTCAAGAAAGACGGCAAGGTCATCGGCACCTGGCCGGAGTTTTATGTCCCCAATCAGGATACCGTGAGGTTGATAAAGGAGTAGTATGTCGCGCGACACCCGGTCGATAGATAAGGCGGTCAGATATGCCTGGAGCTATGTTGGGCACTGGTACAAGTGGGGCGGAGACGACCCGGCTGGCTTTGATTGTTCGGGGTTCGGCGGTGAAATAATGCAGGCGACCGGGCGAATACACAGCAAGATTAAGATGAGCGCCGCTCAGATTTTTGAGAAATTCAAAGACAAGGTAATTCCCCTGCCGATAGTTGGGGCGCTCCTCTTTGTTGAGAAAGCCGGGCGGATAGTCCATATGGAATTCTGCCTGGATGATGAGACGAGCATCGGGGCTTCTGGCGGCGGACCGGAGACTACCACGCTTGAGAAAGCTATCCAAGCCAATGCCTTTATTAAACCAAGACCGATATTCGGGCGATGGGAAGGACCGGAGTATCGGTTGCGTTTTGTGGACCCTTTTCAGGAGGATTAGTATGCCGGAAACTTACAGCTTTTCGGAGATTCTTGAGCACTTGAAACAAGGCGGAAAGGCCAGCCGTTCAGGATGGAACGGCAAAGGCCAGTACATCAAGGTGCAATACCCTGATGAGCACTCCGCACCCTGCAACACATTGCCCTATATCTTCATCATAACGGTTCAGGGAGAGCGGGTACCCTGGCTCGCGTCTCAGACGGACCTTATGGCGACAGATTGGGTCAAGGAGGTCTAATTGGCAAATAAGGGAGGTGAGACCGGTGCCGGTCAAGGCGGTAGGCAAAAAGGTAATAGAAGTGGCCACCGGGAAGGTGGTTGCTCACTCTTCCAGCGAGGCGAAGGCGAAGAAATACGCCAGAATTCGCAACTGGAAGCACGCAGAGAAACTTAAGAAGAAAGGACGGTGACCCAGGGATGGAGACATACGAGCCGGTATTACAGTTGTTCGGGTTGTCGGCGGTGAACATTCTCGCCGTCAGCGGAACAGTGATAGCATTTCTCGGCGCACTTAAGCTAATTCTCCCTAAGATAGAGGGAAAGCTGGCTGTGGCCCTGAGTGGATTAGGAGGTATCCTTCTGTCCATCAAGACTTATTATGTTGCCGGGATTCCCACGGGAACGCTGATAGAGAAGGTAGTGATATCTTCCATCTTTGTCTTTGTGACCTGTGCTGGCGGTTACAATACATTCGTCAAGGGTCCGGCAAAGAAGGCGGCCGAGATTAGCAAGAACGGCGGTGGCAAGTAATGGCATTTGGATGGCTGAAGAAACTGCCGGGGATAATCGTTAAAGGCGCCGAGAAGGTCCTCGTAATCAAGAAGGCCTGGGAGCTGGTCTTTCCGCCGAAGCCGAAGCCAGCCCCGAAACCGACCCCGGATGTGCCGCCGCCATCTGACCCGGCCAAACCGCCATCGGGGTAGAAATCCTCAGTCAACGCTCAAAAAAACATTCCGCGTAAGCGGTTGATTTATGAGCGCTATCCTGTGGGTTCAAATCCCCCCTTCCGCACTCTATCAAAGGCCCTTAAATCGTTATGGTTTGAGGGCTTTTAGCTGTACCATATATAAATAGGGGCGATATTCCTCGGTCTTGTGCCGTAACAAGTTATAACATCCGTTGACTACGCTTGGTCAAAACCTGGTCAACGCCGTTGACTATTGGTCAATATTAGGCTTCCTATGAAGACAGAACGGCGCAAAATAAGCCCCGTAGCGGCGCGATTGAAGGCGAAACCATCCCGTCATAGCGGCACCCCGCCTAAAGTGCTTCCACGGCGCTCTTCTTTTGTTTCTGGCCTGTGTGGAGATACTGCTCAGTGGTTGTAATTGCCGAGTGGCCCATCAGCTCCTTAATGGTGGCGACATCGCAACCGGAGGCGGCCAGCTGAGAGCCAAAGGTATGCCGGAAGGTATAGAGATTTGCCGGGGGGATATTATTCGAGCGGAGAATGTTCTGGAGGACCTTATAGGCCCATCCCTGGGTAAAGCTATGGTTTCCGAAGCCATCATCAAAAACAAACCGGGCGCCATCGGGTCGCGCCAGGGCTTTGATTGTTTCTTTGAGCCTGGAGCTGATCGGTATTGACCGGAGCTCATAGGTTTTAGGGTGCCAGCCTTTTTTCGATTGGATTTTTATAATCCCGTGGGCTAAGTCGATATCTTCCCATTCAAGGTGGTGGAGCTCCTCGACAGTTTTGGGAATGGGCATCGTCTCGCCTTTAAGCTCAGAGATAGTGATCTTGAAAACATTGGCAATCGCAGATAGATTTTTATCGGTAAGGTTTCCCTTATTATTCAGAAAGCGGTTGATCGTGGCGTGAGATACACCGGACTTTTTCGCTAATTCCCGCTGGCTGAATCCGAATCTGAGCATCAATTCTCGCAATTTAGCGCCTGGCACATGTTCAATATATGCAATGATTTAGATACATATATAAAATATTTAGAGAATTTGCTTGACAAGTTTTATAATTGGTTTATATTTGAACCAGAAAGGCCGATATATCAAATGATGAATATTTTTTTAATCAAGGTGGTACATATATGAACCAATTGGTTCTTGTCAGCCAGACAAAGTTGAGAGTATATGAAGGTCAGTCTCCAAATGCTACTCTCCCGAGTATCTGGGTTGAAGAATGCGGCCTGAATGGTGAGACGAAACTTGAGATCTACAGGATCCCGGGGACATCTGACCTTCTAATCAGGCCAGTTATCAATCCTTCCAATGGAGATAAACGCAATGACGGGTAATCCCTCACCCGGTGATAGTATACCGGAAAACTCCAGATTGTCAATAGGAAATCTTCGTTCTCACCGTCCCGTCCGCATATACCGAGGCCGGTATTACACCGTCTCCGAGGTGGCGGCTTTCTTCGGAAAGTCGGTCTCGGCGGTGTACCAGTGGATAGCGGCGGGGGCAATCCGGGCGACCAAAGTACCCGGGCGCAAGACCTATATCTCCGGTGATGAGGTACACAACCGTTTCGGGGTCCCAGTCCCGGAGATTTCTCCCAAAATAAAATCTAACGCTTCTCCCGAGGAGATTTCCCGGATGAATGTCGTTCGGCGAAACCGCCGCAAGGTCATCAATCAACTGCCAGCGGACAAAGATGTGACCTTCGATGACATTCTCCGGAAATCCCGGGAGATAAGAAGAGAAGAAAGGAGTGAATAGAAATGTTCGCGCATTACAAACTGCATGCTTTTGCCGTCCTCTGGGGCGGGATACTGGCGGCACTGGCTATCAGGTTGGCTTAGGAGAGGCCATGAGACTACAAGACAAAGCCGCACTGATGCACGAAGAAGTCGCCGACATCATGGCGGACATCCGCCTTCTGGAGCGCCGGATTAAGGGACAGAAAGAGACCTTGCGGTTGCTCTATAAGTCTTTGATGGCGACCTCGGAGTTGATTAAGGGGGCGCTCAATGGAGAACTGGAAAAGAAAGAAGAAAAATACTGGATTGTGGGCGGCGATATCGCGGTGCCGCGGGACTTTATCCGTGAGGCGGAGAATATCGTCCTGCCGCAATGAAAGGGAAGAGGGTTAAGTATGGGTCTGACAGAAATGTTCTTGGTGCTCTTCTGGGGCGTCGCCATCGTTATGGCGTTGTTTGTTAGCCCTAAACCATTCAAGAAAATGGTCCGCGAATTTATCGCGATTTTTAATTGAAAGGAGATGGAATATGACTGGAAACATTCAGATCGACGGCGTGACGGTTACCAGCATCAAACAGAAGTTGATCGGGCCCGCCAATGCCAAGATTA
>QZIW01000084.1 GCA_003604985.1 Ammonifex sp.
AACGGACCCGGATGTTATGCAGTATTAGCTTGAACGTTGAACGGACCCCAAAGGTCCATCCGACTAAGCTTAACCGGAGGAGAAAGTGTAATGACGGTGATAGTGCAAAACCGGCAGGAGAAGGTACCGGTAACCGACGTGCTGGGGCTAACCGCGCGGCGGGCGGCGGAGGCGGCTTTGAACTCGGCCGCACTACCGGGCGAGGTGGAACTCGGCATAACTTTCGTGGACGATGCCGCCATGCAGGAATTGAACCATCGTTACCGCGGTAAAAACGAACCGACGGACGTCTTGTCCTTCCCGATGGGCGAGGAGGAGCCGCAAGAAGACGGTTCCCGGGTCCTGCTCCTGGGGGACGTGGTGGTCTCACTCGAGACTGCCCTGCGCTCGGCGCGCGCTTTACAGCGTGTCTTAGCGGAGGAGGTCGCGAAGCTGGTCGTGCACGGCACTCTGCACCTTCTGGGTTGCGACCACGAAACGGGCGAAGACGCTGCGCGGATGCGGGGCAAAGAAGAAGAGATATTGAACACTATGGTATTGAACCCGCCTGGGGTGGAATAAAAATGCAGGCGATTGAACTGGTAAACATGGCCCTTGCCGCCCGCGAAAACGCTTATGCTCCTTACTCGGGCATCTCGGTGGGGGCGGCGCTTTTGACGCGGGAAGGCAGGGTTTTCACCGGGGTGAACGTGGAAAACGTTTCTTACGCCCTTACGGTTTGCGCTGAGAGAGTGGCCGTGGTAAACGCGGTCAGCGCCGGGTGCCGCCGTTTCGACGCTCTCGCGGTGGCGTGGAACAAGCAGGGTTTTTGCCGCCCCTGCGGCGCCTGCCGGCAGGTGCTTTACGAGTTCAACCCGGAAATGCGGATTATTATGGCCGACTACGGCGGAGAATATGAAGAACAGCAACTAAAAACGCTCCTACCGAATTCCTTCGAGAAATGAAAGAAAAGGAACACCGCTCGGGGTTTGTCAGCATCGTAGGCCGGCCTAACGTCGGCAAGTCCACGCTCCTCAACCGGATGGTGGGGGCCAAGGTGGCCATTGTTTCCGATAAGCCCCAGACCACCCGCAACCGGATCCAGGCCGTCCTGACCCGCCCCGAGGCCCAAGTCATTTTCCTCGACACTCCCGGCATTCATAAAGCGAAGCACCGGTTGGGACAATACATGGTAAAAGTCGCACTCCAAACCTTAAAGGAAGTCGATCTTGTTCTTTTTATCGTTGAAGCGCACTCACCTTTCGGGCCCGGTGACAAGTTCGTACTTAACCGGCTGAAGGACGCCGGGACCCCGGCGATTCTGGGCATAAACAAGATCGACCTTGTGCCGAGGGAATCTTTGCTTCCGCTTATCAGCGACCTTCAGCAAAAACACGATTTTACGGCCATTGTTCCCGTCTCTGCCCTGAAAGGGGATAACATGGACGGGCTGGTGGCCGAAATCATACGTCACCTGCCGCCGGGGCCCAGATATTATCCGGCGGAAGCGGTCACCGACCAGCCGGAGCAATTCGTCATCGCGGAATTGATCCGGGAAAAGGTGCTTCAACTCACCCGCGAAGAGGTCCCGCACGGCGTAACAGTGGTGGTTGAAGAGGTGGTCCCCCGGCACGGGAAGGTCTTATTTATCCGGGCCGTGGTCTACACCGAGAAAGATTCACACAAGGGGATTCTGCTGGGGGGAAGGGGTCGGATGGTGAAAAAGGTGGGGCAGATGGCAAGGGCCGAAATTGAGGCGCTGTTCGGCACGCGCGTTTACCTTGACCTGTGGGTGAAAGTAAAACAGAACTGGCGCCGGAACGAAACGTTTCTCGGGGAATTCGGCTACCGCCCCGACCGGTGGTGAAAAGTCAGGTCCGAAATTGACATCTCCGGTTCTAGCTGCTAAAGTGAAAAAGGGTTAACAAGAACGCTAAAGCCTTCCAACAAAGGGACGAGGGCTTTTTTGTTGAGGAAATAATATGTCGATCGAAGCGAAGGACGCCCTTGAGAAAATCCGCGCTTACCTTGCCGCCGGTCCCACCGAGGGACTGCGGCGGTTCCTGCGCGAGGTGCATTACGCCGACCTGGCGGAAACGCTGCCGGAACTCAACCTTGCCCAGCAGATAAAGATCATCCGGATGTGCGAACCCTCCAAGGCCGCTGCGGTGCTCTACGAGCTTGACCGCGCCGAAGTGGCGGCGCTACTCGAAGGGTTGGGTGAATGGCGGGCGGCGCAGATCCTCCGGGAGATGTCCCCGGACGACGCCGTTGACCTTCTCGGAGGGATGCAGCGCGAAGAACAGGAGCGTTTTCTTTCGTTGATGGGAACTTCCGAGGCCGAAGACGTCCAGGAATTGCTTGAATACGGACCCGAGACCGCCGGCGGCCTGATGACCACCGAGTGCGTCTCTGTAGACGAAGGCATCACCGCCGGGGAAGCCCTGGAGTTCTTACGGACCACTGCTCCCGATGCGGAGACGGTTTACTACGTTTACGTAGTAAACAAACAAAACCAGCTTGTCGGCGTTGTGTCCCTGCGCGAACTTATCCTCTCCGCGCCGTCAACCCGTGTGGCGGACGTCATGCGGACCGAGGTGGTGAGCGTCCACGTGGATACCGACCAGGAGGAAGTGGCCCGGGTTGTGGGTAAATACGACTTTCTGGCGGTGCCGGTGGTTGACGATGAGCACAAGTTGTTGGGCATCGTTACGGTTGACGACGTTCTTGACGTGCTCGAGGAAGAGGCCACCGAAGACATTCTGCGGCTCGCCCACGTCGAGTATGAGGGGCGGTACTTCGGCACGAGCGTTTTGAAACGGGCCGGCAAGCGCCTTCCCTGGCTGGTGGTGCTTTTGTTCGGCGGGCTTCTCGCCGCGAGCGTTATCGCCAACTTTTCCGCAACCCTGAGTGCCATCACGGCGCTGGCTTTTTTTATGACGGTGATGGCGGGCGGACCGGGCAACCTGGCGACCCAGACGCTGGCCGTCGTGGTAAGGGGACTGGCGACCGGTGAGGTGAGCCCCCGGGGTGTGCTGACGGTAATCATGGGGGAAGTGGGGGTGGCCGTACTAGTCGGGGTGGTTTCCGGCCTCATTATGGCCGGCGTCGCCTACGTCTGGCAGGGGGAGGCGGTTTTTGGGACTATCGTCGGGGTCTCGCTTGCCAGCAGCATGATCATTGCCGCCGTCATCGGCAGTTTCGTACCGTTAATTATCAACCGTTTCGGTATTGATCCCGCCCTCGCGTCCGGGCCTTTCATCACCACCCTGATGGACGTCTGCAGCATGCTGATCTACTTCAGTTTGGCCACATTTTTCCTGCACCGCTACCCGATGTGACCTTACTGCCCCGAACCCGAAAAGACGTTCCAGAAACGGCGCAACACCTCGCCGATACCCTGACCGGCCTGTTTTCGCTTTATCAATCTCCCCATCGCTTCACGAGGCCGTTTTCCAGATCCAGCAGGTCAAGGAGGCGCCCCACGGAAAAATCAACGAGATCAGCAATTGTCTTCGGGTGGGAATAAAAGGCCGGTACGGGCGGGGCGATCACCACCCCGAGCCGGGCAAGCTTGAGCATGTTTTCAAGATGAATGGCGCTAAACGGTGACTCCCGCGGAAGGAGGATGAGCCGGCGTCTCTCTTTAATCGTCACGTCCGCGGCTCGCTGGATCAGGTTTTCGGCATAACCGGAGGCGATGCCGGCCAGCGTTTTCATGGAACAGGGGGCGATCACCATTCCCTGGTGCAAAAAAGAGCCGCTGGCTACAGGGGCGTTGAATTCGTCTTCGGCATACGCGTATGACGCCAGCGCCCGCACGTCCGCGGCCGAATGAGACGTTTCCACGCCGATCAGGATTTCCGCCTGCCTGCTCAACAGCAGGTGGGTTTCCGTCCCGTATTGCTTTAAGGCCCGCAGCAGGGTTACTCCGTAAACCACCCCGGACGCGCCCGTTATGCCAACGACAACCCGCATAACATACCTCCGTAGACCGTTTAAAAAGATTTTAGCCGAAACCGGGCCGATTTCAAAGTGAAACCGGCCCATATTTAAAGGAAAATGGCATAATTTAAGCACATACATACCACACGAGCACCAACCTAAATCACCGGCGAGCGAGCAAAGTGCAGGGAATCAGGCGGTGACATAGAGAAGTTGCGGCGCTATTTCAGGATTTCAGGAATATGAAACTTTTAAAAAGCCGGACCATTGCGTGTTTTTCAACTGTCTGAACTCCCCGAGGTTTCACCCCGTGCCGTTCTCTGCAAAGGGCTCCAGCTTTGGAAGGAAAACCGCATGCTGGAGATCTCCACTGTTTTGAACCGGTTCGCCCGGTAGTCTATGCCGGCTCAGCGGTCCGGCGTCACCCGATGGCACTTGTCAGCAAATGGTAATATAATGTTAAAGAACGTCACCAAAAAATAAACTGCGACGTCGGGGAGGCGCGGAAAAATGGCAAGGTTAAGTTCGCACTTCACCGAGGAGGAAGCACGGTGCAGGTGCGGCTGCGGCCGGATGGTCGTCAACGATATACTTGTCAGGCTTCTCGAGGCCATGAGAGCTGCGGCCGGGCACCGGCCGGTAGTCGTCCATTCCTGGAACCGGTGCGAGCAGTACAACAAAAAAATCGGGGGGAAACCTGACAGCCAGCACCTGTACGGGAAGGCGGCGGACGTTTCCATAAAAGGTGTCGGCGTGGCCCAGCTTGCTAAGTTCGCGGAAAGCTCCGGTGCGGACGGCATCGGCACATATCCCAAGCAGGGTTTCGTCCACGTCGACGTAAGGGGTTACCCTGCACGATGGGAAGAATAATAAAGAAAAATTGCGCTGATTTGTCTAAAATTAAAGCATATTTTGGAATTAAGTCAATCGGGGTTGTTCAACCCCCATTTTTTTTAGGGTTGACGCTAAATCCCCGCGGTCGGGTGAAAAAACCGCCGCGTACACATTTTTTTTGAAGAGGCCTCAAAACCAATCCCTGGGTAAATTAGGAAAAGCAAGGGGAAGCCAAAGTGTGTGGCCTATTTTATCGTAATCACTCGATTTTATAGGGATTTTTTGGGCTGCAAAAAAAAGGGGGGGGATACGTTTTATAGAAGTATATTGCGATTTTTGAAGAGGAGGTCTCCATGGGTAAGAAGGCTGATGAAATTGAGAAAATGGTGGCCACGTAGCCGACCATATCGTCATGCTTGAACGGCTGCGTGAGGGCAGGCAAACAAAGTCAAAGTGGCCGGGGAACTGCCTGCCGAATACGAAGATATTTTCCGCCGGATCCCCAAATCCGGCGATACCCCGGGCCGGCCCCGGTTCATTTACGACCCGCTCAACCTGCCGGTAGCCGTGATCCCGTTGCACGGTGGTTTTTACCTTCTGGTCAGCGGCGGCTACAAAAAAAGGCCGTCAGAGCGGGAACCAACGCCTCCAACGCCGGACCCCCGGGTTATGCCCCACAAGGCTCCACCGGTCTCACTCCTCAGCCTCGACGAGCTGAAGGAGAAAGGAAGGTGCGTTGAGGCGGTCTACGCTTACTTGAGCCGCCTGGACGGCGAAACGCTGCTCCATCTGCAGTGGCACGTCGTGCCGCTGGCGGGGGAAGACGGCGTCGCCGAGGGCGCCATCGTGGTTTTCGAGGACGTTACCGAAGCGGTGAGACTGCGGCGGCAGATGCAGGACTGGGAGAGGTTGGCGACCGCAGGTGAAGTGGCCGCAGGGCTGGCACATGAGATCCGGAACCCGCTTACGGCGGCTGTGGGCGCTATCGAACTCTGCGACTTAGTGGACAGCGAACCAAAGCGTCAGGAAATCCCGGTAGGGGTCTGAGAAGAACTAATGCGGATGAACAGGATCTTGGCCGATTTCTTGAACTTTGCGAAACCGGGCGCCGCAATGGATATTGAACCGGTTGACCTGCCACGAATGCTCGAAGAACTTAGATTCCTGCTGCGGAGTGAAACCATTCTCAATGACGTCGAGGTCCTATACGGACAAGTCCCGAAGGGGTTTCCCCCGGTAATGGGAGACGGCAACAGCCTGAAACAAGTTTTCCTCAACATTACCAAGAACGCGATTGAGGCCATGCGGGACGGCGGACGGCTCGAGGTTATCCTGGAAAAGGATGAGGCGAACGTTTACGTAAGATTTAAGGACAACGGCACGGGGATTCCCGGGGAGAGAATCCCAAACGTGTTTCGTCCTTTCTTTACGACCAAGCTTGGGGGAACCGGGCTTGGACTTTCCGAGTCGTCCTCGCTTGTGCGGCGGATGGGCGGGGAACTGCGCGTCAAAAGCAAGGTGGGTGAGGGGACCACCGTGGATGTCTTGCTGCCGTTAAATCTCGAAAACGAAATCGAAGCCGGATAAACCGGGGACTTACCAGTTTCCCGGGCTTCACATTCGAGGAGGGTGATTTCCGTGGGTGAAAATGTCGAAGTTGTGGTTATCGACGATGACGCGAGTGTGCGCCGGCTTTTGAAAGAAATGCTCTCAGTGGCCAAAATATCCCACCTTGCCGCCGGCTCGGGGCCGGAAGGTCTTCGCCTGATCTCTCAATACAAACCGCGCCTGGCGATCGTAGACGTTAAGCTCGGCGGGATGAACGGTTTCGACGTGGCTCACAGGATTCGCGATATCGACGGGGGCACGTCGATCATATTCATCACGGGTTACGAAGACGCCGTTAAAGGGAAGGTAGGAGAGAACCTGCCGGTAGCGGGGATTGTGGAAAAACCCTTTGACGTGCCGAGGTTCTTGGCCCTCATCCGAAATGTTTTGAACCGGAGCGCTCGACTTGCTTGAAATTCCGCCCGGCCCCTTTCGAGTCTGCGCGCCGCCTGCCTAATACGCCGGCGGGCGATCGTCGGCACTTTGCTGCACCGCCTCCACAAAAGAAGTCAATTCTTGCTTGCGGCCTTCTTTGAGTAAGGCGACCATTATCTGGAACTGATTGATGAAGTCGTGGCGTTGTGCCCTGACAGCGTCTATCCGGCTCCGCATTTCTCCGGCGAGCGTCTCCTGGGCGACTGCTGCGGCTTCTTTTTCCGCCACGCGGAGGAAGCGCCAGATCAAAAACGAAGAGAGAAGAGTTGCCGCCGCCAGCATA
Organism: Ammonifex sp.; assembly: GCA_003604985.1. Taxonomy (GTDB): domain Bacteria; phylum Bacillota; class Desulfotomaculia; order Desulfotomaculales; family Ammonificaceae; genus SURF-55. Next base: position 7,085 of record QZIW01000084.1, read on the forward strand.
GAAAAGATGAGCGCCTTGACTATGCGGCTCTCAAGGGTCAATTCCGAGCCGAAGAAAAAATCGTTTATCATAATAAGCAGCAATACAAACTGTGCGGCGGGAGGCAAGGCAGCGGCGGGTATCTTGATCTGGCTGATTCCGGTGATGGCCCGCCACTTGTACCGGTAAGCCAACCAGGCAAGACCGGCAAGCGGGACGTTGTACGACAGAGGGTAGAGGAAACGCAGCAAAGGAGAGGCAAGGAATTGCGCCGTTGACACCTTGAACCAATAATGCCAGGCCAGCGTTGACGTACCCGGGCCCACAATGCTGAAAGAGAGAAACAAAAAAAGCACCAGAAAAGTCCTGTTAAAGGGGAGATTTAGATAGACTTTGATGGCGGTGAAACTCAACAAAACGTTGGCAATAGTCCGTAACGAAGGGGGAAAATATAAAATGGCCGCCCCTAAAGCGCCGAAAAACGCCGCAAAGGCCAATATTTTAAACCTGTTCCCCTTTATGTCGTATCCACTCAAGATAAGGGCGAGTGTCAGCGCCACCGCGACGTCCATGGTGAAAGCGTAGAACGAAAGTCCAAGGCTCAGAAGGGTCGAACCCGTCCCGTCCATACAACCCACGCCACCCATTATTAATCCTGGGCAACAATTCTTACAGCGATTTGATACTATTTTAAATTAGTGTATTATTATGTACAATAAAAGTTTTCACGGAGGTCTTTATGGCCGGGTCGACTTTGACGGTAGTTGTGGCCGACGACGACGAACCGACAACCAATCTGTTAAAGGACCTGCTGGAGAGTTATGAAGGTGTAATGGTGGTCGGCACCGCGGACAGCGGCAGGAGTTTGCTTGAACTCGTTGCCAAAACCAACCCGGACATAATTTTTGCGGACGTACAGATGCCCGGCCTTGACGGCCTGACTGCAGTCCATCAATTGCAAAAGGAGTACCCGAATGTTTTTTCCGTCTTCATCAGCGCCTACCCCCAGTACGCCGCCGAAGCTTTTGATCTGGACGCCGTTGACTATATCATCAAGCCGCTCAGCAGGGACCGGGTCGGCCGGGCGCTCGCCAAAGGAAAGCGCTTCAAAGAACTCCAATCCATGGCTGGAGAAAAGGTTAGCCTGTCGCGTGTAAGGGCCGATTTCGGCCAGGCAAAACCCGATAGGCACAAGCGGCTTTTTGTGAAGAGCGGGCATGGGGCCTTTGTGGTAACCACGGAAAACATTTTGTTTATAGAAAAAACGGGAAGGAAATGCCTTATCCACACCCGCGAAAGTTGTTACGAAACTACGGAAAACCTGTCCTCTATCGCAAGTCAACTTGACCGCACCAGGTTTTTTCGTTGCCATAGGAGTTATATCATCAACGTAGACAGTGTGGAAAAAATCTCGCCTTACACGGACCGCGCTTACGAGGTCACCTTTCACAATTATCCCCGTAAGGCGACCATGCGCCGTGAAGCCTTTGAGAATTTTTGCCGTCTAATCAACGAACGTGATCACGGGTCCGGCTGAAAGAGAAGTAATGCAAAAAACTTAAAGAGGGTGCCTTGAACTTTACCGTTTTTCGCAAGAACAGGTACGCAGTAGCCGCACCGGCTTTGCTGCAGTTGCTTTTCCTCGCGGGCGTTTTTGCCGTAGACATGCGGGTGGGCCGGGTAGTGTCCGGCGATGTCTCGGCAAGAGCAGTCGTCTTCTTTTTGTTTGCGGCGACTATAATTCTCAGTGTCCTCACTACCGTGAGGATGTTCAGGCTTTACGAAAGAGAAGCCCTTTTCAGCGCCCGGTTGGCCATGGCGGATAGCTTTAACAGCCTGGCCGAATCGATGCGGGTCCAAAACGAGGACTTCTTAAGTCATATCAAGGAAATTGCAAGGTTTTGCCGGGAGGGCCGGTATCAGGATTTGGCGGGTTACCTCGACGGAGTATCCGGCCAAATATCGGTATTAAACAGTGTCCTTCAAGTGGATAACCCGGTAATAGGCGCATTACTGAAGGCAAAAGCGACGGAAGCGGATGTGCGGAGGGTAAGGCTGGACATAAACGTGTCAACGTCCCTCAGAGAGCTGGGAGGGAAAGTTCTGCCGGTTGCACGGATTATCGGGAACCTTATTGACAACGCGCTGGATGCGGTTTCTTCTTTAGACGAGCAGGACAGGGTGGTAGGGTTCTCGGCCCGCAGGGCCGGGCCCCTTTTGCGGTTGGAAGTGGTGAACCGGGGCCTGATACAGGCGACACCGTTGGAACGGGTGTTCGAGTCGGGCTATACCACCAAGGGCGAGGGGCACAGCGGCCTGGGGTTGCACATCGTGAAGAACCTGGCCGAGGCGCTGCTTGGTACCGTAAAGGTTTCATCCGACGAAGCAGCCGGGACCCGGTTCATCGTGACGCTCCCCGGGTAGGGAGTGCCATTTATGGAACGAGGTCCGGCCGATGATGCGGGGTTTTGGTGCCCTGCTTTTTTTGTGACCCCGGCACCGAAACAAAAGCAGAACTTCGTAATTGATAGCTCACGCCTGTAGGAAGTATAATGCGGTTGTACAGTGAAATCGGCACGGTCCGTAGAAGCCGGCACGAGCGGCGTGTTTAAAACAAGGAGGAAAAAAGGTACATGCACATCAGGCACAAAATCCTGGCCTGGTACCTGAGTGTGTTTCTGGTCTTTTCAATCCTGGGAACGCTTGCGCTGCTAAGCATGCACCGGATGCAGCAGTCTTACAGCAACCTCATCAACCACCGCGTCCTCATGGTCAGTGAGACGAAGGACCTTATGCTTGCCGTTGAATACGAAGCGCTCATGCTTCGCACCTACCTCCTGACCGGCCGCGAGGAATACGAGGCGGAGTTCCGCCGCCAGGTCGACCGCGTCCATGCGTCGCTGGTCGAACTTGAAAAGGGGTTGACCTCCGACGAAGAGAAAGTGCTTTTTGCGAACCTCAGGCGGACCGTGAACGGGTTTACCGACGTATATGCGCAGAGCATTGTCGCCGTTCGGGAGCGCCCGGGGCTGTCGGACCAGGAGAAACTTGCGGAGGTTATTCGCCTTACCATGGCCCAGCGCGGCACCGTACGCGGTGTCATCGCCCAGGGCGAGGACTTTATCGACTATCAGCAGAAGCTGATGGACAGGGCTGTGGCGGCTAATGCCGCCAGGGTGCGCCGGATTGAAAACCTTTTCACCGCGTTCGGCATTTTAAGTTTACTCTTTGGTATTGCCGCGGCCCTTTACATTTCCCGAACAATATCCGATCCGGTAAGAAAAATTGAGGAACAGGTGAACCGGATCGCTCGTGGGGATCTTACGCCGCAGGAACTTGAGGTCGCTTCGCGCGACGAAGTCGGGCAGTTGGCCCGCTCGTTTGCCACGATGCTCGCCAACCTGCGCGAACTAACCGAACGAATACAGACCAAGGCCGGAGAGACGGGACATTTTGCGACCGACCTTCGCCGCAAAGCTCAGGAGGCCGCAAGGTCATCGGGTGAAGCAACGGCCGTCCTCAGCCGAACTGTGGCAACTATCGCGGATCTGAACGACCGCGCCGGAGCACTTGCCGGGGTGTCCGAGCGGACATCGGCGCAGGCGGAAAATATCAAGGAAACAACGTCCCATGTTTTAAACCAGATGGAGTCCACGGCACGGGTGGCCGCCCGGGCGAGCCAGGCGGTAAGGGACCTCAGCGCGGCGTTAACGGACGTGAGGCAGACCGTGGAGTTTATTTCCCAGTTCGCCGACCAGGCGGACCTGCTTTCACGCAAAGCGGCGGAGGAACTTACGGCGGAGAGTGGAGGCGGGCAGGAAGGCGTTTTTGCGGATCTTGTACGCGAAATACGCGTCCGCGCTCAGGAAGCCGCCAGGTCGACCAAGGATGTTATGGACCTTATAGTATCGGTCCAGGAGCACACCCGTGAGGTGATATCTTCGGTAGACGAAGACCGCCGCCTGATAGGTCAGGGACGGGCTGCGACCAAGGATGCAACGGAAGCTTTCATCGGCCTGGTGGAGGAAATAAGGGCGGTAACGGACCGGATTCAGGAGACCGTCGAGGCCAGCCGGGATTTCAGCATTGCTTTGGAAGGAGTAACTTCCGCCTCGGAAGCGCAGACCGCGCTGATCGAAGGCGTTGCCCAGGCGTGCGCCATGCTCGACAACCTTGCCAAGGACCTGGGGGAGACATTAGCCACCCTGAAACTATAGAAGGCTTTTAAGCGTTACCCCCTTTTGCAGGGAAAAGATTCCCCCCCAAAAAAAATGGTTCTCCAGCCCCAACTCTTTGGGCCCTGAGCGGCACCTTTGATGGGCAGATCCTGAAGCGGGTTAATTTCTCCGCCAAGGGTTTTTTCTTTTTTAGGAAATAGTTCATGCATTTGCTGATTCACCAGTTGATGCCGGGGCGCAAAATTTTTCGAATATTGTCCACCCAAATTCCGGGGGGTGCGGTTTGGGACGTTCCTTGGTGACGGAAGCGGTGGCTTTCAGCAAACAGTGTGGATACCGGCCCCTTTTTTTGTGGACGCTCAGCCGCTTGCACCCGGCCCGCCGTATGTACGAAACGCTCGGATTTAAAAAGACGGAAGGGGTAACTCACCTGCTCTGGGGAAAGCTTTTAACCGAAGAGCGGTACGAACCGGGACTTCAGGATGAGCAAGGCCCGCACCGGCTTGAACACAAAGCATAGCTAACCGCCCACCCCCTGGTTCTTACAGGCCACCCCCAGTTTTTCCAGCGCGCGCTTCTCAATGCGTGAAACGTAGCTGCGTGATATGCCCAAAATATCCGCGATCTGGTGCTGGGTGAGGCACTTGCCGTTCAAAAGCCCGTATCGCGCGGTGATGATCTTTTGCTCGCGGCAGGTCAGGTGGGAAAGTTTCTCCCGGAGCGATCCTTGTTCAATACGACGCGAAACCTGTTCCACAACGGCGTCGGGTTCGCTTCCCAGGATGTCAATCAGGACCACTTCGTTTCCTTCTTTGTCGACACCGACGGGCTCGTGGAGCGAAATCTCGGTGCGGCTTTTTTTGGCGGAACGAAAATACATGAGGATTTCGTTCTCGATGCACCGGGCGGCATACGTCGCAAGACGGGTGCCCTTGTTCGGGTTGTACGTTTTTATGGCCTTTACCAAACCCACTGAGCCGATGGAAATCAAGTCCTCGGTATCGTATCCGGCACCCTCGTACTTCTTCACGATGTGTGCGACCAAGCGCAGGTTGTGCTCGATGAGGATGTTCCGGGCGGACTCGTCACCACGCAGCATCTGGCGGATGTGCTTTTTTTCTTCTTCTTCGGAGAGCGGGCGGGGGAAGGAGTTGTTCGTAACGTAGCCGAGAAACAACGGCAAGCTTCCAAGGGATAGAGCGGCAGCGAAAATGGAGACCATCAGACCCCTCCTCAGACGGATGCACCAATATGTTTACGCCATGGGGGCAGGTGTTGTGCCTGTCTAAGCGAATTTTTTGTTCGCAACCACTGGCGGTATCGGCTAAATTGGGTTAAGCTAAAAAAATGAAACAGGAAACAGCCGCTTCGGCAGTAATACTGGCCGGGGGTAAAAGCACCCGGATGGGGGAAAACAAAGCCTTTCTGCGTTTTGAAGGGGATACGCTGATAGAGCGGGGGATAGACGCCCTGAGAAGGGTGTTTCCCGAGGTGATAATCGCCGGCGACCCGGAACTGTACGGCGGTCTTGCCGACCGGGTGGTGCAGGACATCTTCCCCGGTGCCGGCCCGCTGGGAGGAATTCACGCGGGTCTCGCCTGCGCGGCCAACGATGTTGTTTTTGTGACCGCCTGCGACCTTCCCTATGTTGACGGGGAATTGGCGGCTTTCGTCGCGGAACGGACCAGGGGTTTTGACGCGGCTGTGCCTTGCGTCGGGGGCAGACTTCAACCGCTGTTTGCGGCCTACCGGAAAACCTGCCTCGATCCCATCAACCGGTACCTCGAAGCGGGAGGCCGCCGGGTGGTGAGTTTCCTGGGCGAGGTGCGGGTGCGCTATTTAACCGAGCCGGATTTATCCGGGTGGCCGCAATACCGTCGTGTCTTCGTAAACGTAAACACGCCCTGCGAGGTTGAACAACTTCGTCAAGGGATCTCTGCCGCCGTTCCCGTGGTGGGGGTGGTCGGGCCGTCGAGGGCAGGGAAGACGACTTTGATCGAAGGCTTGCTAAAGGTGTTGACCGCGGCGGGATACCGGGTGGCGACCCTGAAGCACACCGGGCACGAGCTTAACGACGTTCCCGGCAAAGACACCGAACGCTTTGCCCGGGCGGGCGCCGTAAAGACCGCACTTGCAGGGCCGGGTGGGGTTTATTACTTTCAGCAGGGGGAACCGCCGTTGGGGCCCGTTTTGGGGGTTTTAGAAGCGGATATGGACCTGATTTTGGTGGAGGGGTACAAGAACGCGCCGCTTCCAAAAATACGTCTGATCCAGGGCGGGGAGCAAGGAAGGGAAGCCGAAATCGACGATTGGACCGTGGCGGTAGTGGCCGCCGCCCCAGCTTCCGTTCCGGAAAGTGTCCGGTGCTTTGCCCTTGACGACGTGGAGCGGATTTCGGAGTTTCTCGTAGACCGGTTCCTCGGCCGGGGGGGTAGGAATTGCTGAAGCTTTTACACCCGGACTTATACCTGGAATCGCTTTTTGATATCGACCCCGAGTTGCTAAAAAAAAGGGGAATTTCCGCCCTCATTTTTGACCTTGACAACACGCTGGTCGCTCGCGGTGAAAACAAGGCGGAGCCCGAGGTGCTGGAATGGCTCCGGGACCTCCGCCGGCACGGGTTCAAGCTTTGTATTGTCTCAAACAACTCGCGCGGCAAGGGCGGGAGGCTGGCCCGCATCCTCGACCTGCCCGGTGTTTTTGCCGCCACTAAGCCGAGGCGTTGGGCGTTTCGCAAAGCCCTTGCGCTGTTAGGGACCCAGGCGAGTGAAACCGCGGTCGTGGGCGATCAGGTGTTTACGGATGTTCTCGGAGGAAACCGGATGGGGCTGTTCACCATTCTGGTCTCTTCCCTCGGCGGTCCGGACTTTATCCTTACCAGGTTGATTGTCCGCAGGATCGAAAGGCTGATCTTACCGTGGGTCACAGGGCGGGGCCGGAACTCGTTTTCCGGGATCAGGAGGGAAAACCGTGGTTAAACCTGTCATCACGGGTAGGACCAAGTTGGTGGGAATATTGGGTCACCCGATCACCCACACGCTGTCCCCTGCCATGCACAATGCGGCTTTCGCGGCGCTCGGCCTCGACTTTGCGTATTTGCCGTTTGATGTACGGCCGGAAGAACTTAAAAACGCGGTGGCGGGGATCAGGGCGCTCTCGATTGTCGGCGTTAACGTAACGGTTCCGCACAAGGAGACGGTACTTGACTCCCTGGACGTAGTAACGGAAGCGGCAGGATTGATCGGCGCGGTCAATACGATAGTTAACCACGACGGCCGGCTGACCGGATACAACACGGACGCCATCGGTTTTCTGAAGGCGCTCGAAGACACTGGTTTTGATCCCCGAGGGAAAGAAGCGGCAGTTCTCGGCGCCGGGGGGGCGGCAAGGGCGGTCGGCGCAGCGCTGGGAATGAGCCGCATCCGGCGGATTACCTTTTTTAACCGGACTCTTGAAAGGGCAAAAGAACTCGCGCAAATGGTTGCGGGAGCGACCGGTGTGCAGTCGACGGCGGTCCCGTGGGAAGAGATGGGTAAATCCGGGATGAGCATTATCCGGTCGGCGGATATAGTTGTTCAAACAACTAGTATAGGCATGCATCCCCGCGAGGCGGAATGTCCGCCGGTACCGGCAGATGCCTTTCGAAAAGATCAAGTAGTGGTGGACCTGGTATATAACCCGGCTCCCACGCGTTTCTTAAAGAGGGCTGCTGCCGCCGGTGCCCGGACGCAAGACGGGGTCCGGATGCTCTTGCACCAGGGTGCGGCTGCGTTTGAACTTTGGACGGGCAGGCCGGCGCCGATAACCGTGATGGAAAACGCGTTGAAAACGGCCCAGGCCGCGAGTCAGGTCGCCGAACATCCTTGACCGGGGGCCACACGACAGTAGTATCCTGTCGAAGTATCGCCTTTTATAAAAGCTAAATTTCTTTTACCGGTTTTATTTCGGTCCCGCGCATTTAAAGTTAGAAACGGTACCTGCAAAGGTGCAGGATTTCGACCAAGTTCAGCGAATTTCTGAGAAACTGCTGTAAAAGGGTGGCTGTTCACATGGGGCTCCGCTATCTGACTGCGGGGGAATCGCACGGGCCCGCACTGATTACCGTTGTCGAAGGAATGCCTTCGGGTCTTAAGCTTCCGGTTGAATATATCAACGCGCAACTGGCGCGCCGCCAGGGAGGTTACGGGCGCGGAGGCCGGCAGCAGATTGAAAAGGATGAGGCGGAGATTCTAAGCGGCGTCCGGGGCGAATACACGCTCGGGTCGCCGATTGCGCTCAAGGTTCGAAACAGGGACTGGGCAAACTGGCGGGAGACGATGACTGCGGGTGCGGAAGCCGACCTGTACAAGCGCGTGGTAACCCGTCCGCGTCCCGGTCACGCCGACCTGGCCGGGGCCCTGAAATACGGCCATACTGATGTCAGAAACGTTTTGGAACGATCCAGCGCCAGGGAAACGGCGGCACGCGTGGCGGCGGGCACGGTGGCCCGTCGTTTTCTTGAAGAACTACAAATAGAGGTGTACGGTCAGGTTGTGGGCATCGGGCAAGCCCGGGTTGAGGCGGTTGAGGGTCGGCCCGGTGACATCCGGGAGCGGGTTGCGGACTCGCCTGTTTACTGTGCGAACGCGGCAGCGAGCAGCGCGATGACGGCGGCGATCGACGCGGCGAAGGAAACGGGTGACTCACTTGGCGGTATCTTTGAAGTTAGGGTTGACGGCGCGCCTCCCGGCCTTGGCAGTTATGTACACTGGGACCGCCGTCTCGACGGGCGGTTGGCCCAGGCGGTCATGAGTATCCAGGCGGTCAAAGGGGTGGAGATCGGTCTTGGCTTCGCCGGTTCGAGTTTGCCGGGGTCAATGGTCCAGGACGAGATATTTTACGCACCGGAGCGAGGTTTTTACCGGCAAACAAACCGGGCCGGCGGTCTGGAGGGCGGGATGACCAACGGTGAACCTATCGTTTTACGCGCGGCGATGAAACCCATACCCACGCTGCGGAAACCGCTCAGGAGTATAGACCTCGCCTCAAAAGAAAGCGTCGAGGCGGCCTACGAACGTTCGGACGTATGCGCGGTACCGGCTGCCTGCATCATTGCGGAGGCGGTCGTTGCCTGGGAGATGGCGCGGGCGTGTATGGAGAAATTTGGTGGGGACAGTATGATGGAAATATTAAGCAGCTTTAACATTTACCGGGCCAAAATAAGGCAGGTGTAGCGGTGAAAAATGTGGTTCTCGTTGGTTTTATGGGCGCCGGCAAAACCGTGGTAGGGAAGCGGTTGGCGCGTTTACTGGGATGGCGGTTTGTTGATACCGACACCGAGATCGAACAGTTGACGGGGAAAAATGTCGCGCGCATCTTCGCGGAGGATGGCGAGGTGCGGTTCAGGTCAGAGGAAAACCTTCTTTGCCGCCGCTTGGCTTCCAAGACGGGGCTGGTGATTGCAACAGGGGGGGGGATGGTCCTCAACCCGGAGAACGTTACGCTGCTGCGGCAAAACGGAATCATTATCAAGCTTTACGCAGACCAGGAGGTCATCGTTGGCCGGGTCAAGTCGAAACGAAAAAAAAGGCCGCTGCTTAAGGGTGAGGTGGAGCATTCGGTGCAGGAGCTTCTTCACCAGCGGGGGACTTCTTACGATGTGGCCGAGTTCGCAGTCGATACCGGTAAGCAGGGGCCTGACGACTCGGCGCGCATAATCTACGAATACCTCAAGAGGAAGGAACTTCAGTGACCGAGGTTGCGGTCAGCCTTGGGGAGCGGAGCTACCCGATTTACGTCGCGGCGGGGGAAGTCGAAAGGCTGGGGGTTGTTGCCCGGCGCCACCTGACGGCGAACCGGATTCTGGTTGTGACCAACCCGACGGTAAGAGCAATTTACGGCAAACAGGTGCAAGACAGCTTGGAGAAGGCCGGTTTTTCCGTTTGCCAGGCAGAGATCCCGGACGGTGAAGAATACAAGACGCTGGACACGGTGAAAGAACTATACGGGAAGGCCCTGGACATCGGGCTCGAACGCGGCGACTCGGTAATCGCCCTCGGGGGCGGCGTGGTAGGCGATACGGCCGGTTTTTTCGCCGCCACCTATATGCGCGGCGTGGCCTTAGTCCAGGTACCGACCACGCTTTTGGCCCAGGTTGACGCAAGCGTCGGCGGCAAGGTGGGGGTTAATCACCCGCGGGGGAAAAACCTTATCGGTGCTTTTTACCAGCCGCGGTTTGTCCTCGCGGATGTTGAAACTTTGTCCACGCTTCCCATCCGGGAAATACGGGCAGGACTGGCAGAAGTGATAAAATACGGCGTTATCTGGGACGCCAACTTTTTTTCTTGGCTGGAAACCAATATCGGACGCCTCTTGGGTCTTGAATGCGCGGCGCTGGAATATGCTATTGCCACATCCTGCCGTATTAAGGCCGATGTGGTTTCCGCCGATGAAAGAGAAGAAGGGATCCGCGCCGTCTTAAACTTCGGCCACACTGTGGCGCACGCCCTCGAGGCGATAACCGATTACAACCGTTTTGTCCACGGCGAGGCGGTAGCGATCGGGATGGTGGCGGCGGCGCGGCTGGCGGCGCGCTTGGGGTATTTTGAGCCGGCAGGGGTCGAGCGGATCAGCGCTATCGTATCCCGTACCGGGTTGCCGGGCGAGATTCCGGCGGATGTCCCGGTAGAGGCACTTCTCGAAGCGATGCACCGGGACAAGAAGGTGGCGAGCAAGCAGTTGATCTTTATTTTTCCGGAAGCTATCGGCAGGGTGCGGATTGTGCGAGGGGTGCCGGTAGAAGCGGTAACAGCGGTGCTTGCGGGGAGCAGAAGTGAGAGGTGAGAGGAAAAGGATAAGGCGGAAGGATGAAGGATGAAAGTTGCGGGTCACGAGTTGCGAGTGGCGGGTAAAGTCCTGAGTCCTGAGTCGTGGAACAGGAGCCCGCAGTTGGAGAATAGAAGTTGCGGGTTGCGGGTTTCTTCTTTTAAAACTTCGAACTTCGAACTGTTTTAACGCAGAACAGATCCCACCCAGCACTCAGTACAGTCCTTGAGGTTTGAAAGCTACCACTCCATTTAGGCTAATGAAGGTCTCTCCTTCGAAGTTCAAAAGCTACGCTGAGTGCTGGGCCATCAGTTTCAGCTTTAACGTAGAACATAGAACGAACCCGAAATTCAATCCGTTTGAGCTAAACTTGGAACTTAGAACTGACCAGAAAGGTCCATCGGTTTGACCCAACTTCGAACTTCGAACATGTTTTTCAGGGGGCAAGGAGATGGCTAAGGCTTTAAGGCAGCGGCGGCTTATTGGAGATTTTCTCCTGGAAAACAAGTTGATAACGCCGGCGCAACTCGAGCAGGCGCTTAAAGTGCAGCAGCAGACCGGAGAGCGGCTGGGAAAGGTATTGGTCAGTTTAGGTTACGTTTCCGAACAGGACATCGTCGATATTTTGGAGTTTCAGCTCGGAATTCCCCAGGTTAGCCTCAGCACCGTAACCTTAAACCCGCTTTTAGTCGAGAGCGTGCCCGAGCACCTGGTGCGACGGCACAAGGCGATTCCCCTAAAAAAGGAAGGAAACAAGTTAATAGTAGCGGTGGTTGACCCCCTGAACGTAGTGGCGGTCGATGACATCCGCCTGGCCACGGGCCTCGAGATTGAGCCGGTGCTGGCCACCGAAAAGGAGATCGAGTCGGCGATCCAGCGCTATTTCGGGCTGCCGGGGCTGGAAAGGGCGATGCAGGAACTGGAACCGCCGGAAGGCATCCAGATGGAGGCGGTCAACCTTGAACACCCGGAAGAGGCGTCAGTGGACGAAGCACCTGTCGTTCGCCTGGCTAACTCTATCATCATCCAGGCAATCAACGAGCAGGCAAGCGATATCCATATCGAACCCCAGCAGGAACAGGTGCGGGTAAGGTACCGGGTGGACGGAATGCTGCGGGACGCGATGACGCTGCCGCGGAAATTCCGTTCTCCCTTAGTGTCACGGATCAAAATTATGGCGGATATGGATATCGCCGAGCGTCGTGTTCCTCAAGACGGGCGCATCCTGATCCGGTACCGGGAGCGGGATGTTGACCTGCGGGTCTCCACAATGCCTGCGGTTTTTGGGGAGAAGGTGGTAATCCGTCTTCTCGATAAAGGTAAGATGCTCCTGCGGGTCGATCAGTTGGGCTTCCAGGAAGAAAACCTTGAACGCTTCAAAGAAATCATCCGCCATTCTTACGGGATGATTCTGATCACCGGCCCTACCGGGAGCGGCAAAACGACCACCCTCTACGCGGTTCTGTCCGAGGTCAGTTCTCCGGAGCTCAACGTCATCACCGTTGAGGACCCGGTGGAATACCTTTTATCCGGGGTAAACCAGGTACAAGTCAACCCGAAGGCGGGGCTCACCTTTGCGCGGGGCCTGCGGGCTATTCTCCGGCAGGATCCGGATATCGTGATGGTGGGAGAGATCCGGGACGGCGAAACGGCGGAAATTGCGGTGCGGGCGGCGATGACCGGTCATTTAGTGTTGTCGACGCTGCATACTAACGATGCCATAGGGGCGCTCACCCGATTGATCGACATGGGCGTAGAACCGTTTCTGGTGGCCTCAACCGTTCTCGGTGTAACAGCGCAGCGTTTGGTCCGCTTGGTGTGCCCGCGGTGTCGCGAGCCCTACGAACCGGGTAAGGAGATGCGTGAACGTTTCCTCTTGGGAGCCGGTTACGAGGAGCCGGTGACTCTTTATCGTGCGAGGGGTTGCAGGTATTGCAGCAACATTGGCTATCGTGGCAGGACGAACATCGCCGAAGTGCTGCCCATAACGCCCGTTATAAAGGAAATGATTGTCGCCAAGGCCTCGGCGGCAGAAATTTCACGCCAGGCTGTAGCCGGAGGGATGCGAACCCTCCGCGAGGATGGAATTAGAAAGGCGATCAAAGGGATTACCACCATAGAGGAGGTTATCCGGGTGGCGTATACGGGGGAAGAATAACTACCTCGGAGAATCCGCGGG
>QZIW01000067.1 GCA_003604985.1 Ammonifex sp.
GAACGGACCCCAGCGGTCCATCCGTATTAGCCTAACAGGAGGGGGAACAATGAACGAAATTGAAGCGGCGGTAATCGAAAAGGCCAAGCGGGCAAAAAGCGCGGCACGGGCGCTGGCCTACCTTTCCACCGCGGCGAAAAATGCGGCGCTCACCGCCATGGCCGAGGCGCTCGAAGCGAGTTCCGGCGCGATTATTGAAGCCAACGCCCGCGATCTCGAAGCCGGCAAGGAAAAAGGGTTGTCCGGGGCGCTGCTTGACCGTCTTATGCTCAACGAAGCCCGGGTTAAAGAAATGGCGGACGGTTTGAGGGACGTGGTGCGGCTACCGGACCCTGTGGGCGAGGTCGTGGCGATGTGGCGGCGGCCCAACGGCCTGGAGGTGGGCCAGGTGCGCGTCCCGCTCGGTGTCATAGGGATGATTTACGAGGCACGCCCCAACGTTACCGTTGACGCCGCCGGCTTGTGTTTAAAAGCCGGCAATGCGGTGGTGCTCCGGGGCGGCTCGGAAGCTATTCACTCCAACATCGCCATTACCCGGGTTATCGCCGGCGCCGCCCACGAGGCAGGCCTGCCGGAGGGTGCAATCGAGTTTATCGACCGCACGGAGCGTGAGGCGGCTCAGGTTTTGATGCGGTTGAACGAATACCTGGACGTCCTGATTCCCAGGGGTGGCGCCGGGTTGATCCAGACGGTCGTAAAGACCGCGACCGTACCAGTAATCGAGACCGGAATCGGCAACTGCCACGTTTACGTGGACGAGTTTGCGGACCTGACCATGGCCGAGCCGATAATCATAAACGCCAAGTGCCAGCGTCCGGGGGTATGCAACGCGATCGAAACGTTGCTGGTCCATGAAAAGGTGGCACCGTCCTTCTTGCCGGTGATTGCCGACAGCCTTAAGAGGCGGGGGGTGGAGATCCGGGGCTGCCCGGAGACCCTGAAATATGTCTCGTGGGCCCGGCCGGCTACCGAAGAGGACTGGTATACGGAATTCCTCGATCTCGTGCTTGCGGTACGGGTAGTAGCGGGTATCGACGAGGCGCTCGACCACATATACCGTTACGGTACGAAGCATTCCGAAGCCATTGTCACCAAAAGTTACTTCAACGCCCGGCGTTTTCTAAGAGAGGTTGACGCGGCGGCTGTTTACGTAAATGCTTCAACCCGTTTCACGGACGGCGGGCAATTCGGCTTCGGGGCGGAGATCGGTATTTCCACGCAGAAACTTCACGCCCGCGGGCCGATGGGGTTGAAAGAGCTGACCGCCATCAAATACATCGTTTATGGTGAAGGGCAGGTCCGCCAGTAACCATTAGGTTGGTGAGCGCTATAATATTAACGAAACGACCGGCGGGCGCAGAAAGTCTTCCGGAGTTACGCACCGAAAAAAAGCGGCCATTGTTCACGGCAAATTTTCCAAAAACCCTATTTTTCGTTAATAATCTAGGTTTTGGTTGCTTCCTTAAGCTAAACGGTTTATAATTTTGACCAAACAAAGTGGGTACCCAAAATGCGACTCGGGTTGATCGGCGGTACGTTTGACCCCATCCATTACGGCCACCTGGTGACCGCGGAAGTAGCGCGGTACGAGCTGAGGCTTGCCAAAGTGGTATTCGTACCGGCGGGTCAACCGCCCCACAAACCCGGCCGGCAGGTTTCACCTGCACTCCACAGGGTTGCGATGGTAAGGTTGGCACTAACTTCGAACCCCCATTTTGAGCTATCCACGATGGAGGTTGAGCGTCCCGGCCCCTCATACACCGTCGACACGGTAAAAGAGTTTCAGCGCCTTTACCGTGAGGCGGAAATTTGGTTTATCACCGGGGCGGATGCGGTCGCGGAAGTTCCCACCTGGAACCGTGCGGAGGAGTTGCTGCAGCTCTGCAGGTTGGTGGCTGTTGCCAGGCCGGGATA
The DNA here is from genome assembly GCA_003604985.1 of Ammonifex sp. Classification (GTDB taxonomy): domain Bacteria; phylum Bacillota; class Desulfotomaculia; order Desulfotomaculales; family Ammonificaceae; genus SURF-55. Next base: position 1,915 of record QZIW01000067.1, read on the forward strand.
TACCCTGAGAGGTTGCGCCGGCAAGCAGACCGAGCTTCCTGATTTGTGGCGGAAAATTCACGTTATGCAGGTTCCGGGAGTGGCGGTCTCTTCGACGGAGATTCGAGAATGGGTCAGGATGGGCAAACCGATAAAGTACTTGCTGCCTGAACCGGTTGAAGAATATATTGCGCAGCACGGTCTGTATTGTGGGTAAGAGGCAAACTCAGGGGCTCAGGCCCGTTGGAAAACCTAAAATCCTGCGAGTGCATCGGGGCATTTCCCGTTGCTAATAATACTTTTTAGGAGAAAAGAGGTGAAGTAGGTGGCGCGGACCCTTTACGTGGGCAACCTTCCGTGGTCGACAAAGGCCGAAGATCTGGCGGAGGCCTTTGCGTCTTACGGCGAGGTGCTGTCCAGCCGGATCATTTCCGACCGGCAAACAGGACGTTCTCGCGGTTTCGGCTTTGTCGAAGTGCGTGACGAGGACGCCGAAGCGATGATCAATGCCTTTAACGGCACCGAGTTCGGCGGCCGGGTGATCGTAGTAAACGAAGCGCGGGAACGGCAAGAAGGCGGTAGACGGTAGAGTTTATTTTGGAAACGGTTTCTTAGGGGGAATGGTATTGGCCGTAGATCCCCAGGTTTTGCTTGACTTGATTGTCCAGGCCGCCGGGGAAAAGAAAGCGTTCGATATCGTCATTTTAAATGTGGGCAACCTGACCACCGTGTGCGATTATTTCGTCTTACTAAGCGGCAGGTCCACGACGCAAGTCAAGGCAATTGCCGAGCACATCCAGGATAAGCTTACGGAGCAGAGGATACCGGTTCTCCGCCGGGAAGGGTTCCGCGACGGCCACTGGGTGTTGTTGGATTACGGGGATGTTGTGGTGCACGTCTTCCAGGAGGCGGAACGCGAGTTTTACGGTTTGGAGCGTTTATGGCAGGATGCGCCTGTAGTAAAACCAGCGGTTAGCGGCTTGACCTGAGAGGGGTTTTCACTTATAATTGTCTATCGTGGGGCTGTAGCGCAGTGGGAGCGCGTTTCCTTGGCATGGAAAAGGTCGCGGGTTCAATTCCCGCCAGCTCCACCAGGGTTTTGCTTCGAGGCCTCTTATCTCAGAAAGAGGCTCTTATTTTTATTTAACCTGAAAGACCCCGAAGGTACAATGCATTTTAAGCAAGAGGCCGGCCGAAAGGATTTCATAGCCGGGCCGGCAAATTCTTCGATGGTCGCGGAGGATATAGTGGAGGAAAAATACCCCTTCCTCAAGGTGGAAAAGAAATGGCGGGGTCGCTGGGCCGAAGAAGACCTTTGCGTTGTCGAAGATCACGGCGACCGCCCCAAATACTACTGCCTGGAGATGTTTCCTTACCCTTCCGGGAAGCTTCACATGGGGCATGTCAGGAATTACGCCATCGGCGATGTGGTGGCGAGGTTTAAAACAATGCAGGGGCACGACGTCCTTCACCCGATGGGGTGGGACGCCTTCGGGCTTCCGGCGGAGAACGCCGCCATCAAGCACGGTGTCCACCCCAGCGACTGGACCTGGGAAAACATCGCCGCTATGCGGGAGCAACTCAAACAACTCGGGGTGAGCTATGACTGGCGGCGGGAGTTAGCTACCTGTCACCCGGGTTACTACCGGTGGACGCAGTGGCTGTTTCTCCAGTTTTTCCATCGGGGCCTTGCCGTAAAGGACAAGGCGCCGGTGAACTGGTGTCCCTCCTGCGCAACCGTCCTTGCCAACGAGCAAGTGGTCAACGGCGGCTGTGAACGCTGCAAGTCGCCGGTTGAAAAGCGCGAGCTGGCTCAGTGGTTTTTGAAAATAACCGAGTACGCGGCTCGCCTGCTCAATGATTTAAAGCAACTGCCCGGCTGGCCGGAAAAGGTTAAAATCATGCAGGAGAACTGGATCGGCAAGAGTGAAGGGGCGGAAGCGGTGTTTCCGATCCCGGGCAGTCAAGAAAAGATTCCGATTTTCACAACCCGCCCCGATACGCTGTACGGCGTGACCTACATGGTTCTCGCGCCGGAGCACCCCCTGGTCGAAAAACTCACGGTTCCGGAAAAAGCGGCAGCCGTGGCCGAATTTGTCGCCCGGGCGCGGAACCTGAGCGAACTGATGCGGACGGCGGGCGAGGGCGAAAAGAACGGGCTTTTTATCGGCTCTTACTGCATAAACCCGTTGACCGGGGAAGAAGTGCCGATTTTCATCGCTAATTACGTGCTCATGGAGTACGGTACCGGCGCGGTCATGGGGGTGCCGGCGCACGACCAACGGGACTTCGAATTCGCGCGGAAGTATAACCTCCCCATAAGAGTGGTGATCCAACCGCCGGGCGAGGAACTCGCCCCCGAAACGATGACCGAAGCTTACGTAGACGAAGGCGTCCTGGTGAACTCCGGTCCGTTTACCGGGATGGAGAACCTGCCGGCCATGCGCGCCATCACCGCTTACCTCGAGGAAAACGGGTCGGGGCGGGGACGGTTGAACTACCGGCTGCGCGATTGGCTTATTTCGAGGCAGCGTTACTGGGGAGCGCCCATTCCCATTGTCTATTGCGGCCGTTGCGGTACGGTCCCCGTGCCGGAAGAGGACCTGCCCGTCCTGCTCCCTTACGACGTCGCTTTCAAACCGACGGGCCAGTCACCGCTCAAGGACTGCCCCGACTTCGTCAACACCGCGTGCCCCCGCTGCGGCGCGGCGGCCCAAAGGGAAACCGACACCATGGACACCTTCATTTGTTCTTCGTGGTATTACTTCCGGTACACCAGCGCACGGGAGGAAGGTGGGCCCTGGGACCGGGCGAAAATCGACCGGTGGCTTCCCGTGGACCAGTACATCGGCGGGGTCGAGCACGCGATCATGCACCTTTTGTATTCCCGCTTTTTCACCAAATTTCTTTGCGATATCGGGCTGGTAGGGGTTGAGGAGCCTTTCACCAACCTTTTAACCCAGGGCATGGTGCTCAAGGACGGGGCCAAAATGTCAAAATCAAAGGGGAATATCGTCAGCCCGGAGGACATTATGGCCAGGTACGGCGCGGATACCACCAGGCTGTTCATCCTGTTCGCCGCGCCGCCGGAACGCGACCTGGAATGGAGCGACCAGGGAGTCGAGGGGTGCGCCCGGTTCCTGAACCGTGTCTGGCGGCTGGTCAACGCGGTGCTGCCCGAGATCAAAGGCAGCCATTTACCCAAACAGAGGCTTATCGGCGTTAACCGGGAACTGCGGCGGCTCACCCATCTTACCATTAAGAGAGTGACCGAAGACGTCGAGCGGTTCAACCTCAATACGGCCGTAAGCGCCGTAATGGAACTGGTAAACGGGGTCTACCGTTTTGTCGATTGCGTGCCCAAAACAGACAGGGACGCAGGCGTGCTGCGCGAAGCTGCCGAGACCATACTCCTCCTGCTTGCGCCTTTCGCCCCGTTTCTCAGCGAAGAATTGTGGGCGCGCCTCGGGCATCGCGGGAGCATTCACCGCCGGCCGTGGCCGAAGTACGGCCCCGCGCTGTTGGTCCAGGAAAAGGTGACCGTTGTGGTTCAGGTCAACGGAAAGGTGCGGGGCCGGGTTATCCTGCCGGCGGAGGCTGAACCCAAAGAAATGGAGCAAGAAGCACTCCGCGAGCCGCGGATACGGAAAATACTTGCGGATAAGGACGTAGTGAAAGTCATAACAGTACCCGGCAAACTCGTCAATATTGTTGCCAGATAACCCCTCGGTATCTCAGACCTTGGCAAGGTTTTTGCAAGTTAAAAAGACCGAGAATAAAGCGTCAAAAACAGGAGGTTTCTGATGTTCTGGAGGACACTTGTTGCCATTGACGGTTCCGAGCACGCCTACACCGCGCTCCGGAAGGCCCTGGAGGTTCTAAAGCTCACACCGCTGGCCCGGGTGGCGGTGTTGGAAGTGATACCGGCGGTCGACCCAAGCTTTGAGTACGTACCCTGGACTTCCCGCACTCAACTCGAAGAGGCGGGGAGAAAGCGCGCAAAAGCCGACCTTGACCGGGCGCTGGCGATCTTGCGTGAGAGCGGTATCGAAGGGACGCCGCTCGTCAGGGTGGGAAACGTCGCCGAGGAAATAATTGCCGCCACAAAAGAAGGAAACTACGAACTGATCGTCATGGGACGGCGTGGGACCAACCCTTTAAAAGAACTCTTACTCGGCGGTGTGAGCCAGGGGGTTCTACAGCTTGCTGACTGCCCGGTATTCCTGGGAAAATGAAGTCCCGGGTTCCCCTCCCCGCTTGAATTCTTGTAAATCTATCCGCACCGGGGCAATTTTGCCCGCCTGTGGGAAGTAAATTACCCATCTCGCACAAAAAACAAGGACGCCGTCCGGCTAAAAGAGGGCGTCTTTTTGATTTCTCCAGGCCATATGAAAATTGGCACGGTTTTTGCTCTTTAATTATGCGAAAGCGAAAAGGCGACCTGGGGGTGGCTGTATTGGAGCCAGAAAAACCAAGCAACCGGATGCGTTTCAAACCACTCAAGACAACGGTGCTTTTTGGCGTTTTGATTTGCATCGTTTTGTTCCTGCGGGCGTCGGTCTTGCGCGTGGAAGTTGAGACGCGCGTGCCTTCAGGCAGCTTTCCCGTAACGACTTTCGGGTTTATTGTGTTGTTTGTGGGCGGCGTTTTTTACGGACTTTGGATGCTTGTCATTGAACATTACATCGCTGCTTCGATGATCCGGCAACTCCTGGCCAGGGTCGGAAAAGCGACCCAAGAAGGGTTTGATGAACGCAATTACGCTTTATAAAGCTGCCCCGTTTTTTTAGCGAGGCCCTTATCGTGGTAGTATGGACGGCCGGTGCCATCCGGCCGCCATACACCACCCTTTTGATAACTACTAAGGAGGTAAGCAAATGCCAGTTAAACTTTCCGCGGCAAAAGCAATGGAAAAGGGCCGGGCGAAACCGGTAGTGAAAAACCGGCGTTCCTGGATGCAGAGGCTGGCACTCCGGCTAGATCTTTCCGTGTTTGACCTCTGGGTCATCATCGGCACGGTTGCAGGACTAGGGGCCCTTTACCTGATAGGGGAGGTGGCATCAATCCTGGCCAAATAAGAAACGGTTGAGTGACAGGTTCTGTAGACTCTGTACCAAATCGGCGAATCAGAACTTCGCCTCTTTTTTAAGGTAACTAGTGATTTAAAGAACAATCATGCTCCAAAAAAGGTAAACCTTTGTAACCATCTGGGAGGGACGAATTATGGCGGATGAGACAAAAACCAAGAAACCGGTCGGCAGGCTGATCGGGTTTGCGGTTCTTTCCCTGGGACTCTACGCGGTATTCTTTTTGAATGCTGACATGATCCAAAAATTCTTTTCGGCCGGTGGGGTGGCACGGGCGGCCGGGATAACCCTGGTTGCAATCTGTTTTTCGCTGATTCACGGTAACTTTGCGGGCACCTTTTGGGATGTTGTCGGCGTTAAGGGCAAGAAACAGTAAACGGGAGGTGGTATAAGTGGCAGGATACGCGGTAGATCCAAATGCAGTGAAAGAATTCGCAAAACTAACCCCGATGATGACGGCGTTCTTACCTACGCTCGGCTTTCTCGGGGGTCTTCTCAGCGGTTTCATCGGCAGCGGCGGGGCGTTCGTACTCACACCGGGGATGATGAGCACCGGGGTGGCCGGACCGGTGGCGGTGGCCAGCAACATGTGCCACAAGTTTCCTAAAGCCTTGGTAGGAGCAATGAAGCGTGCGAAATACGGCCACGTGGACGTTTTCCTCGGGCTGATCATGGGGCTTTCAGCCTTTGTCGGCGTTCAGGTGGGGATTAAAGTCCAGAAGTGGATTCTCAGTATGTGGGGAGAAGCGGGTTCAAACCTGTATATCAGCGGTGTATTCGTGCTGGTCTTACTCATAGTCGGCGGATCCGTGATGCGCGATGCTCTACGCAGTAAGAACCGGACCGAAAGCACCGTCCAACCCGAAAAACGCACGCTCTGGGCGCAGAAACTGAACATCCCGCCGATGCTTCGCTTCAAAACGGCGAACACGCGGGTGAGTTTCTGGCTCACCGTACCGCTCGGGTTTGCCACCGGCATGCTTGCGGCGACGATCGCGGTGGGCGGTTTCATCGGCGTTCCGGCGATGATTTACATCCTTGGCGCGTCAAGCTTTGTCGGTTCCGGTACGGAACTGGTCATCGCCTTCGTAATGGGACTTACCGGCACTTTTAGCTGGGCGATGGCCGGGTTTGTTGACCTGCGGCTGACACTGTTGATTCTTTTCGGCTCCCTCTTCGGGGTGCAGCTTGGCGCAATAGGCACCAGTTACGTGAAGGACTACATGATAAAGCTCGTGATGGCCACGGTGATGCTGGTCGTGATGGTGAGCCGTCTCTTAATGATCCCGGTCTATCTTGGGGACCTTAACAGGTTGGCGTTGAGCCCCGCATTGGCCCACATCCTGGACAGAGCAAGTTTCACCGTAATGTGCGGCGCGCTCCTGGTCTGCGCCGTTATCATCCTGGGGGCCATGGTACGGGGGGTTAGAGCGGAGAAAGCAGATACGGTAGGCATCCCCGCGCAAGTCCGCCGGTCCGCCAGTTAGTTATCAGCAACCCACCCTCTAACTACGTGAATAAGGGTGGGTTTTGCTTTTGAAACCGTGGCAGATATCCCCAAGAGGGTTAAAAAGGTTTTCCCGGTCCTATCACGAATATTGTCGAAAGTGAAAGCGGGAGATGAAAGGTGGTTGTTTTGCGGGGCAGACTGGGATTCAGCAGGCAGCTTTTCCTTTACACATTAATTCTTTTGGGGTTCCCGACGATATTGAGTGTTTACATGTTGCACATGGTCCAGCGGGCTGAGCACGGGCTGATCGAGAGCGACCAGGCTAAGTTGAACCAGGCGCTCTACCTGCTGGACACCCGTTTTGAAGGTACGTTTGAAGACATTTTGAAGGCGCACGGCGTGCCCGCGGACGCCAGGCAAAGGGATAAGGTCAAGGTCCTGAATACGTCCTTAAAGCCGGTATTGGATTCCGTTGCTGTTGATTACCCGGGGGTGGACCTGGGTTTTTACTCCCGGCAAGAGGACGTAATTCTAAACGGCCATTCGGAAACCTACGGGGAAAACTTTTCGATTCGCCGCAAGGCGGACATCGAACGCACCATAAACTCCAAACAGAAGCTTAGCAATATCGTCGGACTGGGCGGTTCCGGCCTGATCGAAACGTACAGGCCGCTCATCCGCAATGGAAAGGTAATCGGGGCGATCGTCGCGCAGGAAAACCCCAAGGATATTTACCAGCGCCTTGGCAGGATGAGGCGGGAGGCTTACCTCACCATCGTCGCCGGCATAATCATCGGCGTAGGGGGTTTTTTCATCCTGCTGAACCGCTTTCTGGAGGTTGTAAGCGGGGTTAAAGAAGGATTGGCCAATCTGGAGGGGGACTTGAGTTACCGCCTCCCCCCCGCTTTTGGCGAACTGGGTGAGATTGCGGCCGCGGTCAACCATCTTGCCGGTCGTCTCGAGCAGATGCGCAGTTTTAACGAAGCCATTCTCGATAACGTTGACGCCGGGGTGGTGGCGGCGGACATAAGGGGGCGGCTGGTGATGGTCAATCCCATCGCGGCGAGAGTTTTGGGCCTGATTCCGGAAGAAGTGCTTGGGCGTCATTTCGAGGAAGTTTTCAGGGCCGACGACCCGGTGCGGGACATCCTGCAGCGTGCTCTCGCCAGGCAGGAAACGGTCAGCGAGTTGACTTTAAAATACCCTGCGCCGCTCCCAGAGAAGCCTTGCGCGGAAGCCGTTCCCGGCCATGCGGGGATGGGTCCCCACACGAGAGGGGAGCGCGACCTTATTCTGGGAACGAATCTGCTGACGAACCAGGCGGGGAACCCAATCGGCGTAGTGCTTACTTTCGCCGACGTAACCGAAAGGAACCGTTTGCAAGAGCGGGTCAAGCGGGAAGAACGCCTGGCGGCCCTCGGCAAGTTCGTGGCCGGTGTCGCGCATGAGATCCGCAACCCCCTCACTTCCATCAGCGGTTACATCCAAATGTGGCAGCGGCACGGCCAGCCGACGCCGCAGTCACTTCCCACGGTAGCGCGGGAAACGATGCGCCTGAACAGCATTGTCGACAAGCTGCTTTTCTTTGCGCGGCCGTCCGAAACCAAGTTTCAACCTTACGACCTCAACCGCATCGTGAATATCGTCCGGGAGTTTTTGAGCGAAGGGTACGGGACGGAGGTCAAAATGGAGACCAGGCTCATGCCGGATCTGCCGCCGGTCAGGATTGACCCTGAACAGATGCAGCAGGTGTTGATGAACATTTTTTATAACTCATACCAGGCGATGCCGGACGGCGGCACTTTAAGAGTAGAAACGGGGTTGACGCCGGATAATGAATATGTGGTTGCCACCATCGGCGACACTGGTTGCGGGATTCCCGAGGAGAACCTCTCTAGCATTTTCGATCCGTTTTTCACCACCAAGGCGCGTGGAAGCGGCCTCGGCTTGGCGCTGGCCCACGAGATAGTGGAAGCTCACGGCGGTTACATTGACGTCAAAAGTAAGGTAGGGGTCGGTACCACCATGCGGGTCTACCTGCCCCGGTTTAAGGAGGGATAGTACGGTGCAGCGGGTGCTGGTGGTTGACGATGAAGAGAGCGTCTGCCAGATGCTCTGCGATCTGTTGGAAGCGGAAGGCTATCGGGTCTCGGCGGCCGTGCACGCTTCCAGGGCGCTGGAATATCTCAAAGGGGAGGACATTAACGCTGCGCTGGTAGACATCAGAATGCCGGATGTTGACGGCCTGGAATTCATCACCCGGGTCCAGGAAGATGGTTATTCCTTGCCCATTATTCTGATGACGGCCTACGGGACAACCGATACCGCGATTCAGGCGATGAAACTCGGCGCGTTCGATTACGTTCTAAAACCGTTTAATATCGATGAACTTCTCCTAACCGTAAAAAAAGCAGTTGAGGTCGACCGGATGGCGCGCGAGGTGAAAGCGCTGCGTCAGGAACTTGCCGGGAAGGCGCCGGGAGAGAAAATCGAAGAACTTATCGGGCGCTCTCCCGCGATGCAGGAGGTGTACAAACAGATCGGGAAGGTTGCCGACACCGATTACACCCTGCTGATTCTTGGGGAAACCGGCACGGGTAAGGAGCTTGTGGCCGGAGCCGTCCACCGGAACAGCAGGCGAAAAGACGGGCCTTTTGTGCGGATCAACTGCGCGGCCATCCCTGAAAACCTGCTGGAGAGCGAGCTTTTCGGCTACGAGAAGGGTGCTTTTACCGGGGCCGCTAACAAAAAACTGGGCAAGTTCGAACTGGCACAGGGTGGGACGCTCTTCCTTGATGAAATCAGCGAGATGCCCCTCGGGATGCAGGTGAAGCTGTTACGCGTCCTACAGGAAAAGGAGTTCGAGCGCGTGGGGGGCACGAGGACGGTAAAAGTGGACGCGCGCATCGTAGCGGCCACCAACCGTGATTTGAGCCAGATGGTCCACGAGGGGCTCTTCAGAGAGGACCTGTACTACCGGTTAAACGTAGTAACCATTCAGGTGCCGCCGCTAAGAGAGCGAAAGGAGGACATCCGTCTCCTGGCGGCCTACTTCACCCAGGGAGCGGCGGCAAAGCTGGGCAAACCCGTTCACGGCGTTTCAGAGGAGGCCGTGGATGTTTTTCAAGCCTACGACTGGCCTGGAAACGTGCGGGAGCTGAAGAACATCTGCGAACGCGCGGTTGTTTTGGCACGGGGTGTTCTGGTGACCCGCGATGAACTACCGGTTACGCTGCAGCCGGGTTTCCGGCAAGAGGCCGGTATAAGGTGGGTGGGACAAACGCTTCAGGAAATTCTGAGCGACGTCGAGCGAAACATAATCTTGCACGCCCTGAAGGAGCACAATTACAACCGCACAAAAACGTCACAGGCCCTCGGGATCAGCCGCCGGACTCTGTACGGAAAAATCAAAGAATACGGGCTCGATTCATTGATACAAGACGAAGAGCAAGGCGACTAAAAAAAAATTTAAATTTTAGTGAAAAAATTCACTTTCGCAGCAGGAAAAAGGAAAAGGTTTGGCGAACTTCCGCATAAACTTTTGTTAAGGGGGGACGGGCGTGAACATTTTGGTTTTATTCGACGGGTCGGAGAATGCGATGCGTGCGGTTGGTTTTGCGGGGAAACTGGCAAAAATGGCTTCGGGCGCTCGGGTCACCGTGCTTCAGGTAGTGGAGTTTTGGGAAACAGGAGCGTGGGGCTTTCTCACTTTACCTGAGGAAAAGCAAGCGGAAGCCATCAACAAAGCAAAGCAACAGGCGGCCCAGAGCTTGGAAAAGGCAAGTGAAGCTCTTGCGGAAAGTGGCGCGGCTGTGGTGGAAACGGCGGTCCTTGTCGGAGAGCCGGTGGCGACTATTATTGAATATGCCGGCCAGGTCCAACCAGACGTTATTATCATGGGTAGCAGGGGAACAGGCCCCGTCCGCGAGCTGGTCCTCGGGGGCATCTGCCATAAAGTTCTCCAACTGGCGAAACAACCTGTAATTATTGTGAAATAGAGGGAGAAATCATCCTTTTCCTTGTAAAATCTTAAGCGCACTGGTATATTAATTGTATGACTAAAAAATGAACTACGGGGGGTGAAAATCACAGCCTTTTAATGTTATCCTCCTATGTACTTTGCGTCACATGTACTATTCGAAGCTGGACAAGAAAAATAAGAACCAGTATTTTACGATCGGTACTACCACGATAAGGGGGAAGTCGGATGTTGGAATTTGTTCCGGTAAGCGCCGTGGCAATGGCTCATTTCGCTTCAGCGGCTCCCGAAGCGATGAGCGCCGCGGCTACCGCGGCCGGCGCCAGCCCTACCACCGCCTGGTGGATCTGGCCGGTAATTCTGTTTATCACGACATTCATCATCGGCATCCTGGCGGTTTTAGGCGGCGTTGGCGGCGGAGTGCTGTTCACGCCTATCGTCGGCGGGTTTTTCCCGTTCGGCATGGATTTTGTCCGGAGCGCGGGGCTTATTGTGGCGCTTTCAGGCGCCTTGGCCGCCGGTCCGGGTCTGCTTAAACGCAACCTGGCAAGTTTGCGCCTGGCGATTCCGGTTGCCCTGATCGCTTCTACTTTCAGCATCTTCGGGGCGATGGTCGGGCTCAAGGCGCCGGACCACATTACCAAGACCTGTTTGGGCATCACCATTATCTTTATCGCAATTCTTTTTCTTATTGCCAAGAGTTCGGAGTTTCCCAAGGTTCCCGGAGCGGATAAAGTAGCTTCGGTGTTGCGAATCAGCGGTATCTACTATGAACCCACCAGCGGGAAGTCTATCGAATGGACGGTATGGCGCACCCCGCTTGGCTTGTTCTTGTTCATCTTTATTGGCTTTATGGCCGGAATGTTCGGCCTCGGCGCCGGTTGGGCCAACGTGCCCGTCCTCAACCTTCTAATGGGCGCACCGCTGAAAATCTCGGTCGCCACCAGCAAGTTCCTCCTTTCCATCACGGACACCTCGGCGGCGTGGGTATACCTTAATTCCGGCGCCTGCCTGCCCTTGATTGTTGTGCCTTCGGTGATTGGAATCATGCTGGGTTCCTTCGTAGGGGTCCGTGTTCTTACGTTTACCAAGCCCAAAGCCGTACGGTGGATTGTTATTATCATGTTGTTTGTTGCCGGTACGCGGCCGCTTTTGCAGGGCCTGGGCATTTGGAAGTAGGGGGTGAATAAAACATGGCGGTAGAACGTTCGAAAGCAGCACCGCAAACGGCACAAGCTTCACCGGAACAGATATTGTACGCGAACATTATCAACGTTGGTATGATTACGGGCATGGTCCTCCTGGTAATCTCTTTCTTCCTCTACGTGACGGGAATTGTTCAGCCATATGTTCCGCCGGAGCAGATTCCATCGTTCTGGACGGGTAAGGCCCACGAGTTCCTGGCAGCGACGCACGCGCCGCATGGCTGGGGCTGGTTCAGTTACATCGGCAAGAGCGACTACATGAACTTCATCGGCATTGCTTTGCTTGCCGGTCTGTCGATTCTAGGTTATTTAATCCTGCTGCCGGCTTACATACGGAGAAAAGAAGGGATCTACTCGTTTCTGGTCATCGCCGAAATAGTCGTTCTGGTACTGGCGGCAGCCGGTATCGTCGGCGGCGGCGGCCACTAAACCAACTGCAATTACTTCCCAGACTTGGAGAGGGGCCGGGTCTTACCGGCTCCCTTCCCTTCTCCTTGACAAGGTAACCTTCGTTCGCTAAGATTATAAAGGACTCTTTGCTGGTGTAGCTCAGTGGCAGAGCAGCGCACTCGTAATGCGCAGGCCGTCGGTTCAAGTCCGACCACCAGCTCCAGTTGAATTTAAGGCCCCGCCAAATTTGCGGGGGTTTTTGTTTTTCGAGCGAGGGTGCGTAGGCCGAATTCAGCCCGGGCTTGTTAGTATCGCAGGAAAACCGGGTAGGTTGGCGAAATAAGCAAGTACTTGGAGGAAAAAAGAAGTGCACAACATCGACAGAACAAGCTGCGTACGGTGCGGGACCTGCTGTCTGAAAGGCGGTCCGGCGCTGCACCACGAAGATAAGGCGATCCTTTTGGCAGGCCACGTAACTCACTCCCACCTGGTGACCGTCAGGAAGGGTGAGCTGGCGTATGACCCGACCGTTGACGGCTTAAGACCGGTCGAACGAGAACTGGTCAAAGTGCGCGGGAAAGGAAACGGCTGGTCTTGCTGCTTTTTCGACGAGAAAAGCGCTTCCTGTCTGATTTACGAAGACCGCTTCCTGGAGTGCCGTCTATTGAAATGCTGGGACCCGTCCGAGCTTGTATCCGTCATAGGCAAAGACACTATCGTCCGCACGGACGTTATCAATCCGGGCGATCCTATTGTTCAGGTCATTGAAATGCACGAGCGGCAATGTCCCGGCCATGAGGTGGAAGATTTACTCGCCGAATTATCCCGGGAAACGGGCAAAACCGGAGCCCAAGCGATTTCAAGGCTGACGAAAGTCGTACGTAAAGACCTGGCGATACGTTTCTACGCCGTCTCGGAATTGGGGCTTAAGGAGGAGCATGAAAACTTCATTTTTGGCCGACCCTTGTTTAAGGTCCTGGCATCACGGGGGATATCGGTTCGCCTGCCCGCCGACAGCCTCGCGGCTGCCTACCTGAATTCCAATACCTCCTGATTACCTGTGGAAAAATTTATTAATTAACATAACATACGCACCGTCGCTCGTCTCTGACCGATTTGTCACATAACTTCGGCTCTGGGTGGTATAGTACTCGAAAATGGCTGTTGCTGTTCAGGGGTGGATTCGTGTCAGATAACAAACACCTGGAGATCGCGGAACGATTGGCGTCGCTGATGCACGAACGTTACGAGACCGCGGCCAAACATTACGGTTGGGAGACCCAGGTCAGGACGAAGGTCTCTTTCGACGCGTTGCCGGAGGCGAACAAGCAGACAATGCTGGCCACTGCGGGTGCGGTGGTGGATTTCTTTGGGCCTCTTATAGAGGCGGCGGAACGCGCCAAAGGGTTTTTGCAGGTTGCCGCCCTCACGCCAGCAGACCCCCCAAAGCCGGCAGGGGACTTCATGTACTACGCGGTCCAACTGGACGAGGCTTTAAAACGGCTACTGGATGGAGATGGGCAGCGCCGGCAATAACGCTTTGGAACGCTTGGAGCCAGGAGAATGAAACAGCGAGAAGCACGCAAGTTCGACCCATTTTTCGGTTAATTGACATATAACGTGTTATAATACTAACAAACTACTTAGAATTTCCCTTGACAGGCTGCTTATGGGGTGTGACGGGGAGGGCAGCGGCGCGCATGGGTGATTTCAAGGCAATTGTGTTTACCGAATCCTTCAAAGAGTACACCACGTTTCTGGCAATCCTCAAAAGTAAATACCCCGACGCTTTAACCTTGACCGACTTCACCGAGTTGAACACAGCGTTATCGGGCCTTGCAGACGACGACGTTGCGGCTGTATTCATCGACCACCGTTTACTGGACCAGATTACGCCCAATCTGCCGTATTACCATCAGGGAAACATCCTCTGGATTGTCCTCGCGGAGGAGTCAACCGCCTTTCTTCACGTTGGGCCTCAGGTGTTTGACGTTCTACCCTGCGGCGCCACGATTAACCTTCAGCGGTTCTTGAAAAGGCTTAAAAAGGATGTTTCTTGCCGGTTGCGGTTAAGTGCTCTTGAATCGGAGGTTAAAGAGTTTTACACCATCGGAAAAAACCTCTCCGCCGAAAAAGACACCAAGGCCCTTCTCGAAACCATCATTAACGCCTCAATGGATATGACCTCTTCCGACGGGGGTACCATTTATCTTGTAGTGAACGGGGACGACGGAAAATGGTCCATGTTCCGGGAGGGGGATGCGGGGAGCAAGTTGTTGAAGTTCGTGATCGCCAGGAACAGGAGCATAAACCTGGATATCGAGGAGCTAACGCTGCCCATTTCGCGGGAAAGCCTGTCCGGCTATGCCGTAATCACCGGGCTGTCGATAAGAATCGACGATGCCTATGAAATACCCGCTCAGGTCGGCTGCAGCTTCAGCTCCCATTTTGACCGGACAACCGGCTACAGGACCAAGTCAGTCCTTACGGTGCCGATGAAAGACCACCAGGACCGGGTGCTGGGCGTTATCCAACTGATAAACAAGAAAGACCGGGAGAGAGTCGTGCCATTTGAACCAAGAGACGAGATGATCATCAATTCCCTGGCGGGACAGGCGGCCGTGGCCCTGGAAAATAGCTTGCTCTACAGGGATATGGAAGCACTCTTGGAGCAGTACCGGATTCAAAACGAGCAACTCCGGAAACTCAGCGAGAAGATTTTAAGGGCGCACGAGGAGGAGAGGAAACGGATCGCCAGGGACATCCACGACGGGCCGGCACAATTGATGTCGAGTTGTTCGCTGAAGGTTGAAATCTTCAAGAAATACTTGCAGCGCAACATGTACGACTCGCTCGCCCAGGCCCTGGACGAGCTTAATGAAAGCATATTGACGATGGCGAAAGACATCCGCAAAATAATTTACGACCTGAGGCCTTCCCCCTTGGAAGCGGGCCTCCTCAAGGCCCTTGAAACGCATTTTGCCGTCTTTTCCAAGGAGACGGGCATTAAGGTCAAATTCGTGCATACAGGTGAGGACGCGGGGCTGCAATACTATTTAATCGCCACCCTTTACCGCGTAATTACGGAGGCCTGCACCAACATCCGCAAGCACGCAGGAGCAAGAAACGTCGAGGTTAACCTGGAGATCCAACCTGATAAGGCTTACTTGCTGGTGGTAGACGACGGCCGGGGGTTTGACCCTGACAGCGTTAAGAAGAGAACCGCTGAAGACAGGTTGAAGGGGGGCTTTGGCCTCGAGGGCATGCGTGAAAGGGTGGAACTGATTCAAGGGGTATTAAACATTGATTCTTCTCCGGGTAAGGGGACGAGAATTGAGATTGTGCTCCCTGTGAATTAAGACGTTAACGCAAGATACCCGATATGCGCGGGCCTCCTTCCCCACCCCGGTTAAGAAGTCTCCCGGGAGGAAGACCGGCACTTAAAGATTATTCAGCCTTGGAACCAGACCCGAATAGTGTTGCCCCGAAGTAAGCGCCGGGATCCAACACCGCCTCCAGGTCACGCTCCCTGACCAGCCATTCCCGTCCGACTTTCCGCCCGGGCAACTTCCCTTCCCGCAACAGTCTCCTGATTTTTTTGGGTGTGATGTTAACCCTTTGTGCAATTTGCTTGGGAGTCAGTTTCCCGCCACCCTCATGTAAAAGAAACTCGAGAAACCTTTTTGCCGACTGAGTTTCTTTGTCCGGCAAGGCGTCCACCAAACGGTGGAGTTCATCCTTAGGCGCGCCCATGGTTATGACCTCCTGACAAAAGCCCTAATCGGGGTTTTTCAAGGCGAGGCTTCCGAAACCGGGACGCTTGTGTTAAGTTGCGCCACGGCGGCGGAAGGCTTAAGACGAGAATATCACAGGCTCTGGCCGCAACTCAATATCCCAGGCCCGTCCCGGCGGAAAATATCAAAATATGTTGCGGAAAGTAAAAGGTTTGTGTTCAGGAAGTTAACGAACTGGTAACCGCATACATATACAGTAGTAACATGCTAAGGAGCCTAAAGATTCGGGACTTAAGTCGAAACAATTATCTATTGGTGCGACACGGGCGGTTTCCGAACCGGAGAGAATAGAAGTCCTATTGTCGGTCCTGGACGCCGCGCGAACCGTAGGAATTTCGGTCGCACGACTTCCGTAATGTCGACAAACGGCTCGAACTGGTGGGGCACCAGGCTGTAAAGCCCCGCCTAGAAAGGGATGGTAGTGACAGGATGCAGGACTTTAAAGATCTGACCCAGCTTTTTATTCGCAAGCTCTTTCTTACTATCCAGGGGAGTATCAACGCCTACCTGTCCGTCACCCAGAACCTCCCCGAGGAACATAGAGAAAGCGCTTGGAAAGAGTACAACGAGGCTTTTGAGGAGCACGTTCTGGGCGATATCCTCGAACTAATGGAAAAGAATAAATGTGGTGTAGCGGAGCTTTGTCACGCCGTCTTGAAATTAATGGATGTGGCAGCAACAAGCGTCGAGAAAATTGAGGAAACCGAAGGGAATGAAACAGATGAAAACGAGGCGATCAAGGCCTGGTTCGTTCCCTGGCAGCACTGAAGTGCCTTCGCCCGTTAATCTTTGTTTTATCGTGCCATAAGAGGACAAAGCCCTACAGGCGTTCTCTAAACGGCGACTACTTCCTTTACGTCGGCGATAAGTTGTTTTAAGGTGCGCTCAATACCCTGTTTCAAGGTCACCGTAGCCATCGGGCACCCACCGCAGGCGCCCTTCAGCCTTACCTTTACAACGCCGTTTTCGACGTCTACCAGTTCAACGTCTCCCCCGTCCCGCTGTAAGTAGGGCCTGATCTTGGCCAAAGCGGCTTCGACTTGCTCTTTCACTTTTTTTCCTCCTTCGACGATGGAAATGTTCTTCTTAGCGTTTACCGAAAGAAACACGTTATTCAGCCGGGCTGATGTGCTTTCCGCCAGGCCTATAACCGGTCAGCCGGAGATTTCGGTGCTTGCCTCCGCTCCCTTGCAGTTTTCCGTTTTTCCTTTTGCGGCATCAAGAGCTTCGTTGGCGATTTTGTCCGCCAAACGGTTCTCCCTCCGGGAAACGTGGACCACGCTTACTTTAAGATTCGGGTGTTTCGCCAAACAGGTCTGTACCCGGCCGGCGATGGACTTAAGTTCAGGGTCACGGATCCTGTACTTGCCGTTGAACTGCTTGACCACAAGGTCGGAATCGGAGCGTATAACGGCTTCGATGTTTTTCTGGCGCTGCGCGAAGTGGACAAGGGTTTTAACCGCGCCTTCCAGGGCCGACCATTCGGCTACGTTGTTGGTGGTTACGCCCAGGGTTTTGCTCTTTGTTAACAGGATTTTGCCGGACTTGTCCGTGAGTACCATCGCCGCCGCCGCAGGGCCCGGATTCCCCCGGCTGGCGCCGTCAATGTTAAGGTGGTAAACCGGAATCTTCGGCACCTCAGACACCTGCCGCTTTACGTTCCAAACCGTAAACCCAGGCAATGATCTCGGCCACCGCCCGGTACAGGGCAGGAGGTATCTCCCGGTCAAGGCCCAGTCCGGTCAGCGTAAATGCCAGGTCCGGGTTGTGGTATACCGGCACGCCGCTCTCCCGGGCCTTTTTTTCAATCAATTCGGCCAAAAACCCCCGGCCGGCCGCCACGATTTTCGGCGCCGGGTCTTTTTCCGGGTCGTAAGACAACGCGGCCGCCGTTTTTACTTTCTCGTCCATGGCGCCTCCCTACACGATTGTATCAAGCGAACGGTACTCCGGCATAGATGACGGTTTCAGCACCTCAAAAACGTTTTGGATCCTTCGGGAAACTACTTCTACGTCGTTCACTTCATAGCCCGCTTCAACCAACTTCAACCGGAGTGCTCCCGCGGCGTCGGCGGCCTGCTGGTAAAAACGTTCCTGGGAAACGGCCACTTTCAGCACCATGCCTTTGGGCCCGTCGCCAAGATATACCCACGTTCGGCCGAGCAGCGGGCTTATGACCTCCACCACGAGCGCCGAAGGGGTTTCCGGCAATGGGCCGCCGGTCCCTTCGTAGACCAGGTACAACTCGCCGAAAACCTCTTCACCGCCGAAGGTCAAAAACCGCAGGAGTTCCTGGCCGGGCATGATTACCTGGGCGCGATTAAGGGCCTCCTGCCC
>QZIW01000050.1 GCA_003604985.1 Ammonifex sp.
GCCCGGGTTTACCGCGATGAGGTCCTCAATACTGACGCCGAACCGCCGGGAAAGCCGGAAATAAGTGTCTCCAGGTCTGATGGTGTAGGTAAAGGTACCCGGAGGGCAGAAAACCGGCGGCACAGCCAGCGGTATGCAAATCACCTGCCCGATTTGGAGATTGTTAGGATCCACCCCGGGGTTCGCTTCGCGGATATCATCCACTGATACTCGGAACCTCTGCGCCAGGCGGAAAAACGTATCCCCCGGTTGAATCGTGTACAGATTGCCTTCGGGACACGGCGGCACAACAGACATTTAAAATCCCCCCTCTGTTTTGCTCGGTTTTCCATCATATGAAGGGGCGCGCTCGATTGTACCCTTCCCGACAAGTGCCCGGTCCTAATTTTCGCTGGTACCAACCGGCATAACAGCTATAATTATACTAATGCTCTGTCAAAAAGGAGGGCCCGTCATCAAACGTTGCAACGTTCATTACGGCTGGATCATCATGCTGATGGGCATGCTGACGGCCCTGGGCGCTCACGGGTTCGGGCGCATGTCCTACACTGTGATACTACCGGCAATGAAGGAAGGGTTAGGCCTCACTTATACGCAGGCGGGCCTCCTGGGTACGGGGAACTTCATCGGTTACCTGGTCGCTGCTTTTTTGGGCGGGTTTTTGGCCTCAAGATTCAACAGCCGTTACATTATCAGTTTTTCCCTGGTCCTAATGGGCATAACCATGTTTATGACCGGCCTTGTCCGCTCCTTCGAATGGGCGTTTGCGATGCGCCTTATTACAGGGTTGGGAAACGGCGGGGCATACGTGCCTGCCATGGCGCTTGGTTCGGTCTGGTTTACAACACGCTACCGCGGCTTCGCGACCGGGATTACTTCCAGCGGCACCGGTATCGGCACAATGCTTGGCGCGTTCATCGTCCCGCATTTGCTCATCATGTTCGGGGCGGCAGGATGGCGCTACGCTTGGTTCTGCCTTGGTGCTTTGCTTCTGGTGATCGGTATGGTTTGTTTTGCCTTTTTGCGACCGCGGCCGGAGTCCATCGGCCTCGGCCCGGTGGGTATGCAGCTCCCCGGCGAAGGTAACGGGCACTCGGATGGAGGGGACGAGGACGGTCGCTTGAGGTGGGGGTTGGTTTACAAACAAAAAGCCATCTGGCATTTCGCGGCTATTTACTTCGCGTTTGGGTTCTCCTATGTCATTTACATGACGTTCTTCGCCGCTTACTTGAAGAACGAAATCGGTTGGACCGCCACCCAGGCGAGCGCTCTCTGGGCGTTCGTGGGAGCGCTTAACATCTTCTGCGGTGTGCTCTGGGGCGGCATTTCAGACTATCTGGGCCGGAAATATAGCGCGGCTCTGGTCTACCTCGCACTCGCGGCTTCCTACTTGCTGTTTGCCCTGGTGAAGGTGACACCGGCCTTCTATATTTCCGCGGTTCTGTTCGGGTTGTGTTACTCCGGCATCCCTACGATCCTGGCGGCCGCCTCCGGTGATTATGTCGGCAGGCGCCTGGCGTCTGCGGGGCTGGGATTCATCACCCTTTTCTTCGGGATCGGCCAGGCCCTTGGACCGGCCGTCGGCGGTTGTCTTGCCGACGCAACGCAGACGTTTTCCGGAGCCTTCATTCTTGCAGGGGCGGTTTCCACACTCGGCGCGCTGGGTTCTCTTCTTCTACCCGCCCCCGGTACCCACCACGAATAGAAACTGACAGTGACCTACCGTGGCCGGAACGTCCTCCCGTAGACCCCGGTGTTTGACGTTAGTCGAAAAAAAGCAAGAGGTCCAACCGGACCCCTCGGCCTTAAGCGAAACCAAAAATGTAAGACGTTCAAAAAAACCTCTTACTTCTTTACGGTCCAAATAATCTACATCACGCGACTTGAGTCTAAGAGCCCGAATCCACGGGAAACACCAGCGCATTAACCACGGGGTCGTATCTTCCCTCGTACTTCTTAGGTTTGATGTTGTTCTCTTTCAACCATTGGAAAAGTGGCCTGCTGACGATTCTTCCGCTATTACCCTTGTTGACGGCCTCAACCTTAACCTCGCCTCTGGCCTTGTTCTCCATAATGATCAGGACGTTTTTTTCCGCGTCGAACCCTATATCTACTCTGGTCGGCGGCGCAATATATTGAGAACTCGCAATATTAAGCGATAAAGCCCTGCCAATATTGCAGGTGGGTAAGGTTGTCCTTTTTATTCTCTTCTGGGCCTCTCCCTTTTTAAACCACTGTACGTTTTTTTGTTCCATTTACTCTACCTCCTTCCTTTATAAAGATTATATTCCTTTTTTTACTTTCTAATACATCCACCAAAAATCCTTTATCGAATTCTAAACTTATGCAGTCTTTTATCTTAATAATTTCGCTATATGTTGACAGCCGCACCTGCTTGGAAGGCGTTTCCTGGTTTCCCATAAACACAGCCGGATGTTGTCGCGAGGTACTTGTATATCGAAAATTAAAGCGTTACAGGAAGGATTCCGAAAGAATAAGGGGGATTCCAAAATGATTCGATTAGGCAGGTGGTTTATATGAGCCAGGTGATCGAACTATTAGGGAAAATACCACCGCTTGACCTTTTTTCACATTCATCTCTGGAGAGTTTAGCCCGTCACGTCAAAATAGAACGGGTTTTGCCCGGCAATCCCATTACGGAAACCGGTACCCCGGTGGACCGGTTGGCAATCGTCTTACGGGGAAAAATCGGCATAAACCGGCGGACATCGCGGAAGACAGGTTACGAGTCAGGAGGGCCCGGAACGGTCATTGGGATCCTCGAGTTTTTGGGGGGCAATAATGCTTCAGCAACGGCAAGAGCCGAAGAAGAAACTTTGATCCTGGCGATAAAGCGTCAGGACTTCATCTCCTTTTTAAGGGACCATCCTGATGAAGCCATTGCCTTAGTCGTAGTGCTGTCGGAACACTTATATGAATTGGGAATAAACATGGATTTCACAGGGCCGCCGGTTCAGACTCCTTTTGAAAGCATCTTTGAAGAGGGGAACGCTTTTTTACCCTTCGGGGAAGTAACCGACGTAATTCAAGAAAAAGAAAGCGACAACCCTTTCTACGCCAAGCAATTTACGTGCGTTTTTTGCGGTGCTCGGTTTCAGTCCCTGGTCATCAAGTCAAAACACATCCAGTTAGAAAAAACAGACACCGACTTCTGCCCCCATTATCGTTCTTGGAACCCACTGCTGTACGAAGTGGCTGTTTGCCCCCAGTGCGGCTACGCCTTTACACCGGACATGCCGTCTAAGCTCAGCGACCGGGCGCGCTCGAAACTTGCCGCTTTATTGTCTCAACTTAAGATGCCGCTGCGTTTCGATGGCGAAAGAAACCTGGACCTGGCGGTGCAGTCTTATGGCTTGGCCTTTGCCTGCCTGGAAGCTATCGGCGGCAAAAAGTCTCAGATGGCCAAGCTCTATCTCAAAGTCTCCTGGCTCTATCGTACCGCCGGAATCGAGGTCGAAGAACGCGAATACTGCGAAAAGGCGGTCTTTTGCCTGATGGAATCATACCGCACCGAGCAGTCGAACGACCCCGCTTTTGAACTCAATCTCTTGTATCTCCTGGCGGACCTTAACCACCGTCTGGGGCGGACCGACGTTGCCATGCGGTGGTTGAGTACCCTCCTCGGTCATCCCAAGAGGCACACCAGTCCCAAGATCCTGGAGCGCACCCGTGATCTGCTGTACGAAATCCGCCGGAAAAAGCCCAAAGAGAACAACGTTCCGTAAGTCACCTAACCGCAGCTTTACGTACCTAGCGATTTTGAAAACCGCTCACGAAACGCCGGAGCTCAACACTTTCAAAAGCACCTTGCGCTGCCTGGGCCCGTCAAACTCGCAGAAGAAGACACCCTGCCAGGTGCCAAGGACAAGCCTTCCCCCACTCACAAGCAACTGCAGCGAGACTCCCATAAGACAGGATTTAATGTGCGCGGCAGCATTACCTTCGGCATGGCTGTATGCACCGTGCACGGGTACGAGTTCCTCAAGTTTGTTGAGAATGTCCGCGGCCACCGTTGGGTCGTAGTTTTCGTTGACACAGAGACCGGCGGTTGTATGGGGGCAGTAAACAAAGGCTACTCCCTCTTGGACGCCGCTTTCCTTCACGGCCGCCTGGAGCCTCTGGGTTATGTCAACATACTCCTGGGTTTTATTTGTTTGAACGTCAACCTTCTTTATCACTTTCAAGCCCCTCCAGCCTCAAGGCAGATAAGGCGCAAGCACGGGTAAAAGCGCCCGGAGGTCCCGGCATTCGATGCTCACGTGAGCGTAAGCCGAAACGTCTGGTTCTGCGTTTACGGCAATGCCCAGCCCCACGCGCGAAAAAAGCGGCACATCGCCGTGACTGTCACCCACGGCGGCCGTTTCGGAAGGCGCAGTGCCGAGCAGTTCGCAAATACTACCAAGATGATCCGGTTTGCCGTCCCAAGCCACCCGGATATGCACCCGGCCATCCAGTCTCTCATCGGTGAAGCCAAGCCCGTTGGCTACGAAAACGTCAAACCCCAATTCCGCCGCCACGCGCGCCGCCAGGATGTCAAGCCCGGAAGAAAGGAGGGCGAGCTTTACACCCTTTTCCTTAAGCGCCGTTACCGTCTCTTGTACCCCGCTGTGATAAGGGATGCCCGCTACTATTTCTTCAACCCGCCGCCTGGGAATTCCGCTCCAGGCGCTCACGTCACGTCTGGCAAACTCGTCATAGGTTATCTTGCCCGCCAGAAAAGCCCGCAGGGACAAGCTGCCTTGCGTCTCCCAGGTGCCGAGTGCCTCGTGAATGTACTGCCAGACGCTGCGCACCGGCGTAAGGGTACCGTCAAGGTCGAAAATAATACCACGTACCCTTTTAACCGCAGGGCCCGCGGTCCTTTGCGAAAACAACTCGCCACCACCTTAAAAACACGTTAAAGAGTGTTACAAAACTCCAAAACCGCAAGAAATAAGTTCATCCCGCTGTGAAAGGTAAACCTTGGGGAAAATCTCTCGGAGGCCGTGAAAAACAAGCATGGCATTTTGGAGGTTGGAGGCCGGAGGTTGGAAGTGGGAATCTCGATGGAATTCGCTATGCGAATTCCTACAAATGGTCTAACCTCTGACTTCTCACCTCTCACCTCCAAGTTAGCCAGGCGTAGTTTTACAGCGGTCTCCTAAAATGTACTCGTCGGCTACCTGTATCGTAGCACAAGTTGCTGGTAAAAGGAAACCCCAACCAGGGTGACTATGCCGAGCAAAACCACGGCAGGTCCCGAAGGCAGGTCGAGAGCGTATGACAGGTGCAGGCCCCCCACGACCAGCGCCACTCCGGTGACAACAGCGGCAAAAAGGGCGCCCCGGAAACTCCTGGTCACCCTTACGGCGACAAGCACCGGGATTACGATGAGCGCACCGGCGAGGAGGACCCCCACCGCGCGTATGGCTACCGCTACGGTCAGCGCCGCCACGGTTATAAAGACCGCGTTGATGGCGACAACCGGAAGCCCCGCGGCCCGCGCGTATTCCTCGTCGAGTGCTATGGCTAATAGACCTTTATACAACGGGATGACCACCACGACCGCTATAACGAAGAGGACCCCGGTGAACCACAAGTCAGTCGGCCCTATAGTGAGGAGGCTGCCAAAAAGGTACCCGGTGAGGTCCGCGCCGAACCCCCGGCTCTTACTTACCAGGATCACTCCCAGGGCCAGCCCTCCGGCCATTACCGCCGCCAGCAGCGCGTCCGCGTAAAAACGATGCCGCTGGCGCAACCATTCAACAGCAAAGGCGGCCGACACAACCGCGGCCACTGTTGTGATTCCCGGCGCTATACCCAAAACCAGACCAAGTGCCAGACCGGTTAGGGAAACATGTGCGAGTGCGTCCGCAAAAAACGAAAAACGCCGCGCGACCAGGAAAACCCCGACCACCGGGCAGAGTGCGCCGCACAGGACGCCCGCGATCATGGCCCGTACAAAAAACCCGTAGTGCCAGATGTCCATTATTATCGCTCCAAGCCAGACTTCTGCATTTCACGGCCGCTCGCCCACTTTGAGGGAACAAAAACCGGCATACCGTAAAGCGCTGCAAGTTTTCCGTTTTCCAGGCACTCCTGCGGCGACCCCGTAAAGACTACGCGCCGGTTCAAGCAAACCACCGTCCTAACCCGGAGCGACACGGCCCCTATGTCATGCGTTACCAAAACGACCGTCAACCCCTGCTCATGGTTAAGTTCCGCCAGCAGGCTGTAAAATGCGTCCTCTCCCGGTGCGTCCAGTCCTTCGGCTGCTTCGTCGAGGAGGAGAACCTCGGGTTCAGCGGCCAGCGCCCGCGCGATAGCCACCCGCTGGCGCTGTCCCCCGGAGAGCAACCGCACCGTCCTGGCGGCCAGATTTTCAAGTCCCAGCCTGTGCAACACCCCGGCCACTATTTGCCTGTCTTTCGAAGATAAAGGCCGTAAAAACCCGCTCCGGGACACCCGGCCGGTGGTGACCACCTCCCAAACAGTAGCCGGGAAATCCCCAAAAACGCCCGCTTTCTGCGGGACGTAACCGATCCGGTAGCGCTGGCGAAATCGCGCGGCAGGTACGCCAAAGAGCATGGCCTGACCTGCCGTGGGTGAAACCAGGCCGAGTGCTATCTTTAAGAGGGTGGTTTTGCCGGCACCGTTCGGCCCCAGGATAGCCAGGAAGTCACCGCTCTTGATGTCAAGACTCACATCCTCCAAAACCGGGTTTCCCCCGAAGTGGAGACCCACCTGTTGAAAGCTCACGGGCGGTTTCCCTATCGAGGCAGCTCCCGCGACCTGACTGTTCAACTTACTGAACCCCTCCCTGTCCCAAAGCTTTTTTCAGGGCCGCAAGGTTCTCTTCCATTACCGCAACGTAACCTTTGGTACCCGCCCTTTCTTCCGGGGTTGCCCCCACTACGGGGCTGAGTACGAGCGTTTTTACCCCGGCTTCCCGGGCAAGCGTCTCCGCCATCCGAGGGCTCGCAAGCTCTTCGAAAAACACATAGGCAATTTCTCTTTCCCGCAATAGCCGTACCAGTTCCTTCAACCGCGCCGCCGACGGCTCTGCCTGAGGGGAAAGCCCGGCTACGGGGATTTGCTCCAGCCCGTAGCGCGCGGCCAGGTAACCGAAGGCCGCGTGCGAAGTGACAATCTCCTTGCGTTTAAAACCGGCTGCCGCCGCCCGGTACTCCCCGTCCAATCTTTGCAGACGCACAATAAAATCGCCGGCCCGCTGCCGGTAATAAGCAGAACCGGCCGGATCTGCCTTAATCAACCCGGCTGCGACCTGTTTCACATAGTGCTGGGCATTAACGGGATCAACCCAGGCGTGAGGGTCGTAAACGTAATGGTGCCCGTCATCATGAGCTTCTGTCGTTCCGTGCCCGGAAGTGAAACGCGAGAGGGTAAGCCCGCGGGTGGCCTTAACAAGAACCTTTCCTCTGATTTCCGGCAGAATTCCCTCGATCCACGGCTCAAGCCCCGCCCCGTTGAAAAGCAGCATATCGGCTGCCAAAACCCTGGTCAGGTCCCCGGGTGTGGGCTCCCATTCATGAACGCTGACCCCGGGAGGGACGAGGCACGTTACGTGCGCCCTTTCACCGCCCACCTGACAGGCAAAGTCGTAAAGGGGGAAAAAAGTGGCTACCACCTCGACCTTACCGCCGGTCACAGCGGCCTGCCTCGATTGACACCCACCCGCGGCAGTCAAAACCAGGACCGCGGCCAGGACGCTTAAGAAAAACGGGCGCATGGTTCCTTTCCTCCCCGACTCACGTTTTCCGGCAGTCGCCGCAGTACCCGAACACTGTGAAACTATGTTCCTGAATTTTGAAATTCGGGTTCAGTTTTGTGATCTGGCCCAGGCACTCCGCCGGACAACAAGGGAAGGACACCGCCCGGCCGCACCCAAGACAAATTAGGTGATGACGGTGTTCCCGGGAAAGCTCGAAACGCTTGCCGCCGTCAGGAAAAATGATCTCGTGCAAAACGCCTATTTCTTTCAATGTCTCCAGGGTGCGGTAGACCGTCCCAAAGCCCACGTTAGGGAAGCGCCGGTGCAGGGCGTCGCCGATCTCTTTCGCGGTCAACGGCCCCCCGGCCCGCAGCAATACCCGGAGGATCTGCTGACGTTGCGGTGTTAGTTTAAGACCTTTTTCTTTCAAACCCGTTAAAACGTCGGCTAAATTCAAGGCCAACCCCTCCAGGAATACTAACTGTTATCAAATAAGAATTATTTCTATTTAGTATGCAACTTCGATCGGCCACAGTCAAGAGTAAGCCGGGCCCGTCCAAAAATACGACCGGCCCTTTTATTGCCTTTACCAGGCTATTTTGGACTTTGGTCAATCTAATTTATGGGGCACTTCCCGGAACTTTCCGGCGTTTAATAATTATTTTCTGAAATTCGCCGTGCGGCGTTGACGCCCACTGGTTCTCCGGGTAGAATACCTTGTTGGGGTTTAGAAGGTTAACAGCCTCCGCTGGAGGTCCCTTATAAATGGCTGTAGAAAAAGGTGTCTTCGCGCCGATTGCGGCGCTTTACCATCGCGACTACCGGCTTTATTGGACCGGTCAACTCATTTCCGTTACCGGCACCTGGATGCAGCAGGTGGGATTAGCGTGGCTGGTGCTGGAATTGACACACTCGGCGCTACTTCTGGGTGTGGTAGGGGCAGCGAATTTCGGGCCCATACTACTGTTTTCCCTCCTCGGCGGTACGCTGGCTGACCGTGTGTCCAAGCGACGGTTGATCATTTTCACCCAGGCCGGGATGATGGCCACCGCGCTCGCGCTGGGACTGCTGGTGCTGACAGGGTTGGTCCAATACTGGCAAGTGGTTGTCTGCGCTTTTGTTCTGGGAACGTTAAACGCTCTGGACGCGCCGGCGCGCCAGTCTTTTATCATTGACCTCGCAGGACGGGACCACCTGATGAACGCCATCGCCCTTCACTCCTCGCTCTTTAACGGCGCACGGGTTGTTGGGCCGGCAATCGCAGGGGTTGTTATCGCCTGTTGGGGCATAGAGGCCTGCTTTCTAATAAATGCGGCTTCTTTTGTGGCCGTTCTGGTACAGCTTTTGCGGATCCGCGCTGAGGGAATAACCAAAAGGACCGAGACGGAAAAATCCTTCTGGGCCGAGACCCGGGCGGCATTCTCATACATCCGGGGGAACCCCACGATATTTTTCCCGCTCCTGCTTTTGGCCCAAATCAGCCTGTTTGCAATCAACTTTAGCGTGCTCGTACCTGCATTTGCCCGTTTGACCCTGGGGCGGGGCGCTCAGGATTTTGGCTTTCTCCTGTCTGCTCAAGGTTTGGGTGCGATGCTGGGCGGCCTGACCCTGGCCTGGCTCAGCAATTCCGGGCCAAGGCGCCGGTTTATAATCATGGGGATAATAGGTCTATGCGGGGCGCAGATCTTATTGGGATGCTGGCCTGGATATCACCGGGCGCTGTGGCTCCTGTTTATTGCCGGATGGGGTATGGTGGCTTTCGGCGGCACCGTCAACACGACCGTCCAACTCGCCGCCTCCGATGAATTCAGGGGGCGGGTGATGAGCCTTTTTGTCCTGTTTTTCATGGGCACTTCACCGTTCGGTAACTTCCTTTCCGGGGTATTGGCCGATTCTTTCAGCATACCGGTCGCCTTCGCGGTAGGATCTTCAGTGGCCATTTTGCTGGCGACCGGCACCATTTACCAGTGGCAAAGGGTTGAGAAACGCAGGGGTGCCTCGGTAAGAGCAGGGCAGGAATTAACTGAGGGCTGCGGCTGATCACGCCTTCAGCGGTAAGAAATTCACGTCCTGCGCTTAGGGAAAACAGGTTTTTTGGCAGGCGCCATACCGGGCTGACGGTCGGGGTCAAGCGGTTGGAGGATCGCAGGCCTGCTGTGCTGGACCGCCACCGGCGGGCGTACGAGAACATGTCCCAACGCCCTGAAATTGAACGGGAGAAGCGGCCATAGGTAGGGTACCCCGAAGGAACGGGTCGTGACCAGCAAGACGAAGGTAGCCACAACCCCCAGTATGAAACCGGGCAGCCTGAAAAACCCCGTTAGTAAGAGAATGAACAGGCGCGCAAGGCGGTTGGCCTGTGCCAGCTCAAAGGAAGGCGTTAAAAAGGTACCGATTGCCGCCGCAGCTACATAAAGGACGACTTCCGGTACAAAAAGACCCACCTGGGCCGCGAGTTGACCCAGCAAGATTGCGCCGATAATGCCCGTGGAGGTTGCAATCGGCGAGGGTGTGTGTATGGTGGCCACCCGGATCATGTCTACGGCGACCTCCGCCATGAAAAATTGCAGAAAAAGAGGAACCGCTCCCGCATTTTTGGGCCCGATAAATTTTAGGGAAGCCGGTAACAGTTGCGGTTCGAGTGCCACTAAGAGCCAGAGCGGAGTCAAAATAAGGGAAATCACCACGCCGATGTAGCGCACCCACCTGATATACACGCCAACGCTCGGGTTTTGCCTGAATTCCTCGGCGTGCTGGAGGTGGTGAAACATGGTTACAGGAAGGATCATGGCGCTCGGCGACGTATCCACCATAATTATCACGTGCCCGTCAAGGAGGTGCGCCGCGGCGACGTCCGGCCTTTCGGTGTAGCGAACCCGCGGGAAAGGGTTCCAGTAGGTCCCCGGGGTGATAAGCTCCTCGACTGATTTCTCCGCCATGGGAAGGCCGTCGATGTTTATCCTATTTATTTTCTCCCGCACACTGTCTACGATATCGGGTTTGGCAATGTCTTCAATATATGCAATGGCGACGTCGGTCCTTGACCGGGCACCAACGCTCAGATGTTCAAGCCGCAGACGCGGGTCCCGTATTCGCCGCCGGAGAAGGGCCGTATTTAGAATAAGGGTCTCCGCAAAACCATCACGGGACCCGCGCGTCACTTTCTCAAGGTCGGGTTCATCAGGAGCCCTTCCAGGGTACTGACGTACGTCAATGATGATGGCCTGCGGTTCTTTTTCGATCAACAGTG
Organism: Ammonifex sp.; assembly: GCA_003604985.1. Classification (GTDB taxonomy): domain Bacteria; phylum Bacillota; class Desulfotomaculia; order Desulfotomaculales; family Ammonificaceae; genus SURF-55. The sequence continues at coordinate 10,983 of QZIW01000050.1, forward strand.
CGACCGGCCCGCTGAGGAAAGAGTTGATTACCTCTTCTACGGTACCGACCTGCGTGACTTGACCGGAGGCAATGTACCGGTAGAAAATCTTCTGGAAGGTGTCTATTTTTAGTTCCCCGGACCCTATTTCGGGGAACTCCTGTAAAACAAGGCTTAGCTGTTCGCTGCTTATCAGGCCGTTGACAAACAGCAGTGCGGCGGGTTTGCCGCCAACCACCATTTCCCGTTTGACGAGGTCAAAGTTTCTGGCAAAATCAAGCCTCTTGCCAAGCTCTGCCAAATTGACTTCCAAACTTTTGGACAGAGGTGTTTTGGTTTCATTTTTCGAACTCATTTACCCTGTATGGCACCTCACCTGACAGTCCGGCGTACTACCCTTTCGGCTTGAACAACAGAGCGGCAAAATAACCGAAGACCACGGCTGCGGTTATCCCCGCCGCTGCCGCGGCTACCCCGCCGTTAAAAGCACCGAGCAACCCACCGCGGTCCACCCCTTTAATCGCCCCCTGGGCAAGGATATGCCCGAGCCCGCTAAGCGGAACGGTGGCCCCCGCCCCGGCAAACTTGACAAGGGGTTCGTAGATGCCGACGGCGCTGAGCGCTACCCCGGCCGTCACCAAACCCACCAGGACGTGTCCGGGGGTGACCTTAAAATTGGTAAGGTCCATCAAAAGCTGTACCGCAACACAGATGAGCCCGCCAACCAGAAACGCCTTTAAAAAAATCAAGGTCTTGCCCCCCTATATTACGTTCAACGTTCAAGGTTCGAGGTTCAACGTTAATAATAGAATGTAGAATACAGAATATAGAATTTTGGATACCGGACCGCCTTCGTATTCTCTCTTCTACTTCTGAATTCTGACTTCTGTATTCTTTATTTACTTCCGACTTCTGGCTTCTGTATTCTGTCTTCTGACTTCTAACTTCTACTACGCCTCGAGAACAACCGCATGCCCCACCGTCGGGATGGTCTCCCCCTGTCCCGTCGTCAGCGGACTCATGAGCGCGCCCGTTCCCACTCCCAGCACCCGGTTGAGTTTTCGCTCCCGCAACTTCTGCATTATAAAGCCGCAGGTAACCGTTGCGGGGCAACCGCAGCCGCTTCCACCTGCATGCACATCCTGGTTTTCCCGATCAAAAATTAAAATACCGCAGTCGTTATGCCTCTCAGAAAGATCATGGCCGTAAGACCGCATAAGTTCCTCAAGGAGTTCTTTTCCGTAGATTCCCAGGTCGCCCGTGAGCAAAAGGTCGTAGTCTTCCACCCGTCGCTGGGTATCTGTGAGGTGATGAACCATCGTGTCCGCAGCGGCCGGGGCCATGGCCGCCCCCATGTTGTACGGGTCGCCGCTCCCCAAATCCACGACCCGCCCGATCGTAGCGTGGGTCACACGCGGCCCGGTGCCCGTTGCGGTTAACAGCAACGCTCCCGCACCGGTAACCGTCCACTGTGCTGTGGGAGTCCTTTGGACTCCCTGTTCAGTGGGAAACCGGAACTGCTTCTCCGCTGTTGAATAGTGACTCGACGACCCGACAAGTATGTTTGCAGCGAAACCGCCGTCGATTAGCATCGCTCCTACGGCGAGGCCCTCGTAAATCGTCGAACAGGCGCCGTAGAGCCCGATAAACGGAATGGCGAGCGCACGCGCCACGAAGTTTGCGGAGATTATCTGGTTCAAAAGATCGCCGGCAAGGAGATAGTCCACGTCCCGAGGTTTGAGGTTGGCCTTATTGAGGGTCATTTCAAACGCTTCCTGGAGCAACCTCCTTTCGGCCTTCTCCCAACTCTCTTCACCGCAATAAGGGTCGTCAATCACTTTGTCGAAGGTATTCCCGAGCGGCCCCTGTCCCTCTTTGGCTCCGACAACTGTCGCCGTGGCCGAAACCACCGGCGGCACAGCAAAAGCTACTGTTTGTGCGCCAACCTTTTTTGCTGCGGTCATTAGCATCACCTCAATTCAGCCGTTAGGGCTCAGGAACCTGCAGGCGCATTCGGACCGAAGAGGTAGTAGAGCATCCCGGCGAGCCATGCGGCAGTAATTCCGAAAACCAGGATGGGCCCCGCCACGGAAAACAGGCGCGCCCCTACGCCCATAACCATCCCTTCGGTACGCGCTTCGAGCGCGGGAGCCACCATTGAGTTGGCGAACCCCGTAATCGGTACAATGGTGCCCGCACCAGCGAAACGAGCGATCTCGTCATACAGGCCGAGACCTGTTAAAAACGCAGCGATAAAAACAAGCACTATCGAGGTGGCCGCCCCCGCATCAAGCGTATTCAGGCCGAGGCCCTCAAAAAAGTTGAAAAAAGCCTGTCCCACGACGCAGATAAGCCCCCCTACCGCAAAAGCCCATATTGAATTCCGTATGACCGGGGGCTTCGGACTGACCTTCTTGACCATTTGTTTATACTCTTGCTTTTGCATTTCCAGCGGCTTGTTGGGATCAAAGGTGCGCTTTAAGTTTCGCCCCATGCGCAAACACCTGCCATCATAAAAGTGGTCCCCGGGAAAGCGAAAAAGCGAGAGCCGGAAGTCAAATACCCTTTCAGAAGAATTGTTCTCCGGGTTCACTCCTGATATACAACTTCCGACTTTCGCCTCTACTGCAGTCCTGATAAACCCCGTAAAAACCCCGTCTAAACGGAGAAGACACCGTCTGCGGTGTCTTCATAATCCTTCTCAGCCCAGGTACGCCACCTTAACGTTGGCTTTAAACTCCTTAATTGCCCCGTTTTCAACGTTGGCGGTAAAATTAATTACTTCGACCCCGGTAATGTTTCCGAGAGTTTGGGTGGCCTCACCAACAGCAGCCTGGACCGCGTCGCGCCAACTGTTCGGTGATTCTCCCACCAACTCAGCTACTTTAACGTGCAAGCCCATCCCTCCTTTCCGGCTTATCAAGCTGTATTATGGCGCTCCAGCAAAGCCGTTATGCAAAAAAATTGGTTTCACGCTAAATCCTCCACCCCGGCGGTATCTTTAAGTCGTTCCAGCGCCTGGCGTTCAATCCGGGAGACCTGGGCCTGAGAAATTCCGAGTTCTGCGGCTATCTCCGCCTGTGTCAATTCCTCAAAAAAACGCCAGATCAGGACCTGGCGGTCCCGCTCCGGCAGTCGGGCCAACAAGTCTTTAACGGCGATGCTCCGAAGCCAGGAGTTTTCACCTTCCTCGGTTAGCGCAACCCTCTCCTCCCGGGAAATTACATCCACGCCCTCACCGCACACTACATCCTGCAGCGAAGCCGGAGCCTGTACCGCGTCGAGTGCCGCCACTATCTCTTCCGGTTCGAGCCCGATGGCCTGAGCAATTTCCCCTATCGTAGGCTCCCGCCCCAGGCCTATGGTCAAAGACTCGCGAACCCCATTTATGCGCGCTACGGTTTCCTTCAAGGTCCGGGAAACACGCACCGGATTGTCATCCCTAAGAAACCGCCTGATTTCCCCGATGATCATGGCCACCGCGTACGTTGAAAACTTGACCCCGTAGTTAAAATCAAACTTGATTATGGCTTTCAAAAGCCCGATACAGCCGACTTGAAAAAGGTCTTCATATTCGGAGCCCCGGCCTAAAAAACGAGGCACAACGCTGGCCACCAGCCTGAAGTTCGCCTGTACAAGGCGTTCGCGGGCAGCCGTATCGCCATGTTGCGCCTTTTCTATCAGACCGCGAGTCTCCCCCTCGTCCAGGAGCTCGCGAGATTCCTTCGCCATTGACTAATCCCGCCCTGCGTTGGGAGAACCATAAATGGAGGTTAAAGGCCGGAGGTGAAAACTGACTGGGGTTCTCGAATATTTTAATGGCGGGGAGCGAACTGCTTTCGCATTATCACCCGCGTACCCCGGCCGGGGGCGGAATCAACCTGGACACTGTCCATGAAGGACTGCATAAAGCTGAATCCCAACCCCAACCGCTCCGGGTCACTGGAAAACTCCGGCTCCATGGCTTTGGGGACGTCTTTTATACCCTTGCCGCCGTCTTCGACATAAATCTCAATCGCATCCCCGTAAAGTACCGCTTCCACCACTATCGTACCTTCCGGCGAGGCGCCAAAACCGTGAATAATACCGTTGGTCACAGCTTCGGAGACCGCGCCTTTAATGTCGTCAAGTTCTTCAATGGTGGGGTCGAGCTGGGAGGCTAAAGCTGCAACCGTTACCCGTGCTAGGGAGACGTTTTCCGCGCGGCTCGGGAACTCCAAGCGAAAACGGTTAAGCACTGGCTTCACCCCTTCGAAGGGCTTCTACAGCCTGTTTTAACGTATTGAACTCCGGTACTATGCGGAGTACTCCTGAAAGGTCCAGTACACGCCGCACCGGAGGTTGGAGCCCCAAAACTACCAGCTTCCCGCCCGCCCCGGCTAATCTTTTGTAGCGCCCGAGCACTACCCCGAGACCCGTACTGTCCATAAAGCTGACGTTTTCCAAATCCAAAACCAGGTGGCGCACCGTAAATCCGTCGAGCGCTCTATCGAGACCCTGGCGCAATTCGCCGGCAGTCTTCAGGTCGAGCTCCCCACGAAGCTTGGCCACCAGGACCTCTCCCACAGTTTCAAGGTCCAGCAAGTCGCTCTCCTCCTAGAATGACCTTTTAAGCATTCACATAGATTTCGGTGAGCCCCTGCGGCTTTCCTGCTAATTACTGGGAAAATAAAAAAGGCCCCTCACTTGGGGCCAGTGGTTGCTTACATTTCATAAACGTGCCGTACGGTTTTAAGCACCATTTCCAGGAAGTTAGCCCGTGCGATATCCCGGGCCGCTACCAGCTTGCCGTAAAAAAGGTCCTGCCCTTCCTGGGACACTATCCAACTGCCTACCGGCTGGCCCTTGACCAGGGGTGCCTCCAACCTTGAGGGAAGCTCCAGCCGGCGTTTCATGCCTTTGTCTTTACCCCGCGGTACTACAAGGCAGATATCTTGACCGGTCAAAACGTCCACACGTTCCTGCAAACCCCGTTCGACCGGGAGGGTGGCTACCCGCGTCCCTTCCCGGGCCAGGGGAACCGCCTGAAACCGTGCAAATCCCCAGTTGTAAAGCCTGATTGATTCCCGGAAGTGGCACTTTGTTTCGGGGCAGCCCAGCACCACCGCGATTAGACGTAATCCTTCGCGCTTTACGCTGGAACCAAGGCAGAAACCGGCTTCATCCGTAAAGCCGGTTTTACCGGCATCGGTTCCTTTATACCACCAGAGAAGCTTATTTGTATTCCAGCACTTAAATTTGCCGTCCCTAAGATCGTACTCCTTGATTAACGTTATCTCCCGGAAAAGGGGATGCTTCAGCGCCTCCCGGAGAAGCACGGCCTGGTCGTAAGCACTTGAATACTGGCCCGGGGCCGGCAGCCCCGTAGCGTTTACGTAATGCGTGTCTTTCAGCCCAAGTTCCCGCGCCCTCTGGTTCATTTCCTCCACAAATACCTCGACACCGCCCGAGAGGTGTTCGGCCAGCGCGACACTCGCATCGTTGGCCGAAGCGGTCGCAACCGCGATCAACAAGTCTTTTAAGGTAAATACTTCGTGGGGCGCGAGAAATATTTGGGAACCGCCCATTCCGGCTGCATTTTCACTAGCAGTCACGCTGTCGGTTAGTTCGACCTTTCCCTGCTCGACGGCCTCCGATGACAGCAGCATTACCATGAGCTTCACCATGCTGGCTATCGGCTGGCGCGCGTGCGGTTCCTTTTCCCACAAAATCTTCCCGTTGTGTGCTTCGATTAAGACCGCGCCTTTAGCGGTGGTGCTGAACTCCGGGGTTATCGTCTCGGCCCGCGCCAAGGAGACCGGCCCGAGGCAACAGAGTGCAAACCAGAAAAGCGCCATGATTAGCCGACGCATCAACACCCCTCCCAAATGTCCTTTTAACTCAAGTGTTCCCTTGTTGGCGGCAGCGTTATGCGGTTGATGAGCATCAAAGAAGAAACTGACTCGGCTCCCACGGGATGCCGCCATACGGTTGTTCGTATGCCGAAAACCATGCTGAACGCTGTCTAAGTTGACGAAACAAACCTCTTTACATATCGAAAACCCCGTAACGGGGTTTTTATCCGTGGCAAATAAGATTTTTTTTGAGCTAAGAAAGTCATTCTTGTTTGAACCTGCTCGTCAACATCGGCCTCCCGGGTCTACCCTTTGTGAACCACGATGCTGCCGCCGCCGAGAACGGTGGTCGGGTCGGCGTTTCCCGTAAGCGTGTTGAAGCCGGAATCCGATAGCGCGATCCCGAAAGACATATTCCCTGGGAAGAGTTGTAGCAAGCGGTATTCACCGTTAGGGCATTATTGTTCGAAACCCATACTCAAGGTAGATTCCAATTACGATATTAGAAACGGTGTTGTTCGTGAGGACGTTGCTCGAGGACTTCAGCAGGTCGTTCCCCGTGAGAACCGCTTAGAGGGAGTGTACCAAATTGTAAATGGCTATTTATTATGGGGACAGCGAAACTGTTTAGTAGGTGTTAAATTCGCTGCCCCCACTTTTATTTTTCGGTAGATCTGCTCGCAATAATTTTTTATTAATGCTTTCCGCCGGGAGCGGGTTCCAACGGCCTGTCTTTTGTAACATATCCTTTAGAATGGCGTAAAGGTCTTTGTGCACCAGCTTATGTTCCGGACTGTTTGAGACCGCTGTTAGGCTTCTCAACATTACCAGGCCGCATCCTCCGTTCCCCCAAACGGAACGATACCTCCTTCTAAGCCTGCTCTGCCTGGCCCTTTAATTTAAATTAACTCCGATTAAAATGCGGATTTGCGCGCCATGACGAAAAGCCGGTCAAAGGGCAAATCGAACTCGCCCTCCCCGTATTGAACCTCCAGCTCCTCCGCCAAACGCATGCAGAATACCGTATGCTCAGTTTCGGGCAGAAGGACGAGGTAAGGCAGCAAGTCGGCCACCCTGAAGAACTCCACGGCGGCGTTGACCGACGCAAACCGGATCGGCCATTCCCGGCGGAAGATATCTGCTTGCGTAAAACCGGCGTCTGTAACCATCCTGGCGTAGCTGTCCTCTTCTCCCATGAACCACGGGTATCTCCCACCCCTGTAAGCGCAATGCGGGATCATCTCCTCCACCACTTTGTCCAGCGCCGCGAGAAAAGGCGGTGAAAAGTCCTTGGCCATCAATTGCAGCGCCAGTCTGCCACCGCGCCGCAAGGCGCGAATAAGCCCTTCAAGTAGGGTTTTCTGGTTGTGCACCCATTGCAGCGCGGAGTTGGAGAAAATGAGGTCGAATTCGCCGTTAAAGCCGAATTCCTGCATGTCCCACAGACGAAACGCGATATTGTTGAGCCCGTTGGCTTCCGCCCTGATGACGGCTGTCTCAAGCATCCCTCGGGCGGTGTCTATACCGAGTGCCCTCCCGGGGTAAGCGAGATACGCCAACTTAACCGTCATTTCGCCCGTACCGCAACCCACATCAAGGACAGCTTCTCCTGAGCGCACTTCAGCGAGTTGCCTAAGGAAATCTCCTACTTCGAATCGCGACTCTAAGACAGCGTCGCATTTTCGGCCGTTGAATCCGTTGCCGCGTAATAACAAAACTGCCTCCAACAATGTATAAGGTTAAAAAAAACAGTACGCTTACGTTTGGGTTTTCTTAAGCCCATCTATCAATTTGGGAAACCCCAAGCCGGTCCCGGACCTGAAACACGTGCCGCCTTGGAAGGCGTCCCTGTAGATTTCTACATGCAGCCTTTTGTTGAGATCGTAAGCCGTACCCAAAACCGTGGGAATGCGCGCTGCAAAAACCTCACCGGTGGCGCACCGGGCAGTTAGGGCCGCTGCGAGGGACGCGTTAACATAGCCAAGGCGCTTCCGCCACGGGGCAAGTACCGCGATGCGGTTTTCAGCATCGCTGGTTCCCGTTTCCCTGGACAGCCTCACTCGCATTCCATCTTTGAGCCTGGCCATGTCCGTAAGGGTTACCTTGTCGTTTAACTCCACCCGCGTAATGAAGCGGGGCGCCGTAAAAAAGTAGTCCTGTAAAGATAAAGCCAAAGGGCCGAGAACCGCCCCAAGAATTAAAAGGAGGCGCTTGTCCCGATCGAAGGCATTATGATAAATCTCGGCCGCCGTGTTTAAAAGTACCGCTCCAGCTACGTACGTCGCCAGCAACCGGGTGGCCGTTTCATGCCACCTGCTTATGCACTGCAAATCATGGATCCCCGCCCAAAGGGCTCCATTTCTCAGATGGTGCACCCCGCGCAAGAGAAAAATGAAATCCTCGGTGCTCCTGGAACCCCCGGGCCAATCCTTAAGGCAACCGAAACGGGTGACGTCTTTTAACAGTTCCAACAAACTTACCACCTGCTTGGTTGGCTGACTTGTTATTACGGAACCGTTGTTGCGAATTCTGCGCGGAAATGCCATCAGAGAACTCCATGCGTCCATTTTTCACCGCTATTCCGTCACCGCCGGCTTTACCACAACGTCTATCAACTATATCCTACATAAAAGTGCCTGCAAGCCAACATTTTAAGCGCATAATCACGAATTACCGTCCTACAATACCGACTTTTACGCTCAAATAACCGGCGTTTACCGAAGTGATCACGTACATTCTCTCAGCAAAAATTAGAGTAGATCATAAGGCTAACAGCTCATGTGCTCAAGCCACGGTAGGAAGCAGTGGTTTTAGCCCGGGTGGAAGCAAAACGTAGAATAAACCGCAGGAAAGAGCGGCCTTACAAGAGAGCAGATTTATAGTTTAAGGTTACTCCTCACCCATCTTTCGGAAAATACGCTTCAGGGCCAAGGAGGAAACGACGTAAAAGAGCCCCAGAAAGCCGAGGAGGAGCACCAGAATCGTCTTATTGCGCCAGGGTGGCCCGAAAATCGTGAACAACACGGCCGATATAAGAAAAAGTATCCCTGTAACAACTCGTAAAACTTGCCACTTGTCTCTCATTATCTGCCCTCGTAAATAACCGCATGCACCATCGGCCGTGGTGAAGGGGCCACGGACGCGATCGTATATGCATTGGCCACAAGCCTCATCGCTTCTTCCAACCCTTTATCCCTGGCCAGAACATACGCAAGCGGCTCGCCGGCCTCCACCCTGGTACCGACCTTTGCCGCAAGCAGCACCCCCACCGCCGGGTCGACTTCCTCATCCTTACGCGTCCGCCCGGCGCCCA
>QZIW01000074.1 GCA_003604985.1 Ammonifex sp.
GATACGGAAGGTTTTCTTTACCAATTAATCCGTCATTTAAAAACGATGCCCCGGCCCTGCCGCCTGATCACCGATTCACTTACCACGCTTGCGAGCCACAATACGCCGGAACGTTTTCTGGCTTTTGTAGAACGTAAAAACCGCCTCCTACACCGGCCCGACGTCGTTATCTTCGATACTTTTCTGCTCGGTACTCTTGACGATGTTTTCCATAGCGGGCTGCGCAACAACTACGATCTGGTGCTCAGGCTTTACAGCCCCGACTGGGGAGAAATGAGTCAAAACGAACGCGTTTCACGGGTGCTTCAAGTCTTTAAAAACCGGACGGCCAAGGTGGACAGCCGCCCTTACCCGTACACTATCCGCACAGGGGAAGGCCTGGTAGTGCAAAGTTGTTTCTACGGTTAGTTTCTTCGTAAGAGTAAAACTGCCACCCAACACGAGTCATAGAGCCTGAATACGGAATCGACGTGAAATTTATGCTCCAATCTTATCTCACATTTCAGACTCCGCGACAGCCTGATCCCAAAGGGATGCCGGTTGGCTACATAGCCGACAGCACCATAGCCGCCATGCTCGGTGTTATAACTGTTTACGTTTTATCCCTTACGGGAAAAATACGGCTATGATAAAAAGCGCATTGATCGACAATACGATGGGGAAGCCCTTTATGGTATGCTTGCAACTTTTGGGGCAACCAAAGTCTGACCTGTTGACCCAAAGACGGTTAAATTGACTACAGGTTACTGAATCGTCCTGGACCTCCTGGGTTGGTCAACCCGGGATACCAAAACCAGATAGCTTGCGCAGCCGAAACGCCCCGACACCTGCTCGGTTCACCTACCGCCGGACTATCGCGCGCGATCCCTTCCGTTATGCCTTTTTAAGGGGTTCCTTAATACACGGGCAATATTAGAGGCATGATATTTAAGAAGCAGCCGGGTGCACTCGTTTACAGATAAGCACCGGATAATTTCTCGCGGTAAATCAAGCGCTTATAGGAGGCATTATACCCTGTGCGAATTCGCGATAAGATAGCGTTGGGAACTTTAGCCGGCTTGGCCGCCTCCATTCCCCAGTTGATACTCAACTTCTTTTTTGTTTCACTTGGGATTAGCGCATATTACTCATTTCAGTTGTCCGCCGGTGTTTTTGTCCGCGACCATCAAACAACGATCACCCTGGGAGGACTACTTCTCGGAGGGCTGCTATGGGAGTTTGCGTCGGCATTTCTCGGCGTTCTTATAGTTTACGTGCTCCATTTTACGGGAAGGGAGTACTGGTGGCTCAAAGGGATCCTCTCTTCTATTTCTTTTATGTACATTCTCATATTCGGTTTTATTTTCGATATGGGCATTGCGAGAATCATTCCCCAGGACATCGGGTCTAATTTTGCCATTCTATTCGAAAACGCTTTATTCGGGATCATCGCATCTTACCTTGTCTTCCGCTGGGGAGATTATGCGCGGAGCTAACCGCCGTTTATGATTTATCAAGCAATCTGGACACACTAATGAGGAAAAATCTATTTAGGGGCGGTTTTGATGCGGGATACTATTATTCTGGGCATGCTTAGCGGTCTTATAGGAAACGTCGCCAAGGACGCCTCGAATTACATCATTTACCGGGCGGGCAAAACCGAAATGTTATACGGCCATTTCGCGGCGTCGATGATCACCGACCCGGCGAAGACGCATGAAGCTGGGAATTTTGCGGTCGGCCAGCTTATTGACATGACCGTCGGCGCGCTGATGGGCGTCCCCCTCGTATATCTTTTTAAGAAAACGGGGAAGGACCATTATTTGCTGAAGGGCGCCGGTCTGGGATTGATGCTGTGGGGAATTCTGTACGGCATAGGACCCAACTTAAACATTGTTACCGTGAGACCGAGGGAAACCAAAACCCACGTATCAGCTTTGTTTAATAATCTTCTATACGGTCTCACGACGGCGCAGGCCGCCGTTTCCTTGGCCGACCCCGATATGTTTTCCACCAAGCGATCGCCGTCAGGATGCCGCTTCCCCGGCTACATCAGGCGTTTAACCTGGCGCGGCGCCGACCGCAAAAAGAACCTGTCTACCAGCGGGTGTAGTACCCAAGGGATTTCAAGATTAAGGCCGCTGTTTCGCCGCGTGTGGCCGTGGCAAGCGGTCTGAAGAAGCCGTCGGCACCCTTCATCAGACCGGCGGCGCCGGCCCGCCTTACCGCCGGTTCCGCCCACCGGGGAATGGCCTTGCTGTCGTTGAAGACAGGGCATTCGCCTTCCTCAAGTTTCAAGGCCCGGTCCATGAGCGCCGCCATCTCCGCCCTTGTTATCATTCTGTCCGGAAGGAACCGCCCGTCCGGATAACCTGCAATCACGCCGCGCGCCACCGCGGCCCTGATTCCCGGCGCCGCCCACTCGGGTATACGGTCGCGAAAAGGAAGGACAATACCTTCCGCCTCACCCCACCCTAAAGCATTGGCCAGTATCGCCGCGAACTGCGCGCGCGTTACGGCGGCATCCGGACGGAAAGTGCCGTCCGGGAACCCGTGTACGACGTCGCGGGTCATTAACATGTTAACGGCCTGCCGGGACCAGTGGCCGGCGATATCACCCGGCTCTTGAATTTTCCCTTCGCGTACGGCCGCCGCAAACTCGCCCAGCCCGTAAACCCTTGCTACCACCGGGTCAGCGCCGCTACCGGTTGTCGGCTGGGCGATCCACCTGCCGTCCGCGTCCCGCAGGAAGAAGACGACGCGGCTGCTGTCTTGTCCTTCCATACTCCATCTTACGAGGCAATACGCCCCTGAGGCCTGTGAATTCACCGGTCTTATAGCCATGCCCTCCAGGAATATATATCCCGCCGGCAGGTCGGAAGGCGTTAAATATGTCTCAACGGTCACCGGGGTACTGTGTGACAGCACTCCGGGCGCTATCTTTACGTCAAATTTCCCCTCCTGCATGCTAATCCCTTCGGGTTCCAGCCACAGGAAGCGCCGGCCGGGAGGCGCAACCTCTACACGAATGGAAGCCTTGAGACCCTGGAAGGCGGCCGTCACCATTCCCGCTGCCAGCTCCTGCGCTGCGTAAAACACTCCTGCCCGTATCTCCCCGACGTTCTCGTGCCCTTCCCAGCTTATGAATTGCGCAGGAAGCGGCCACACGCGACCGTCTTTACCGCGCAACCGGACGTCCAGTTTCACCTGTCCGCCGGGCACGAGGGTTATATGACCGGGCGCCGCCTCAAGGGCATCCATATCCTCCGGTCCCAACGCCCGCACAACGAGCCTTCCCGTAACCCCTTTCGCCCCGGCGCCTACCACGATGGAACCTCCCGCGGCAGCGGTCAGCGTATCGCCATTGAAGGTCCCCGCCCCTTCCTCCACCTTCCACAAAACCTCCGCCGCGTCAACGGCGCACGGATTGAAATGGTTGTCATAAACGCCGGCCCTGTACCGGTAAGGCAAGCCGGTAATAACCTCCAGTGGACCCCTTACCACCAGGCCCGACGGAGTGCCCGGGGGCGCCACACTCAAGACCCCGAGCGCGTCCGGTACCTTTCGCTCCGAGCCTTTCGCCGGCACGTTCATCAGCACCGGCTTAAAATCGCCAAGCGGACGTACAACCAGACTCGTTGAGCCGCCACCGTCCAGATTCAACGCGCGCCAGACGCCGAGGCGCGTGACCAGGAAATCCGCCAGTTCCTCCTGGGTCACACCGCGGCTGTTCCCGCTTTGCTCTACGGCGACGAGATAAAGGGTTCCCCCGTCACGCGAGGTACCTATCGCCGAACGCGCGTTCTTGCCGCGTATGTTTTGACTGAAGGTCTGAACCCGCCGGCCGTTCTCGACGAGCAATGCCTGTCCTCCGACCGCCGATTGAATCTCGTTGTTAAGAGGTTCAACCCGGTAACGAACCGTCACCGCGTCCCCAACACTGAAGTTATCCTGCAGGAACGCCGCCGCTGTCCCGTGCCCGCGCAGAACATAGCCGTCGCACGGGATGGTCACGGGCGGTTTGGCGTAACGAACCTCCTGCACCTTACCACCCGCCACCACCAATTCCACAATGTCCCCTGTTGCATCGTTTACGCCGCGGCTCTCAGGTCCCCAAACCGGCGTGTACATGTGGAGTGAGTAGACGTCAGAGTTTACCGATTTTCCGTCAACCACCGCGCTGTACGCAGGTTTGTTGATGCCCGAAAGTGAAAAGTAGGAGACGCCGTTCGGCGCCACCACCTCACCGGTGAAATTAAACAAGTCAATGACCGGCACCCCGCCGCGCCCCAGGGCAAACGAGTAATAATCGCCCCGCTGCATCGGGCTGCTGAGAATTTTTTGTTCGGCCACGGTCATCCCGAGAGGATGCTTGCCTTCCGTGAGGTGAAAGAAATCGGCGTTCAGCGCCGCGACGGCTCCCGAACGCTCCGCCATTTCACGTACGGTAAGAGTTTCCGAGAAGCTCCCGTCGCTGCCCCCTACCAGGGTTTTGAGCCGTACGTAAGGGTCGCGAAGGTCTACGGCGAGGACAATTATTTTTAATGGGCCTTCAGCGGTTTTTTGGACAATTTGCCTCAGCAATACCCCTGAAGATACCTGTTCTTCAATCACCGTTTCTCCGGATACGTCGTAAGCCGCCGCCGACACCGGCTTAAAGAGACTCAAAACAGAAAACACAACAATAACGGCAACCAAAACTATTCTTCCGGCTCTATTCACCAAATCGTCCCCCCCGTACCCGCATTAGATAATCCTATTACCTCCAAAAAAGATATTTCGACACAGTACTCCCAAATCCTTCTTCCATTCGTTACCCTGAGCAGTTGCGCGGTGAGTCCGTTTCCGGAAAGAAACCGGCGCGTCTGCCAGAACTTTTAAAGTCCGAAATGCCGGACCAACGTGCATAGTTTGGCCTGCGGTAAGGAACTTTAAGACCGTCGGCTCTCAATTCACCCAGACGTCCAAATCCAGGGGAGCGTTTCACCTTGCGAAAGAGAAGGTTTTTCCTGATTTCAGCGGTCTTTTTGCTGTTGTTCGGTTTGGGCGCCTTGGCCGCAAGCAACCCCTGGAAAACCTTTTTTCCACAGCTTTTACCCTTCACGGGAGAACAAAAGCGGCCGATGGCCGAGATGCATATTATAGAGCCCACCCCCGGGCCACCGCCGGACGCGGCTCCGGCACAACCCGAAAACGAGCCCGGTGGCGCTGTTAGCGAACCCCTCCCCTGGACGGCCGGAGATAAACTGGAAACGCTAAAACTGCGCCACGACACTCCCGTTCTTATTGCCGCTTACTGCGCAACCCTTCTTGATCCCATCCTGGCCGAACAGTGCAACATACGTCTTGCTGCGGACTTGTTGGCAGGGACGGTAGTCCCCCCGGGTGAGATTTTTTCTCAAAATAACCGGATCGGCCCTTACACGAAGGCAAGGGGTTTTAAAGACGGTCCCATGTACGCGGGCAGTCGACTTATTACGTCGGAGGGCGGAGGAGTATGTAAGATCGCGTCACTGCTTTACAACGTGGTGATCCTTGCCAACCTACCGGTGGTTGAAAGGCATCCCCACTCCATGACCGTCCCCTACGTGCCCCCGGGACAAGACGCAACCGTTGCGTACGGTGTCTGTGATTTCCGTTTCAAAAATACCAACAGCGGCCCTATTCTGATCTGGTCTGAAATGATCGGGAACACCCTGTACATCGCCTTTTACGGGCAGAAACCGCCACCTCCCGTAAAGTGGCACCACAAAATTATTAGGCGCTCAAAGTTCTCGACCGAATACCGGTACAATCCTTCTTTGCCACCAGGTACGGAAAGGGTGTTGGTCACGGGCTTGGAAGGAATCGTCGTCCACACGTGGCTGACTATCGAGACTGAGCGGAACACTATCAGGCGGGACCTGGGAATAGACTACTACCAGCCTTGCCCCCGAGTTGTTGAGCGCGGCCCCATGAAGAAACCGGTTCTCGCCGCCAAGCTGCAACGATCGGGTTATTTTTGGTTCCTTAAAGGGCTCTTAACACCCTGATGAATTCTACCGTTGGGTCGTGCGGCCCCTGAAAGTGCATTCCCAGATTTCGAACAAGGTTCAGGTATTCTATAATCTCCAGGGTAATCTTCTCGCCGGGGCAAAGCACAGGGATACCGGGCGGGTAACAGGCAACAGTTTCGGCGGCGACCATGCCGGCCGCTTTTTCGAGCGGTACGGATAACGAAGGGCCGAAAAACGCTTCGCGTGGCGTCACAACCAATGGGGCTTCCGGGGCCTCGAGCGCGGTCTCCAAAACCCTGGTTAAATCACGCTCGACCACCATCTCTTTATTTGCTGCGGAAGAAATGGCCTCCAAACCGGATACCAACCTTCGTACGTCATCAGGCGTATTTCCCGCCGTGATAATTACCAGCAGGTTGAAAACGTCGGACATCTCCACCTGAATGAAGGCGTTCTCCCGCAGCCAAACTTCAGCTTTTACCCCGGTAATTCCAAGATTCTTGACGGAGATAGTAACCTTGGTCCTGTCCAGCCCTGCAGCCCCTCTGGCGACGGCCCACCGTTCACCAAAAGCGGTCACCCCAGGTATGTTCTCGACAGCCCGGCGAAGGCCCTCGGCCATGTTTAGCGCCGTTGCCGCCATCTCCCTCCCCCGGGCGGCCACATCGGCCCGGGCGGCGTCAAGGGAGGCAAGCAACAGATAGGAAGGGCTGGTACTCTGCAGCACCCGTAGGCTTTGCTCCAGACGGGCACGGTCCACCCTCCGGCCTTTGACGTGCAGCATTGACGCCTGGGTGAATGAAGTAAGGATCTTGTGCGTGCCGTGGACCACCGCATCCGCGCCGCAATCAAGTGCCCGGGGCGGAAGCCCTTCGTGCAGCCCAAGGTGCGGTCCGTGAGCCTCATCGACCAGTAGCGGTATCCCATACCTGTGCACCTCTTCGGCTATCTTCGCAATGTCTGAAGTAATGCCGTTATAAGTAGGGCTGATCACAAAAACCGCGCGCGCATCCGGGTGTTCCGCCAGGGTGAAACGTATTATTTCAGGAGCCACCGCAAGCGGCAGCAGCAACTCACGGTCGTAGAACGGCCTGAAAAAGACCGGCACCGTGCCGCTCAAAATAATTCCGCTCAAGATGGAACGGTGGATGTTCCGGGGTACGAGTATTTTGTCGCCCGGCCGGCAGGTGGCCATTATCAAGGCCATTAAGCCGCAAGAAGAGCCGTTTATTAGAAAATAGCTATCTTCGGCGCCAAATGTTTGGGCGGCAAGTTCCTGCGCTTTTCGGATGATGCCCGTCGGCTGGTGCAGGTCGTCCATACCGGGAATGTTCGTGACGTCGGCCAACAAAGTGTCCGCGCCCAAGAAGTCCTTGATGGTAGGCGACGTGCCGGCACCGCCCTTATGGCCCGGCATGTGAAAGCGCGCGACGGTACTGTTAATGTAATTACGGAGGGCTTCAACGATCGGCATGTTTTGAGCCATCGCGGCCACCTTTTGTCGGTCGGTTTAGTCCTTTAAGCGTTATACGTACCTGCCCCGAAAAAGGTGAAAGGTTAACCTTTCCACTAACCCCTGAAAGGCTGCATGCCCACCAACACCAGCCCGCAGACTATCAGTACGGCGCCGATTATCTGGATTGAAGTCGCGCGTTCGCCCAAAAAAGCGTAAGCGGCCAACATGGTGACCAACGGCGAGGAAGACAGGATGAGGGTGACCTGGTTGATGTTGCCCCGTTTAAGGGCCATAAAGTACGCCAAATCACCTATCAAGGTGGCAAGTAAAGCCTCTATCCCGATAAAAATCAGGCTCTTGAATGGAATGGCATGGAAATACTGCGGGCCACCGAAAACTATTTGCCAGCTCAGAATGAGGCTGGCCGCAATAATGGTCCTGATGCTCAAGGCGGTTATCGAATGCATATAGAGTAGACCCAATTTCCCAAACAGGGGGGCCAGCCCCCAGCACAGCATGGCAAACAGCGCGAGTAAAACACCCACAGATTATCCGCCCCCAGACTAACCTTATGGGGGCAAGCCGTGTCTTAGAACGGCCCGGCAGACGCCGGTTTTCTTTCACTGACTATAAACAGCACGTTTTATGATCGCCTTTCAGAGCTTATTAGCCGCCGCCGGTTTTGAGCAGATAAGCCTTGAGCACGGAGAATTCCGCTGCCTCCTGGTGGCGCGCAAAAAGCGGCGGGACTAACCGGGATTCACCTCACGCCGGACAAGGTCGCGGTAACTCTCCTGAAGTCGTGCGGTCACCGGTCCCGGACCGCCGCCGCCCACAGGGACTTCTCCGACCATTACGAGCGGTACGACTTCTATGACGGAGTTCGTCAGGAATACTTCGGCACTGGACACCAGGTCTTCGAAACGCAGGGCTTGTTCGCAAAACGGGATGCCGTCCCTGTAAGCTATCTCGGCGATTACGTCGCGGGTTATGCCCGGAAGCAGTCCCTCGCTTGGCGGGGGCGTGTAAATCGTACCGTTACGGACGCAAAAAATATTGGTGGCAGATCCTTCCGTAACGTGGCCCATCTCGTTGAGAAACAACGCCTCATCGAAGCCCCTATCCCTTGCGTCCCGGCGGGCCAGGACTTTCTCCAGGTAAGAGGTGGTTTTGTACCGGCGCAGGTAATCCCGGGAACTGACCGCCCCCCCGTGAAGCAATGCCCGCCAGCCGTTACCGGGCGTCGCTATGCCTGTTACAGCCGCGGCCGTGATCACAACGGTCGGCAGTGCCCCCGCGGTAGAGACCGCTGCTCCAGGTGTTACGGTCAGGCGCACGCGCGCCTCCTCGAGACTGTTGAGCTGCAGCAGCCGGCCAACAAGGCCTGAAACCGTTGTCACTTCGCCTGTGAAGGGGATTTTTAACGCCGCGCATGCTTGGTTCAAACGCCGCAAATGCGCTTCAAGGCGGAAAATCCTCCCGCTGTACGAACGCATGGTTTCAAAAGCACCGTGCCCCACCAAAAATCCGGCGTCAAATGCGGAAATCCGGGCCTGTTCTTCCTCTACGAAAGCACCATTAACGTATACTTTCAAGTTCTATTACCTCGTGCATGTTAAGTCCCAGGACCCGCGAAAAAGCCAACCCCTTATCCAGCGTTTCCTGGTATTCCTCTTCCGGATCGGAGTCCGCGACTATACCTCCGCCGACATGGAAATGAACGTACCCGCCTGAGAGGACAAGGGTCCTGATCACGATGTTCAAGTCGATATTGCCGTTGAAACTTAAGTACCCGATCGCACCGGTATATATACCGCGTGCCACCGGTTCTATTTCGTCGATTATTTCCATCGCACGCACCTTGGGGGCGCCTGTTATGGACCCGCCGGGGAAAGTGGCGCGCAGAATCGCCGCCGGTCCTGTCCCCGGTGGCAAAACCGCTTCCACGGTCGAGGTCAGGTGGAAGACCGTGGGAAACGTCTCCAGCACGCAGAACTCCGGGACATGGACGGAGCCGGTTGCCGCAATGCGTCCGAGGTCATTGCGTTCGAGATCCACGATCATGACGTGCTCGGCGTGGTCCTTTTCGCTTGCCAGAAGCTCACGGGCTAATCTTTCGTCATCATGGGGGTTTGCCCCGCGGGGTCGTGTGCCCTTGATCGGCCGCGTATGAATTATACCGGCTAAAGCGTCGTAATGGAGGAACCGCTCCGGTGAAGAACTGACGACAGTGAAGCCCTCTCCCGAAAGATAGGCGGCAAACGGCGAAGGATTGCTTCGCTGCAGCCGACCGAACAGCGGGAACCCCTCGACCGCTGATTGAATACTAAACCGCTGGGCGATGTTGACCTGGTACACGTCACCCGCGGCGATGTACTCTTTTACCTGCTTGATAGCCTTTATGTAGCGCGGGCGCGATAAGGAAGAAAACAACGGGCTTTCAGCTGCGGCCGCGGCTCCAACGCCCCGACCAGAAGCCGGTTGCCGGCGCAGCAACCCTAAGAGCGTATCAATGCGCTCTTGCTGCCGCGCAAGCCTGGCCTCACCCTCGAACGGCAGGCCCGTGGAGGTCAACCATATCCTTTTTTCGTAATGGTCGATGCTTAAGACGGCATCATAAAAACAAAAACGAAGGTGCGGCAACCCCAGGTCGTCTGTACCGGTGGCCGGCACTTTTTCAACCAGCGTCCTTAGTTCGTACGAGAGAAAACCGACGGCACCCGCAGGAAAAGGGGTCGGGGCAGCTTCTTCAATTTTATACCTGAGGAGTAGGTTCTCCAAGGTCTGCAGCGGGTCGGATGAAAGGTCAACACCGGCCGGACAGGGCCGAATTGAGATTGCCCCCGGGTAGAACGAAAATACCAAAAACGGGTCCACGGCAATGAAGGACCAGCGGGCAAGGGGCACGTAAGGGTGCGCCAGCGGCTCCCCACCGCCGCTTGCCAGTACGGTGAACCCCTGTTGCGCACTGAAACGTGAGATCAGATTTTCCGAAGGTTCTTCGAGGGGAAGCGAAACGGTCAGCAATTCGCCGTCCTCCGCCGTGTTTTACGCAGTATTTTAACTCCCTTCCAGTAGCTTTACAATAAAACCGGCCAAACCTCGCAGGCTTTCTGTAATGGTGTTATGGAACCGGGTGCCTGACTTCCTTTTCTTATTCCTTTCCGTTTTCATCGGTTTGTGAAGTTTAATACAAGCTTACTTTGCGTCCTCCCCTTCCCCCGCCGTCACCTGGAGCAAGAATTCCATCAACGCGTACCGCAACGTGACTGCCCATGCACTAAGCACCTGCTTCTCCTCACCCTCGTCGTAAACCGCGGGGCGCCCCAAAGGGCCGTCGGCCCGTGAAATCCCGGTTTCCGCTGCTCTTGTCGGTGTCCCCTGACCAGAAGTCTCAACACGGCTTAAAGTCAATACCTTGTCTACGTAGGCCTGCGTTTCGGCGTACGGAGGAATCCCCCCGTACCGCCTTACAGCCCCGGGACCGGCGTTGTACGCCGCAAGCGCCAGTGTCTCGTCGCCGCCGAACCTATCCATGAGGGAACGCAGGTAAGCAGCCCCGGCGAACACACTCTCCACCGGGTTGAACGGGTCACGGACGCCCAAAGCCCGTGCCGTTCCCGGCATTAACTGCATAATCCCCTGGGCACCCGCCTTGGACACCGCCCTTGGATTGAAATTCGACTCGGCCTGTGCCACCGCCCTCAGTAATTGAGGACGGATTCCGAAGCGCGCTGCGGCTTTATTGAGCACTGTATCCAACCCGGCAGTAACGGATTCCCCAAGGGCCGAACTTAGGGCCGCAGCAAAATCGCTTTTCTTTGCGGGCGCTCCCTTCTTTTCGCCCGTCTCCCCGGTTTCAGGGCGCCATTCCACCCGCAATCGCTTTACCTCCTATATCAGAGCCGCTTTTTCGTATTTATTTGCTGGTTTAAAACAGATTCGTCATCAAACTGTTTTTTTCCTGGTGACAAGGAAAAAACCTCCGTTTAAAATCTTGAGAAAGGGGGCTGACGCAGATGAAGAAGAAGAAGTTTACCATCAAAGAAGCCGTTGAATACTTTGCCGCAAATCGGAAAAACATCCCCGTTCTCGTAATGCGCAAAGGCGATTACGCCTTGGAAATTAAGGCGGAGGACTACCTGTACCTTGTGGTCGAAGTTAACAATCCCGGTGTCTTTCTTGCCCGACTGGGACCGGATCTCATGCGGCTGAAGCCTTTGGACGAACAACAGCAAAGTACTGCACGCGCTTTTGCGCACCAAAGACTTACCGAATCCGGACTGCTTTAATATACTCATGGAAAAATTCTCTTGCACTGATATTGTGAATTATAGTACAATACCTTACAAAAGAACTATCGTATGGAGGTGGTCTGCATGCCTAACCTGTTTCCCTGGGATCCGTGGCGTGAACTCCGTGATATGCGGGAGGCGATGGAGAAGGCTTTCAGCAAGCTGCCTAAATTTCTTGAAAGAGGTCAGCTAGGTGACTGGATTCCGGCAATCGACGTCTTCGAGCAGGATGACAAAATTGTCGTCAGGGCGGACCTCCCCGGAGTGGCCAAAGAAAACACCTCGATCCTTGTTTCTGACCAGGAAATTACGATTCAGGGAAAAACGAGCCGTGAGGAAGAGGTGGAGGGAAAGGACTATTACCGTAGTGAAAGGGCCTACGGGAGCTTTTCCCGCACGGTGCCGCTGCCGGTCATGGTGGACCGGGAAAAAGCAAAAGCCTCGTTCAAGGACGGCGTACTCCAGATAGTGATTCCCAAGACGAAAGGTGCCCGAGCACACCAGGTGGAAATCAAACCGGAATAGCCTGAGAGCCTAAAAGACTTTAACCTGGCGGGAATCGCAGTCGGTCTTAGCGCCGGCGAACCCGGAGGCGTGTTAAAGGGATATGCCGGCAAGGAATGCGGTTTGGCATTTATACTCTTTACAAAGGGGAACCTTTTGGAGGTTCCCTCTTCTTTGGTCCCAAGGTCATTCCCGGACTTTAAACACCATCCTGCCTACCGGACGCTTGCTACGGCGGTAAGGGATTATTCGCGGTAGACGCCAGAAAAGGAAATCAACCAGCCCCAGGACCACGGTAGCGAGAAGCAAACCACCTTGAAGTTTCAAGGAATTGGCGGCACCCTTTCTTTCTTCGTTGTTCACGTCCGTTTACACCTCCATAATAATAGGCAGTATCATGGGCCTGCGTCTCGTCCGCTCATAAAGGAAGCGGCCGAGAACATCGCGCACCTGCGCCTTTATGCTTGCCCATTCAGTCGTCCCACGGTCGGCGCATTTGTCAAGCGCGTTTTTCACCTGCTCTTTTGCTTCCTCCAAAAGCTGTTCGGCTTCCCGCATGTACACAAAACCGCGGGAAACAATATCGGGCCCCGCAACCACCTGTCCCGATTCCTGGTTCAGCGCCAGGACTACGATTAGTATTCCGTCCTGAGCGAGTTGTTTACGGTCCCTGAGCACTATGTTCCCAACGTCCCCTACTCCCAGACCATCCACCAAAACGCGGCCGGCAGTCACCCTGCCGGTAAACCGGCCGCTTTTTGGGGTAAACTCGACAACCTGTCCATTCTCGGCCACAAAAATATTCTCGGGCTTTATGCCGAGGTCCCGCGCCAATCCCGCATGCTGTATGAGCATGCGGTACTCGCCGTGGACCGGCATGAAGTACTTGGGCCTGCTCAAATTGATCATGAGTTTGAGTTCTTCCTGGCTCGGATGTCCGGAAACGTGTATGCCGGAAACAGCTTCGTAGAGCACTTCGGCTCCTCGTTTAAAAAGCTGGTCGATTACCCGGGCCACCAATTTCTCGTTTCCCGGTATCGGCACCGCGGAGATGATAATCGTATCTCCGGGCATTATTTCCACAAGTTTGTGGTCCGCCATTGCCATCCTGGTTAAGGCCGACATGGGCTCCCCCTGGCTTCCCGTGGTGAGAATCACCACTTCTTGGCGCGGCAGCCGGTTTGCCTCTTCAAGTTCAACCATTGTACCCCGCGGTATTTTCAAATAGCCGAGTCTATGCGCGATGTTTACCACGTTTACTATACTCCGGCCCGCAACGGCCACCTTCCGTCCGTAACGCTCCGCAACCAGCAGTGCCTGTTGGATCCGGTGGATGTTTGAAGCGAAAGTGGCAACGATTATCCGGCTGCGCGAGCGCCTGAACGTTTCGTCAAAGGTCTCGCCGACAACGCGTTCCGACATTGTATACCCGGGTCGCTCAACGTTGGTGCTGTCTGAGAGTAGGAGCAATACCCCTTTGTCCCCCAGTTGCCCCAAACGGTGAAAATCAAACATCTCGCCGTCTACCGGTGTATGGTCAACTTTGAAATCGCCCGAGTGCAGGACGACGCCTATCGGGGTGTGAAGCGCCACCGCCACAGCGTCCGGTATACTGTGGGAAACCCTGATAAACTCGACTTTGAAATTGCCTATTTCTACGGTCTCCCTGGGGCGTACCTCCCGCAAATCCGGGTTGAAACCCGGGAGATGCTCCTGGAGCTTTCCTTCCAGAAGCCCCAGCGTCAAACGTGTACCGTAAATCGGAACGTTTAGTTGGGGCAAGGTATAAGGCAGCGCGCCGATGTGGTCTTCATGCCCGTGGGTCAGGACAATGGCCCGCAACATGTGCTTGTTTTCAATTAAAAAACTCAGGTCCGGGATTACCACGTCGATCCCGAGCATCTCGTCTTCCGGGAACATCAGCCCGCAATCAACCACGACGATATCGTCTTTGTAACGCACAACCAGCGAGTTCTTACCTATCTCCCCAAGTCCACCCAAAGGTATGACTTGTATTTTACCTTCGCGCAAGTATATACCCCCATACGCTGCCGGCTCCCGACCGGAAACGGAGACAACCCCGACGGTATGATCCGCTTCCCTCTCCTACCCGGCAACGAGCAGAACTATTTCTCTGAGGACCGTGGCCGCTAACAATGGCGCCAGCCCGCCCGGATCGCAAACCGGGTTCACTTCCACGACGTCGAAACCCACCACGTTAAGGCCCGCAAACCCGTATACGGTTTCCATAAGCTCATGGGGGCTGATCCCCCCCGTCTCCGGCGTACCGACGCCCGGAGCGTAGCCTGGATCTACGACGTCCAAATCCAGGGTTATGTAAACCGGTTTGTCAAGTTCTTGCCGCAACGCCGAAAACGGCTCTCTTACCTTATAAAGAAAGAGCCGTGTGTTTTCACGCGCAAACTCAACTTCTTCCCGGTCCGCCGAGCGGACCCCGAACTGATACACCCGCCCCGGGCCGAGTATGTCAATCACTCGACGCATAACCGTCGCATGGGAAAGTCTTTCCCCCAGGTACTTGTCCCGCAAATCCGCATGGGCGTCGAAATGCAGTACTACAACCTCAGGAAAAACCCGGTGCACAGCCTCAAGGACCGCCCCGGTAATCAGGTGCTCCCCGCCGATAAACCCGGGAATCTTGCCGTCGGCTAAGATTCCCGCCGCCACCTTGCTGATCCTTGAGAGGGCCCCGGCGGTGTCTGAAGCGGGCAGCAAAACATCTCCCAGGTCGCAAAAAGAGGCCTCGCGGAGGTCCCGGTCCAAGCGCAGGCTGTACTCTTCGATGCATTGTGAATAGTAACGGACGGCACGGGGACCTTCCCCGGTGCCCGGCCGAAAACAAACCGTAGCGTCAAGCCCCGCACCGACCAAAACGACCCTGGCTTCGGAGTACTGGCGGGTCGCCCCAAGAAAGGACTCGGCCCGCAAAACATCACTAAACATTTCTACCCCCGGCCGAGCAATTCCTGCATAAACTGCGGCAGCATAAACGCGGCCTGGTGTATAGTGTTATTATAATACCGGTACGGAAGATCGGGGACCGATTCGGGTGCCGCTAACACCGGATCGTACTTTTTCGAACCCATGGTGAAGCTCCAGAGCCCGCCCGGATAAGAAGGAACACAGGCCAGGTACTGCCGGACAACGGGAAAGATACTGCCGACATCACCGTGTATTCGCGCGATAAAGCTTAAATCAAAAAGCGGCGATTCGGTTTGGGCGGTAAAAAGCCCGTCCTCCTTAAGCGCCCTGTGCACTTTCTGGTAAAACTCCTTGCTGAAAAGCCCGACCGCCGGTCCAACCGGGTCTGTCGAGTCGATGATAATCACGTCGTACTCGTTTTCGCACTCCTCAACGTGCTTGATACCATCGGCGAAACGAAGGTCCAACTTAGGATCGTCCAGACCGGAACTGAGTTCGGGCAGGTAAGCGCGCGACGCCGCCACGACCCGCTCGTCGATCTCCACCATAACCGCGGCATGTACACGGGGATGGCGGACCACTTCGCGCGCCGTCCCCCCGTCGCCGCCACCGATGATCAAAACCTTCTTTGGGTTGCGGTGCGTGTTCAGCGGAACGTGGGCGATCATCTCGTGATAGATATATTCATCCCATACCGTCGTCTGCACAATCCCGTCCAGGATCAGGACGCGTCCGAAACCAGGGGTATCGAGCACCGCCAGGCTTTGAAACGGTGTCTTTTCTACGTGCAGGGTCTTAGTCACGCGGCAACTCAGCTTCAGGTTGTCGTTTTGTTTTTCGGTGTACCAGAGTTCCATAGTCCCCCTCCTTGCCGAACCTAATACCAGAGCGGCACCGCCGCCAAGACGCAACCGATCTCCTTAACGCAATGCTCCACGGCCGACATCTTGATCTCCACTACTTCCATTTCCCGGCTCCTGAACGCTTCCCTTATCATGTGTTCAACCTTTTCTTGCGCCTCTTTCGCGCTACACTTGCCCGAATACTCCATAATTACGCCGAAGCTCTCGCGCGATATACCTACCCCTACGGCGGCGGCGATCAACTCGCCCGGGATGTCGCTGACCGTGGCACCGTAAGCCGTCGGCACAAGCGAACCCGGCGGCAGGATCAGGTCCTGGTCGTACTCTGTGCCGGGCGGAAGGATGCTTGATACCCTGATGATGTTTACGTTCCCAATTCGTGCGGCGAGAAGCGCATTGTCGAAGGCGTTAAGACACGAGGACCCCTCGGCGGCGCCGGAAGTAACAAAATATTTTTTTGGTGTTGGTAGCACGGTCTCCCCTCATTCCCTGAAAATTTCACAATGGTGTTTATTATACAAAATGTCCCGTCATAAATAAACAGTTTTTCGAGTTCGTTGCCCAACCCGGTTTGAAATTCGGCCCGGGGTTTCCTAAAGTCTTAAAGGAATAATCCATATCCTACCAGAATTAAATATCATAGGTGATCCAGTGCTCATAATAAAACGGGCCTCAATTATTTTGACGGCGGCCGTTGCTTTATTACTCTTGTTACTCTTAAGCAACGGCACCCCGAATGAGAAGAGTTCTATTCTCATCGCCGCTCCGGGCCTTCCCGAACTGAACGGCCGGATAAGCGTCTTTGACCCCAAAAGAGACGGTTTTTTACCAAACGTTTACGAGGGGCTTGTAAGGTTCAAACCGGAGACCTGCCAGATCGAACCCTGCCTTGCCACCGGGTGGCGTCTTTCGCCGGACGGCCGGACGTTTACCTTCGAACTCCGGCGGAATGTACTTTTCCACAACGGGCAGCGATTGAACGCCGATCTCGTGAAGGCTTCTTTTGAACATACCCTGCGGAACGCTTCCCCATTTTTGTTCGGCATGGTTGAGTCAGTATCGTCGCCCGACGCCCGTCACGTTGCCTTTCAGCTAAATCACCCTTACACACCTTTTTTGCGCAACCTTGCTTTGCCCCAGGCGGCTGTATCCCTTCCCGGCCACCCGCCCTCCGGCACCGGCCCTTTTCGTATCAAGTCCGCCAATGACCACGAGGTAACTTTAGCCGCTTTTAAAGACTACTGGAACGGGGTACCTCGGGTTGAATCAATAAGCGTCAAAGCCGTTCCCGATCTCGGCCGGCGGGTTGCCCTTCTCCGTAAAGAAGCCAAGGTTATTGCCCTGGACATTCCTTATTCCTCCGCCCGTTCTCTAACCGGCGGCACGACAACCGTTACGACGGCGGCGAGCCTGAGCTACCTTGGATTTTATACCAGCAAATCTCCGTTTGACAATCCCGCCGCGCGGCGCGCGGTAGCTCTTGCTCTTGACCGCAATCTACTCTGCAAGCGGCTTTTTTACGGCCTGGTCACCGAAGCCGGAGGCTTGCTCCCACCTGTGGTATTAGAAGGCCAGGATTCACAGACGCAGACTGCAGACCCCGCCGTTTCCCGTAACCTGGCCGGAACCGCCGGTCTGAACGGGAAAACATTAACCCTCCTAACGTATAAAGGAACCAAGCCGTACAATCCTGCCGGCGGCGAACGACTGGCCGAAGAAGTCAGGCGGCAGCTTCAGGATGCCGGGTTTAAGGTCCGGGTACGCTGCTACGAGTGGGAAGCTTTGAAAAAGGCCATCGCCCGCCAGGAGGGAGATATATTTCTCTACGGCTGGGTCAGCGATAACGGCGACCCCGACAACTTTCTTTACTGCCTGCTCTCGGGGTCCCAATCCACACGTGGGTTCAACACCACACGTTATGAGAATCCCGTAATCAACCTTCTGCTATCGCGGGCCCAACAGGTCCCGGACTCGCCGGTCAGGGCCAAGATTTACCGTCAGGCGCTGGAGATCCTGAACCGGGAACTGCCGCTCGTCGCCCTGAATTACGGCGCGCACGTTGCCGCGGTGACCCCCGGTATTCAAGGTTTCACGGTATATCCTACCGGAACCTACCACCTCAGGGAAATTAAGTTGAAGAATTAATTTCCACTAATTAAGTCCCCCCGAACTGTCAATAATACACAAAAAAAGGGGGGCTAAAGTAATGCTACGCTTACAAGAAATGCAGAACCACATAAACCGTTTACGCCAGGATCTCAGCGCCATTTCTGCAACCGCACAACAGCTCCAACAGTCCGAGCAGCAAGCCCAATCGCAGCTTGCGCGATTAAGCCAACACGAGAGTCTGAACAGCCAGCAACTTCTGCGCATTACCCAAATTTGCAACAGCCTGCAAAATGACGTCAGCGCCATTTCCTCTGCGGTACAGCAAATAAGCACGGCTGTTCCGGCCTTTACCACCGGTCAATGGGGGGTAGGCACCGGCCAATTCGGTACCACCGGATACACCGCCGGAATGGTGGCGCCGTATACAGGCTATACTCCAACCGCGGGAGTTGCGCCTTATACCGGCTTCACGACGACCGCCCAAAGTGCACCATTTTACGGTTCCGCCGCGGGTGCCCTGCAAACAACTATGCCGAACCCAAACGTTAATTTCCCCGTTACCGGCGCTTCGATAGGAGCGGCCTATGGTGGTACTCAGGCGTACAGGCCGTGGCCGGACAAAGACAATCCAAGCCCCAACATAGGCACGTCGTTTGCCGGAGGCACGTTCTAGGGACACTTAATAAAGACCGGTATCGGAAAATTGACTTTATGGAAAAGGCTGTTTCCGCAGCCTTTTTCTATTTTCACCGGTTTCAAATAGCCAGCTGGCGGGTTTCGACAAAACATACCCGTTCCCATAATACTCCGGTTGTGGTATTATCCGGGAAAAGGAGGTGGGAGCAAGTGGTAAAACCTCTTCGCGAAGGAGCAACGTACGCCCATCGGGACATTATTGACATTTTGGCTGAGTTTTCCTGCTTCAAGGACCGGGTCGCCAAAAAGTTCCGCGACCTGGCTAAAGAACTAGAAGGTAAAGCGAACGAACACGAGTTCTGGGTAAACCTCTACCTGATCGCCAGCGATCATACCGAAGAGACCATGGGCAAACGCCAGCGCCAGGATCTCGGCATTCAAAAGATTTCCTGAACGACAACCCTTCGTCCTCCCTCAAGGGGCTGCCCGCGGCAAACCGCGGGTGTTTTTTGTCCCTTGTGTTTTAACGCCCGCCGTGCTACAATATTCTTCGTCAGTGGGCCTGTAGCTCAGGGGGAGAGCGCTTGACTCGCATTCAAGAGGCCGGGGGTTCAATTCCCCCCAGGTCCACCAGATAGAAACCCAGGAATAATCAGCGTTCCGGGGTTTTTCTTTTCAAGGCCATAGCCCCCCGAAGCCCCTCTACTGTGACCATTCTGTGACCATTCGGAGAAAAACAAAAACTGCGACCTTCGCCGCAGCTCTTTCTCTTTATAAGGGTGGAGCAGTTCTTACTTAAACAACCCCCTGAACACCCTCCCGGTGATCTTCCCGGCTGCCCGGCGCCCGATCCACCGGCCGACCTTACCCTTCTTGACGGCGTTAACGTCGCCCAGGACCCGGGCCGGGCCATACAGCAGGCTGCGGGTCTGGTTGATGGGATCTTTCTCGGTTGTCATCGGGACGGTTCTACCGACATAGATGAAGCTGTTCTTCGCACAATTTCTCGATTAATCCTTAATAAGTCTGCCATTCGCCTCAAAGACAGGTCGGATTCCTT
>QZIW01000054.1 GCA_003604985.1 Ammonifex sp.
CCCCATAAATCCACTCTTTTCTTTTCGGTTTATAGTAAAATTATATCATCTTTGTGGATTTATGTTGGCTGAATTGGGTACTTTTCACACGGTCTGACGTCCCTATGACAATCATGACAATCACGAGTGGTTTATCGAAAAATACTTAAAAAAGCGTAAGTTAGAAATAAACGAATTACAACAGGGGCGGAAGTGGTTGGTGCCCTTTATGCCTTTAAAAGGTTTATGATTTGTTTCGCTACCTGCAACCCGGCGATTTCTCCTGCGGCAACACATTCCTGGTACCGGTGAAATTCAAACCACTTTATGTGCTGGACCGGTGGTTTTACGGATATTACTGTTTTGCCGGCAGGTAGGTACCGGGTTGAGTGGTATTCTTTTTGAGCGCATAGCTCCAGTGAGCGGCTTACAATGCTCAAACACGCGGGCAGCATTTGTTGCCACCGATGCCGGGAGGTCACGTTTGCCGGCGAACCGCGGTATAATTCTTTGGCCTTTAATAGAAGATTGACGCGGTCAACTGGGGAGGTGACGTCTACCGCCAGTATAATTTCCGCTCCCATCTCTATGGCTGCCGATGCCGGCACCGGATTAATAAGCGATCCGTCTACCAGTAGCCTGTTGTCTACGTAGGCAGGCAAGAAAATACCGGGCAGGGCGGTGGTGGCGCGCAGGGCGGCGGCGACCGCCCCCGATTTTAGCCGCACTTCCGTCTTGTTTTCCAAATCGGTGGCGATCGCCACCAGGGGGGTCTTCAGTTGGTGAAACTTCTTATCTCGTGTAAGCCATCTAAAAAATTGTTCTAACCTCTGCCCCTTGAGGAGACCGTACCGGGGAAACGTGACGTCGATAAGCCGCAGCAGTTGGGCCCAGCGGATTTGTGAAGCCATGGCTTCCATTTCGTCCACCGGGTAACCCGTAACGTATGCCGCTCCTACCACCGCACCCATGCTGGTTCCCACTATCAGATCCACCGGAATGTTGCTTCGGTTGAGAGCTTTTAACACGCCCAGGTGGGCATACCCCCTGGCTCCCCCGCCACTTAAGGCCAAGCCTACCAACGGCCTGTTCATCAACTATTAACCTCCTATCCCTATTTCACACTTTCCGGCTTTCACAGTCGCTTTTATGCTCCTGAGGGGTTGACACCTTGAAGGGTAGTTTGCTAAGCTGTGAACTAATGAGTATAAATATTATACTTGTTGGTCAGTATTATAACACTAAAAAGGGGCTATGAACAGCTTCAAGTAATGGCTTGGGAGAGGGCACATTGGTCACCGGTAGGTTCAAAAAGGTCGCCTTATACCTGCTGCTGCCCCGCCCGGGAGCTATAACTGGTGGCTCCGTCTACTTTTGGGGCGGGGTTGCCTATGCGGCAACGCTCCACCACGGAGCTTCGATGGTTGAGGTGGCGGTTGGCTGGTTCTGCACCGAGTTTCTGATCAACCAGGCCAAATACTGGCTTAATGACTACAAAGACACCTCAAGCGACCGGTTCCATCCGCGAAAAAAGGAGCGGGCGCCGGCCGGCGGCTATTTCCCCGCGGCATGGCTGCCTTTCCTTTTTGCCCTGCGCGTGGCTACCGGGCTGGCCCTTCTGCTCTGGTTCTGGCCCCGGGCGCTTCCCCTCGCTTTGCTTCTGCCCGCGATCCAACTCTTGTACGACAGGGTTAAAAGGGTTCCGCTCCTCAACGCCGGCGTGGCGGCCTGGGGTTCGGTGGTCAGGTTCGCCTGCGGCTTCGCCGCCGCGGCCGGGGCAGGGCCGCTGGCCTTCCCCTGCCTGCTCGTGTACTGCCAGCGCGTAGCGATTTACATCGCCGCCTACAGCGCGGAGGGGCGCTACCTTTTAAGGCACGGGACAACGCCCGGCAAAGAGTACACGTTGTTCTACGCGCGGCATCCTTACCTCGAAAAATTAGCCATGGCCTCCTTTCTGGGGTTGCTCGCTTTGGCGCTGGAGCACTCCGTCCCGGGCGGAGTCATCATTACCGGCATACTTCTGGCTTTCTGCGGCGCGCTTTACTACCGGGTTAACGGGCCGGGAGACAGGATTTACTGGGAGGGTTGGCGGCTGCTCTGGCGCGCGCCGGCGCTTATATCCAGGCGTTTGCGCGGGCGGTTGAAGTTAAGGCATCCGCAAGAACCTCTCTCCCCAAGGA
Organism: Ammonifex sp.; assembly: GCA_003604985.1. GTDB lineage: Bacteria > Bacillota > Desulfotomaculia > Desulfotomaculales > Ammonificaceae > SURF-55. Next base: position 2,160 of record QZIW01000054.1, read on the forward strand.
ACGCCTTATGTACGAGAGATGGCTGATCCTCGTCGCCGTCGTCACCGGGTTGGCCCTGGACCTTCTCGACATCACCGTGGTGAACGTGGCCATCCCCCACCTGATGGCCGAGTTCGGCACCGATATTGACAGCGTCCAGTGGGTGGCCACCGCCTACCTGATTGCGATGGGCGTCGTCATCCCCCTTTCGGCTTTCCTGGCCGATACGTACGGTACGAGGCGGCTCTTTATCGTCAGCATGGGCCTGTTTACGCTGGGTTCGTTCTTGTGCGGGCTGGCGTGGAGTTTTAACGCCCTGGTTCTCTTCCGGGTGCTCCAGGGGCTCGGCGGCGGGATGATTATGCCGCTGGGGTTAAGCATTGTCTACAAAACCTTTCCGCCTCCCTAAGCGGGACATGGCGATGGGGATTATGGGGCTGCCGCTTCTGGTCGCCCCGGCGATCATTCTGCTCCCGGAGGGCCTGGCCGCGGCGGTAGCCCTTCCGGTTGCCGGTTTTTTGGTAACCCGGGTGGGACCGGGGCCGCTCGCGTTAACCGGAACAATAATGGTTGCCCTGGCCACGCTCAGCTTCACGCGGCTTGGTCTGGAGACGCCGGTCTCTTTTTTGACCCTGAACTTGGTGTTGCTGGGCCTGGGCATGGGGTTGGGGATGATGCCGGTGATGACCGCGGCGCTCGACGTTGTGCCGCTGGAGCTTAATAACCAGGCGACCGCTCTGCTCAACATGCTGCGTCAGGTTGGCAGCTCTTTCGGCATCGCGATTATGGCAACGGTAGCCCAGACGCACCAGGCGATGCATTACGTTCGCCTGGCGGAAAAGCTTACCTATGAGTACCCGATGCTTCCGGAACTTACGGCGCGGCTCGGTTGGGCGCTTGCTGCTTACGACCCCTCCGGCCTGTGGGCCGTCGTCGCGGCGCAGTTCCGTCTGCAGGCTGCCGTGTACGCCCTTGCCGACGCTTTTATCCCGGCGGTAATCTTCGGTATCCTTGCGGTTTGCGGCGTCGTCGTGTTATGCTGTTGTCCAAAGATGAGGACGGGGAGACCCGCGCAGCAGGAGGAAGATGCGGATGGCGCACGCCTCACGCAAACGCTTGCCCATTTTTGACGCGGCTGTGGCCGTCTTTTCCGAAAAAGGATTTACCAGGGCGACGATGGAAGAAATCGCCAAGCGTGCCGGGATCGCCAAAGGCACCCTTTATAATAACTACCGGAGCAAAAAGGCGCTGTTTTTGTCGCTCATCGAAGAGGGTATTGAGCGGCTGGAAACCGCCGTTAAGCGGGAAATAGCGCGTAAAGAAGACATTCTTGGCCGGTTGGAAGCCCTCATCGGCGCTCAACTGGGTTTCTTTGAGGAACACAGAGACTACTGCAAGATTCTCCTCAGTGAAGTCTGGGGGTTGGGCAACAGGTGGGAGAAGCAGGTAGAGCGGTTGCGCTCCGGCTATATCAGCATCATCAAGGACTTGTTGCAAAAAGGGCAGGTTGAGGGTATAATCCGCAAGAACCTGGAGGTCGATACGGCGGCCACGGCCGTTTTTGGGGCCGTAGCGGTGGCTGCTCTCAACGCTTTCGTGTTTGATACACAGTATCGTTACGATGGCATCCTGCAAACGCTCAAGGATTTGCTGCTTGCGGGGATTCGGGAACCGGCCGGTACAGTCGCGGCGCCCAAAAGCTGAACCTTGCGCAGACGAGATGCCGGCAACTGATTATTGGACTGCGCCTGGGATTCACAGAGACGGTCGCCAGACCGTCTGCGGGGCAGGTTATGTTGCAGGTTATGTTTCTATTGCCGATGGCACCGGGTAGAAGGGTTTGCTCACTGACCGTTAACTTCCGCCGCTTTGGGCTTTGGTTCCTCCCTTAGACCATTCTCAGCCACGAGTTTCGTACGAGGGTTTTTGAACGCTTGAGGGGTTGACACCTCAAGGAGTAGTTTGTTAAGCTTAAAATTAGACTAATGAGTATAAAGTTTAAACTTGTTGGTCAATATTATCACGCTTTTGAAGGAGGGTTTTGCCATGCGCATCTCCATCTTTCGCGACTTGAGAAAACTTGCAGCCGGAGGAATACTGAAAGCGACGTTTCCCTACGCCGGCAAAGATCCGGGGGCGAATCTGCCAAAACTCTTGCGGTTGGCTAAACTGGCCGCCCTGCAAAAGAAGCACAGACGCCAGATTGACCAGCTTTGCGGCGTCCTGGAAAGCAACCCGGTCATTTATACGTATGCCGCGCACCTGTTGCGGCATACCCACCCCAATATAAAAAAGCGCCTGCTTTACAACTGGCTTGTCAGCAACATCCTCTTGGGTGTGCCCGAACAACAGGCAACGACGAGGAAACTGGGCGTGAATGTTCCCAACGCGATTCTGGTGGATCCAACCAGCGCCTGCAATCTGCGGTGCGAGGGGTGTTGGGCCGGGAAATATCCGCATAACGACTCCATCAGTCCGGAAAGACTGGATCGGTTGTTCCGCGAGGCCAAGGAACTGGGAATCCACTGGATTGTTTTTTCCGGCGGGGAACCGCTGTTATACCCCCGGATGTTTGACCTGTTGGCCAAACATCCCGATATCGCCTTTATGGCCTATACAAACGGGACGCTGATCGACGAAAAGATGGCTGATCGAATCGTGACGGCAGGGAATTTTACACCCGCCATCAGCCTGGAAGGCTGGCGGGAGCGCACCGATGCCCGCCGCGGTAGCGGCGTCTTCGACAGGGTGACGCGGGCCATGGATCTCCTGCGGCAGCGCGGCGCCATCTTCGGTGTCTCTTTGACCGCCACGCGGTACAATGTGGAAGAAATAACAAGTGATGCCTTCATTGACTTCCTGGTTAAAAAAGGAGTTTCCTACGGGTGGATCTTTCACTACATTCCCATCGGGCGCAACCCGAACCTGGATATGATGGTTACCCCCGAACAGCGCGCGCATCTGGCCGAGCGCATTGCTTACATTCGCAGTCGTAAAGCGATTATGCTGGCGGATTTCTGGAATGACGGGGCGCTCACGGACGGGTGCATTGCCGGCGGAAGGCGCTACTTTCATATCAATGCCGCCGGAGAAGTAGAACCGTGCGCCTTTGTCCACTTTGCGGTGGACAATATTAATAACAAAAGCTTGCTTGAGGTGCTGCGTTCGCCTCTGTTCGCTGCCTTTCAGAAACGCCAGCCGTTCAACCCCAACCACCTCCGCCCGTGCCCGATTATTGACAACCCCGAGGTATTGCGGGAAATCGTCTGTGCATCCGGTGCCAGGCCGACCCACGCCGGGGCGGAGGCCGTTCTGGAAGGCACCACCGCGGCCTACATGGACCGTCGGGCAGCGGAATGGGGCGTGATTGCCGACGGCTTCTGGGAAGCGCGCACGGTTCGACATAAGACAGGGGCCGCGCGAGCCTGAGGGTGGATGTCGTGGGTAAGGCTCCCGCCGGAGGAGTAGCCTACCGGTTAGGGAAGGCACTCCTTTCGCTCTTGTTTCGTGCTACGGGCGGTGTGGTAGTGGAGGGACGCGCGCGAATCCCCCTCCACGGGCCGCTAATTGTGGTTGCCAACCATGCCAGTCTTGTAGACGGACTGATACTGGTCGCCTTCTTTCCCCGGCGGCTTTATTCCTTATCGGCGGCATACCTCTTCCGGCGACCTGTTATCGGATGCTGCTTGCGGTGGTTCGGGGCCATTCCCATCGGGAGTGAAAGTGGGCAAGCTGTCGGGCTCAAGAAAGCGATGCGGCTCCTGGAGGCAGACGGTGCATTGATGGTTTTCCCCGAGGGAGGGATCACTACCGAGCCACGACCCTTTCAGCCGGGCTGGGCCTACCTGGCACTAAAATCAGGTGCCGTTGTGCTGCCGGTAGGCGTCCAGGAAAGCGCACGGTTACTCCCTCCCGGCATACGGTACCTGCGAAGGGTAAAGATCAAACTTTCGATCGGTACCCCGCTTGCCATACCTCAGGTTACCAGACCGCGGCGTGATGAGATCGCGTCCTTGAACGCAGCGATAGAGCGACAGGTGCGGGAGCTTGCGGGCCGTAGCCGTGAGTGACAAACACCGAGGAGAGTATTGCAAAGACCGTAAACCGCCAGAAACGAACCCCCAGCTTTTTGGCGGTTAAATTCAGGAAGTAAGCGGCGGCCGCGAAAAACTAGCATGGTACGGAAGGCGAAGCCCAGGCATTGTCCAGGCGTAGTTTTGCAGCAGTCTCCGAGAATTAAGTAGCGAACCCTTTCTATGTGCTTCCTTTTTGGCGGGGGCCGAGGTACGATAGAGACTTTCATTAATGATCTAGCTGTGTGAGTTTCATTTAGCGGCCTTTACTGTAGGGATGGTGAGCACGTTGGACGATACTGCTGTGGATAAAAGGTTGGCAGAGGAAATGTAAGAGGGCTGTTTTGCTTATACTTATACGGAGATAAACCGCGGGGATGCCGAATTTTTCATGCCGGCGCGGGCCGAGGTGGTGCCGGCCGATTAAGAAGGTATATGCCGGGACGGAATCCGGTTTGATTGGCCGGAATCCGAGCTCAAAAAGCTTCTCGGAGCGGAGGTCTGACTTATGGAGCGGATTGACGAAGCGTTGGACAGGTTGGATGCTGAGATTTGGAGAGTGTTGGCTGGACCTAAGAGAGGCTTCAACGGACCTGAGGGCGGTTGGCCGTATGAGACCGGTATAATGGTGGTGGACTGTAAGCCGCGGGCTTAGGCGTCCTTGCCCCGGGCCGTTGTGCTTGGTATACTAAAAGCGGGTGATTCAGGAACGGTTGCGAGGTGGTCGCAGTGACCGCAAAAACACTCACAAAAGAGGTTGTTTTAAGGGAAATAGAAAAGTCTGGGGAGATCATCAAAAGCTATGGTGTCCGCCGCATGGGGGTTTTTGGTTCCGTGGTCCGGGGCCGTGCCGGAGAAGAGAGCGACCTGGATCTGGTGGTGGAGTTTTCCGAAAAGACTTTCGACAACTACTTCGGGCTCAAGTTTTTCCTTGAGGAGCTGTTCGGGAGGAAGGTAGACCTCGTCATTGCGGAGGCCGTGAAGCCCCGGCTCAAGCCGCGCATTTTCGGAGAGGTAGAGTATGCCGCGGGATTTTAAGGTCTACCTGGAGGACATCCTGGAAGCGATCGGCAGAATACGGACGTACACCGAGAAGCACTCTTTCGGGACTTTCCTGCAAGACATCATAGTGCAGGACGCCGTCATCAGGAACTTGGGCGTGATCGGGGAAGCGGCCAAGAAGACCCCCAGGAGTTCCGGGGGAAGTACCCGGAAGCGGAGTGGCGGAAGATCGCGGGGATGCGGGACATCTTGATCCATGACTACTTCGGCGTGGATATGAAGATCGTGTGGGACGTGGTGAGACTAAACTGCCCGCGCTGGAACAGGTCATTAGAGAAATTCTCCAGGTTGAATAGAACGCAGCTTAAAGTTCTGAGAAAGTTTTAGCGCCGGAAAGCCTAACAGTCCGGCGCCTTTCTTTTTGGGGTCGGAATATACTGACCCCGTAGAACACCAGGTAAACGGCGTGTGGCAACCCTGGAAGACGGCGAGACCGTACATAATGCTTTTCCCGATCGGAGTTTTCAAGGAGGAAAGAAAGGATAATGAAACTCCATTATTATCCGGAGACCGATTCTTTGTATATAGACCTTTCGGAGAGGACCAGCGTGGATTCCCGGGAGGTTGCGCCGGGAGTGGTGCTGGACTTTGACGCTGAAGGGCGCCTGGTTGGCATCGATATTGACCGGGCCAGCCGGGTGGTAAACCTGTCCCGTTTAGAAACCGAATCGCTGCCTGTAGCCGGGTCTTCAGAGATGCATTTGTAAACTCACCCGGCTTCGGGTTGGACCTTTACGATTGGATCCGGATAAGGAGCAGGACAGCCCGTTTCTGCCCCGGCGGCCGCAAGCTTTGTTCACGGGCGGAACCCCCCGGTGGGGACCCGCCGGTCTGTGACCGGGGGTTCGCCGTGTCCGAAAGGCTTTTTCACCGGAAGCGCCGGTCCTCGCCGGAGTGACCCGGCCGGAGCCGCTTCACCACCTCGCGCATCTTCTTGGTGCTGCAGTGGGTGTAGACGCGGGTCGAGGCGAGGTCGGTGTGCCCCATGAGATGGTGAAGATGTCCGCGCCCTTCTCGAGCAGTTGCGTGGCGAAGGAGTGCCGCAGCGTGTGCGGGGTGATTATCGCAACATCGAGCCCCGCCGCCCGCACGTACCTCTTAACAGCCTGGTGAGGGCGTCCTTGTTCATACGGCTTCCTTCCCGGCCGAGGAAGAGGGCGCGGTTATCCAGCGGCAGGCGCGTCCGCAGGTAGTCCCAGAGCATCTCCTGCAGCTCCGGGATGAGCGGGATCAGGCGCTCGCGCTGCCCCTTGCCCCGGACGCGGAGCGTCCCGGCGCCGAGGTTGACGTCGTCCCAGTCAAGCCGGAGGAGCTCGGCCCGCCGCAGCCCGCAGTAGGCGAGGAGATAAAGGATGAGCTTGTCCCGCAGCTGGTGGATGTCGCCGACGCGGTCCGGGGCGCCGAGCAGGCGCTCCAGTTCGTCTTCTCGTACAGCCGGAAAAGGTAAACGTCCGTCTCCGGATTGGCCGCGAGTGCCGGGAGTTTCCAAACCGCCCGGTCTTCAAACTCTTCATCCGCATCGAGGATCAGTATCCAATCAGGGTCGGTACCGACCGCCAACTCCCAGAGTTGCTTGCGGAGGACGATTTCGTTACCAAACGAGGGTTCCTTATTGGAAACCAAGGTTAGAGGGATGCTGTGCAGCACCCTCCGGCAGACCGCGACGGTGTCGTCATCGCTCGCGTCATCAAGGATGACGGCGTTGTTCGCGTACTGCACCGCCTGTTCGAGAACCCTTTCGAGATACCGGTCAGCTTCATTTCTTACCAGCATCGCCAGGGTGATTCTATTTCCTTTTGGTCCTGCGCATCTTGCCGGAGCGGTTACCGCGCCGGCGCCCGGAGAACCATCGTCCGACATTTCTGAAAAGTGCTGCCTCTTGTATGCCTTAAGGCCGGTCAGTTCAGACTCGCGGTAGATATGGTAGGGCGGGTAATGAGTGTCGGCATAAAGCTCCAGCCCGAGGACAGCGGCCCGGACGCAAAAGTGGCGATCCTCGCCGGCAAGCCCCAGGTTGCATATCTTGCCGAAGGATACACCTAAAGAGATAGCTCTCCGGCTGATCAGCGTGCACGCTCCCAGCCCGCCCACCTTATAGGTGCCCGGCCGCCGCAGCATCCGTAATAAATCGCTTATTCTTCCCTGGATATCTTCCCTGCTGAGCTCCTCCCCCTGCTTTATGTGGTAGAGACGGTAGTCGTCGGCAACCCAGACCTGGGGCAACGGGATGATGCCCGGCTGCCAGGTGGTCCAGTAGACCTCGGAAACGATATCCTTTCCTAAACTCGCAAGATGAACCAGCGTTTTCGGGTGCAGTACCAGGTCCGAGTCCACAAGAAAGAGGAAGTCAAAGCCCTCGTTGTGTGCCATCTGAATAAAGCGGTTCTTGTAGGCGGCGACCTTCCAGATCAGGTCCTCCCGCCAGTGGTGCGTGGTTTCATCGCAATGGTAGGCGCCCCGGGCCTCGCCCGGGAAGATCCGCACCGCGTCCCTGCCGGCGGCGAACCGCCGCAGCAGGGGGCTTTCTTCGTCGTTATCGTCAATAAAGGCATACTCAACCGCCAACCCCGTTGTCTCCAAATGTTCAAGGGACCACAGGAACTCTTTCAGTATCGCGGGTTTCTGGCGGACCGGACTTGCCACAAGTACCTTTTTCACCCAAACCCTCCCCTGAAAATGCAAGGTTTCTGCAGCGGCCCTGGGCAGACCGGCTCGCGCCAGATTCCTGCGCTGACCGCACTATCGCTCGTCGTCGGCTCTCCGTCCGGCACCGCTCAAACTCGGCGTCCCTGCCTCGGTTGCGCTTGCCGGCATCCGTGCCGGCATCCGGACTCCGAGCCGTTGCCTCGCTAAGTGCGGTTCGCAGCTCGTCATACGGCGCGGCTCCGGTCTTGCCGCAGGTCCTACACACATTTTCATTCCCGGTGGCGACGATTAATCGTTGTGAACGACTCCTCAAATTTCAAACGTCGAACGCCGAACGATTTCCTGGGCCTCCAAGCCGGGCACAGTACATTAACAACGATTTCCAGGGCGTCCGCGGCCAACCGGAAAAGTTTTTGCGCCGGAGAGAACAGCCCGCAGGAGAGGCCCCGCTGCGCCGCCTCTGCGTATAAAAGCATCTCGCCGGCGCTGGTCCGCAGGTACTCCCCGCCCAGCTCTTGCCCGGAAGCGTTATCCACACACCGCTGTACCGCAACGTTGCATACCCGGCAAACTTCAAGCAATTCCCCACCATCGCCGGCAGCAGCGGCCTCGATAACCGCCAGCAGCACCACCACCAATGCCATGGGAAATTCCGTGAGCCTGATCAGTTCGTTGATTATGACCCTTTTTGCTGCAGGGGTAGCAAAGCGGCTTAACTCAAGCCATCCCAACCCGCCTGCACCCCGTTGTTTCAAACCCAGCACCTGCGCCAGGGGGTAAAGGTTATGGGCGACAAGGCGCAGGGCGCTGAGGTATTCATCCTCTGCCTCTTTGAACCGCCCCAGGATGTTGCAGGCATCCCCCAATAAGGTATGCACGTGGTGCGCCGGGAGGAGCCGGCTTTCCGCGGCCAGCGCAGACTGTAGCGCCCCGGCTGCCGCCGCGTACCGGCCCTCACCCAGCGCCAGAACCCCTTTAAGCAGGTGCAGGTCGGGGTCGCCGGGCAGCATCAATAAGGCCTTATCGAGGAGAAGCGCCAGCCGGTCTCTTTGACCGGTTTTCAACAACCCCAGGCCGAGGGTGACCAGCAGATCGCGGAAATAACCCTCACCCCCGCGCATCAGGGCCAGCGCCTTTTCGAGCTGCCCAACACCTTTCGCAATCTCGCCACCCTGGAAGTATTCGATGCCCAGACTGAAGAGGAGAAAGGGGTCGTCAGGCCTCCCGGCCAATGCCTTCTTTAACAAGGAAATGTTGCGCTGACGCTTGTTTCCGGCCTTCACCTCCCGGTCAAGGTAGCCGAAGTGGTGGATTACCAGAGGCGAAAGCGCCAGCCCTTCCCCGCCGTTATGCCTTTTGATCGCCCCGGCGACCTGTTCGTGAATCGCTCCTTGAAAACGGTACGCGGGCCTGTTCCTGAACAACCGCACCACCTGGTCTTCGGTTCTTTCTTTGCCCTCTCCCAGGTAACTGCATATCTTCACGAAGTACCCTTCGACCTCCGGCGCGGCGAGGAGCCTGGCAAACTCCTCCGGTTCCACCGGCTCCAGGATTTCATCGGCATCCAGCACCAGGATCCATTCACCCGTAGCCCGGTCCAGGGCGTAATTCCGCGCCGCCGCGAAATCATCGCGCCAGGAAAAGGTGAAAACTCTTGCCCCCTTCTGCCTGACCAGTTCCACCGTCCTGTCGCTGGAGCCCGTATCCACCACAATGATCTCCTGCACCAGGTGCCGCACACTATCAATGCAAGAGGCGACGCGGCGTTCCTCGTTCCTGGTAATAAGGCAGAGGCTCACCGATATCTCCGTTTTCACCGCCACAGTCTCCCGGCCTGGTTATACTTATAGTCCATCATCCGACGGACGGCCCCGGCCTTTGCTTGCAGGTAAGCCGCCAGGGCTGTGCAACCCCGGGGCGATAACCGGACGAGAAACCCCGCTGCGTTCTCCACCAGCCTGCCGTAAGCCCGGCCATCTACCCCCGGAGACCAAGGCGGGTAGCGCAAGCAATCCTCCATAATCGCCAGGGTCGCTTGAATAACCGCCGCCTCGCGGCTCTCCTCCGGCCGGCCACAGCGGGAACCACTTTTACACAGCGAAATCAGGTTCAAAAGCGCCCAGGCCGCACCGCGCCCGTCCGGCCGGCGCCACAGCGACAGGGCCTTTACTTTCGCCCCCCGGTAGTTTTCTTTGAGGATCAGGGCAACAACCTCGGTAACATCCAGGTCGAGGTCTATTTCCCCGCCAGTGCGCCGGAGGCCATCCATCAGGCAAAGGGCATCCTCGGACCGGCCCGCGTAGACCCGAAACCGGACCAGACGGCGGGCAACGCCGTCGTCCGGGAAGCCGGCGGCAAGTACCTCTTTTTCAATGCAGGCGCAGGCCAGGTCCGGATAACCGGCCTCAAAAAAGAGGTCCGCCAGCACCCCGGCCCGCTCCGGTTGAGCGAGATGTCCGGCGGCGGCAAGATGGTCAAAAGCGCCGTGCGGCCCTTTCTCGGCCAGACACAGCAGGAAGAGATTGTAGAGCGGATAGACGTAGCCCGGCTCGGACGCCAGCGCCTGTTCATAAAACCCCCGCGCTTCCTTCAGCCGGCCGAGCTTCTCACAGCAGTACCCGAGATGGTACAGCGACAAAAAACCCTCCGTGCCGTTTGTATGGCTGAAGACCGCCGGCGGCGGGCCGCAGTTTATCGCCTCCTTGAACCACCTGATGGCTATCTCATACTCACCTTTTTGTTCAAACAGGACTCCGCCTTCAAAGAATAGGTCGGTGTAAGCAGGGTAGCGGAGGGATTCTTCAAGACAGACGCAGATCGCCTCGTCCAGCCTCCCCAAAGTTTTCAAGCAAATCACCAGGAAGCGGACCGCCGGCGCCCGAAAAAGGATCTGGGCATCCGTAAGCCGGGTGCAGGCGCTTTGCAAGCACGGGAGAGCCCGTTCGGCCTTGCCGAAGCCCAGCCATTCCACCCCGAGGTAGTACTGGAGAAAGGGGTTGCCCGGGTCCGTCGCTGCCGCCCGCCGCAGCAGGGCCAGGTTGCGGCCCCGTTTGCGGTTGCGCTCCTTCCCGGACAGCGCCTGGTGCCAGATAACCGGGCCCTCCGCGATCCCCACCGCTTCCGGACGGCTTACGGCTACCTGCTCGTGAATACGCCCGTGGAAGCGGTATGCGGCGCTGTTGCGGAAAAGGCGGAGGACGAGAAACCGGCTGTAGTCACCGGGGAATTGCGGTGTCCGGTTACAAAGCGGCAGGAAATAGGCTTCGTATCCGCTGTTATTATTCACAAGCGCCCGCAGGTCACCGGAGGTGGTATCCAGTTCCTCGTCGGCGTCGAGGGATAAGACCCAGTCGCTGCGGGTTTGGGCTATGGCGTAGTTGCGGGCGGCGCTGAAATCGTTATCCCACGGGTAATGGTACACCTTGTCGGTGTAACGGCCGGCGATTTCTACGGTTCTGTCCGCCGAACCGGTATCAACGATGACGATTTCGTCCACCGCGCCCTGGACGCTCTCCAGGCAGGCGGCCAGGTTGCCTTCTTCATTGCGGACGATCATCGCCAAACCAATAGTCGGCCTCATCCTTCCACCGCCGCTTCCTCCAAAATACGTTCACGGTTCAACGTTCAACGTTAGATAGAGAGATAATGGCTAAGCAAGGCCGTTTTTTATCCGTCCGCAGGTGTATGCCCTTGTTGCACGAACTGCTCCTCCAAAAGCTCCCGGAAAATAGGCACGTCCGGATACCTCTTCACCGCTTCCCGGAGGATTTCGCGGCGCGTTTTCTCGTAAAGCCTGATTAAACCGATGTAGTGGCGCGGTTCTCCGGGGTCGAGCGTTAGAGCCCGCCGATAAAAGTCAGCGGCCTCGAGAAACGCGCCCTCCCGGCACTTGATCTCTGCCAAGGTAAAGCAGGTCCCGGCGCAGCCCGGATCATTCTTCAGGTAAAGGCGCAGGTAATCCTCCGCTGCCTCCAGGTAGCCGTACCGGTAAAAGAGCTGGCCGACATCGCGGGCGTTTTTGCCCAGACATTCTGGAGACAACCCGGCTAACAGCGACTTTGCCCGGTCTTTTTCTCCCAGATCGAGGACCCGCATGACAATATCCAGAAGCAGGGAAATTCCCTCTTTGCCCAAGGCAACCTCGGGCACCCTTCTGCGCCTGCTTAAGGAATCCCGCAACAGGCCCACAACCGCGCCGGTGTCTGCGGAAAGCCCGAGAGCAAACAGCTCTTCGACGAGCGCCCGCACCCTGCGCCGGTTTCCCTGCAGCCAGAAACACAGGATTTTGTTCAGCTTAGCCAAGGGGTAAAGCGAGTGGCCAGGGCCAAAATCCTCAATGATGCGCAGGGCTTCCAGGTAACGCCGCTGCTGGACCAGGCAGATCGCTTTCCACAGCAAAATCTCCGCCGGAACTTCCCCCTGGCCGGTCACCCGCTCCAGGTGTTCCAGCGCCAGCAGGTATGCCGACTGCCGAAACAGGACCTGGGCCATTAACAAAACAGCCTCCGGAGTGCATAAATCGCAAAGTTTTTCAAGACAGTCCCGAGCGTAAACCGGGTCCTCGTGCGGCTTCAGGAGGCGGACGATGCTTTCCAGGGCGGCGGTAAAGTGCGGGTTGTCCTGCAGGCCGGTGATGTAACAGCGCAGTGCTTCTTCCTCATTTAAAAAGATCTCGGCCAACTGGCCGAGGTAGTAATAAGACCGGAAACCCCGGACGCCGTGGAAAGAGGCGTAATAGGCCGGCTGCTCGGGCAGTGATACCGCCCTTTGAAAGAAATCATACGCCCGGGCGTAATCCTTCTGCTCGAAGCTGATCAGCCCGCCGTAGTAATAGAGGTCGGCGTAGTCGGGGAACAGGCCGAGTCCGAGCCGGACTATCTCCAAGGCTTCTCCGGGTCTGCGGGCGGCGTGGTAGGCCAGGACGATGTAACGCAGCAGCTTGGGCAGGTAGATCGTCTGGGGATCAATGCCGTTCGCCGCCCTGATCAGCTCCGCCGCTGCCTCCTCGTAGCGCTCTGCCCGGTAGAGCTCCACGCCGTAATGGTAACGGAGGAGGCGGTTCTCCGGGGCGGCAGCCAGTTCCCGGCGGATCAGTTCCAGGTTCCGGTGCTTCTTGTCTTTTTCCTGGATCTGCCGGTTCAGGTAGCCGTGGTGCAGGATCACCAGGTCCTCGGCGACCTGGTATCTCGCCTGGCTGTTTTTTTCTAAGATGACGTCAACGATCTGCTCGTGAACCGCCCCGCGAAACCTGTAATCCGGCCGGTTCCTGAAGAGGCGGAAGACCAGGTCCGGACATGGCTCGATCCATCCTTCGCCACCCAGGTAGTTAATGATTTTGACAAAGTAGCCTTCGGCGGTACCTTCGGCGGTCAGCCTGCGCAGCACATCCCTGCTTTCTTTTGCCAGTTCTTCATCGGCGTCGAGAAAGAGGATCCAGTCCCCGGTTGCCCGTTCGAGCGACGCGTTGCGGGCGTCGCTGAAACTATCATTCCAGGGGAAAGAGTGGACCCGGGCGCCGAATTCACTCGCTATCTGACGGGTATCATCGGTCGAGCCGGTATCAACAACAACTATTTCGTCCACGGCGCCGGCCACGCTTTCGAGACACCGGCTGAGGTTTTGCTCTTCGTCCCTTACAATCATACACAAGCTGATCCTGTCAGCCATAACACCCTTTTAACCTCTATCCCAATCCAATTTTTAGTCAATATATGCGGGGGAAATGGAACATTCCACTCCTGCCATAAATATCCTATACTAACCGGCATAATAAGAAAGGAGGACAGCTTATGCCCAACTTTAAGATCTTTCAAGACGATGCCGATAAGGCGCGAATCAAAATCTACGGTGGCCAGAACGTTGCCGTCAACACCGACTCGACGGGTAATTTAGGCATCACCAGCACCGGCCTGGCCGTCACCCCGCCCAGCGGCGGGCTCTCCATCACCCCGCCGACCGGCGGACTGGGCATCACGCCGCCCACCGCAGGACTGACCATCACCAGCACCGGCCTGGCTGTCACCCCGCCCAGCGGCGGGCTCTCCATCACCCCGCCGACCGGCGGGCTGAGCATCACGCCGCCCACCGCAGGACTGACCATCACCAGCACCGGCCTCGCCGTCACCCCGCCAACCGGCGGGCTTTCCATCACCCCGCCGACCGGGGGCTTGAGCATCACGCCGCCCACGAGCGGCCTCCTGATCACCAGCACCGGCTTGGCCACGGCTCTGGCAACGACGGATGTATCCGCCATAAGGGCCAACTTTACAGATACCGCCGGCAGTCCCGACACCACCTATAACATCTTGGGCGTCAAGACCTGGACCTTCGGCCTTTATAACGCCTCCACAACCAACGCACCGGCCACCGTCAAGCTCCAGATCAGTCCAGACGCCACCAACTGGATTGACCACGCCGGCCCGGTCACCATAAACACCGGCGGCGTCGATACCTTAGTGGCCACCGTCTTCCTGAAATATGCCCGGGTATACTACGCCGCCGTTAATGCCAGCAGCGCCGTCACGCTGAACATCTTCTTCCAGGGCCAGACTTAAAAAACCTAGGGGAGACACCTTTTCCCGGTGTCTCCCCTCTCTGGTTAATACCGGCATCTTTGATTGGGAGCTGTTCAAGTGAACCAAAAACATACTACCATGTCAACTTATAGGTATAACCGGCCATATAGCCTACATTTCAGATGCCCCGGAGGAGGATGTCCATCAACAGCCTTATGCACCCCCGATTTGTTTCAAAAATCTTGCGCCTATTCCGAGCCGCGCTTTACAAACACCGTGCAGCGCAACCTTGTAACCCTTGACCAGGAATGTTACAGCAAGACAATTGATATTTCTAAGATTAGAACTTTTTCTTTTCTCGTCATCAATAATGGTCCCAACCCCGTGGTGGCCCAGCCGGAGCTAAGCCCGGACCAGGAGGTCTGGGACTCTTTCGGTGAGTTGCCCTACACGGTCCCATCGCGAGGTAAACACCTATTCGTCCTGCAGTTTTTCCTCCGCTACGCCCGCATTAAATACCGGAACGAAAAGCCCGGACAGAACAGTTTAATCACGGTGTGGTTTCAGGGGCAGAGTTAGGAAACTTGATACGCTCCATGCGGGATTTGAGACAGAAGTCAGAGGCGGGGTAAGCCGAACGTGGAGAACCGGAAAATTCTCTGGCGAATCCTTCAGGGATTAGTTCTTGACCGGTCACCGGGGTTAAATAACTCGTCCAAGGCCGCTCCGCAGACATTAAAAAAAGCAACGGGCGACCCGCTCAAGCCTCGTTGCAAAAAAGACAATCCATGTTTCCTCTATAGACTGTCATGCCCAGTACTCAATCCTTTTAAAAAAGAGTTCCTTTCAATGGCAGTTGCCTTATATGGTGAAAGGTTTGTCTGAATATCCCGAGTACTGGGCACCGTCAGAAAATCAGAACGCGCTGTTCTGTCTGTATTTCCTGCTTGTTGTGTTCTATTTCGCTACGTAACGTTAAACGCCGCGTCAAACAATTTTTCAGCTCGGGCGGCCACGGTTCAGCGCAGCACGTAGTGTCATCTTCGCTCCATGTTTTGCGGGAACAAAATCCGGCCACTGCCGGTGTAACAGCCATTTTCAAACGTGCCCGTTTTTCGCTCCACGTTTTCTGGAGTTCGCACCGTTAAGTTTGGATCGTGCTCCCACCAGTTGATACCCATTTCCCTCGCGCGGTCAACCGATGCAACCAGAAGGCGAATGCGAATTGTGAGGAGATCGACATCCGCCAAGGAAATCTTGATGTCTCCGGCGATGACTAAACCCTTATCAAGAACCCGCTCGAGAATGTCGGCAAGGTTGGTAGCCTGGGTAGCGTGAGTTATCGTGTTCATCCCGGTTCCACCTCTGTTGGCGCTTTATCAGGAACGTCCAGACTCCCGGACACGCCTCAATTCTTCAAGTACTTCCTGCCACGTCTCGTGAGTCCGCACCCTCTCTTGACGGTAATCCTCCAACATTTGCTGCAACTGCTGCGACATTTCCTTGCGTTCTGATTCGAACCTGGCCAGCAGCTGTTTGACATAGTCGCGTATCTCTTTCAGTTGCTCGAGCCGCTCCTTGAGGGCCAAAACCATCTCTTCCCCAAGTTGTTTCATGTCGCTTGATCTGGTCAAGGTATTCACCCCCTTTTAGCCTTGCTTACAATCGAGAAGTGAGTTTGAAGGCGGAGCGCCGTGTGTGCCCCGCCTCCCCATGTCACTAAGCTGCCGCATAGATGGGACTATTCTCTTTCAAGAGACCGACGGCTTCTGCGTACTTCAGCCATGTTTCGACGCTGGCAATCACGATGCGGGCCTCAATAGCCAGTAACTCGATTCCCACCAGTGATACTCTGACCCACGCATCGATGACGATGCCCTTGTCGAGAATCCGGTCAATGACTTCGGCCAGGCTGGACGTGTCAACACTTTTTTGTACGGCCATTGTATGCAACCCCTTTCATTTTTAAATTCTGCCTTACCAGCGTACGGCAGTTGTGGTTACATTATATTCTGCCATCCGATGGTATGTTACCCATTTTTTAGCATATTAATATAATTTACCTATTGGCCCGAGATCGAGATTCAAGTCTTCCCGGGCGAGACCGAACAGTTCACAAAGTTCGTCCATCTTCTCCGTGAGCCGCAGCAGAGTCAACCCGAGTTGCTCCTCTTCAGGGGGAGTCAGGCTGCCAGCCTCTACACGCCTTAAGGCTTGTTTTTCCATCAACTGCCGGATGAGGTCGATAAGCGCAAGCACGAGCCGGGCCAACCCTTGCTCAACCTTTTCCGGCTCAAGAGCAAGTCTCTTCATCGGTCCCCGACTCTTGTTTCCGTCAACCGGTACAGTGTCAAATGTTCCCGGCATGGCTATCACTCCCCGTTTAACTCCAAACAGGAAAAACTGTACGGAGGCCACGGACCAGTGATGAAAACCCCCAGGTCGTCAAATCCCTTCATTCCCTCGGCCACTATACTTTTAAAATCCTGCATGCGATCCTTGGGTACAAGGTAGCTTGCGCGAAAAACGGTATTGGGACGCAGGCAGGCTTGCCTCACGCTGTTCGTACATACTTCCACCAAGCGCTGATGCAGATTGGCACAAAGACCCCCGACCGGGCCCGGCTCATACTTGTCACTACCCAGGCGCAAGAGATACTGCCTGCCCGGCCCGGATGCCGGGTCACAAGTTATATGACCATCAGCCGTCCAGAGTTCAATCCCCAACTCAACCTTTCCGGTAACCAGGTCGAGCCTTCTGCCAATCTCGTTGTCGTATCTTGCCATAAGATCTTGCAGATCGTCTTCCGAAGTGAAAATTGTGCCGGCGCGCGCCGGTAAAGCGGCATCCAGGTCATGCAATTGCCAGAGAATATCGTTTTGTAATTTCAACCCGGCGAGTCCTTGAGGCCAGGCTTCCAACGGAGTCGCCACCCCGGAAACAGCCCTTCCGGCTCCGGTAATAACAGTAAGTGCCGGAGTACGTACCTTTTGGACTAAGTCGGCGGCTGCAGCGCGAATGAACCCAAGTAACAGAAGTTCCGTACTCATTTTGACTCACCCTTAAGGGTTTCAACGGCTGACAGTAAGACTTGCAAACGTAAGTAGACCAGATCGATACCCGCCACCGAGATAACCAGATCGCCCCAGATCATGACGCCCTTGTTGAGCAGGCGGTCAAGCAACTCAAGCAGTGTTACATGCTCATTGGCGATGACCTCATTCATCGGGTTCATCCTGTTCCACAACAGGCGTAACAAAACTGTACGGAGGCCA
>QZIW01000015.1 GCA_003604985.1 Ammonifex sp.
CCCCGCCGGCATAAGCAGCCAGATAATACCTGTCTGGCGTGTCATCAAAGATAAGCTGCTGCGCCCCCCGCAACGGGTTCAGCCAGGCGCGCACACGTTCCAGCCGCTCGTGCAGCTGCGCCATGCCCACAGCTTCGAGCCAGCACTCCAACTGCAGAGTACGCTCTCCCAGGTCCGGCAGCATCCTGAGCGCTCCGTGGCGGCCGGGCATGGTAATTACCTTGTCGCGGGTCCCGGGTAAAACAGAAACAGGTGACTTAAGCAGTTTGACATGGTAGATAGTAGAATGTTCCCCGGCAAAAGAAAAGTCGCCCATAGTTACCTGCCTCCCCGCGCCCTGGTGCTGGCCTGGATGTGGCGGTGTAGCTGACGGCTGATAGCTTCTATATCTGCATCCGACCGCACGGCCATATTCTGGATCACCACCAGCGGGCCATTGTAGATCGTCGGTCCGGCACCTGCTGCAACTCCGATCGGCGCTCCTGCGCCGGCCAAAGCCGCCGGTTGTGGAATTAGCCCAGCACCAACCACCGGCATACGTATCTGCAAATCTTCTAGCTTGCTGTATTCCTGCTGGATGGCCCGCACACCGGCCCGGATCTGTTCCACCAGCGAAGGGCTGAACCGGGCGAAGGGGTTCAATCGGTTGAGTCGGTCACGGATACCGTCCACTATACCACTGACAGTCTCACGGGCACGCCGAATCGGGCCTGCTATGGCCTCTACAATACCGTCCAGCACTTCCCGTGCACGGGTCACCATGTTTTCAAACCGGCCTATGGTGTTGTCTCGTATCGCTTGAATAATTTCGGCTGCCCGGTCTCTGGCCCAGGCAAGGCGTTCCCTGATTCCCTCGGCGATGCCGGTAAATATCGCTCTGACGCTTTGTCCAAACGCCGCAAACCGTGCCCCCGCGTCAGCGACGAACCCCGCGACAGCCGCCTTTATGTCGTCAAAGTTACGGATCAGCCACACAATGCCCGCTACCAACACCGCGATGATGGCTATGATTACTATGACCTTTGCTAAAAGAAGGACCTTTATGGCGATGAATGCACCGACAGACACTTTCGCAAGGGCCGCCGCCGTTGTCAGGGCCCCGATTGCGGTGGTTATGGCGCCGATTGCGCCGATCACCTTGCCTATGATAATTAAAAGCGGTGCAAGGGCCGCTACCACTGCCAGGACCGTTATAATTATCCTGGCGGTATCCTCGTCTAACCCGCGAAACCAAGCAGAAAGGTTTTGCACGCTTTTGGCCAGGTCTTGGATGATGGGCAATAACACCTTGCCGAACTCCGCTCCGATTAACGCCCCGGTCATGGACACCTGCGCCTTGGTTGTGTCTAACACGTCGTTAAATTCGTTTAAACCGTCCAGCGTCTCTTGGCTGAGAATTAACCCCGCTGCAGCCGCCTCGTCACCAAGCTTTTTAAGCGCATCAGCACCGCCGAGGATCAGCGGGTTGAGGTCTTGGGCGGATTTGCCCATCAGGGCCATGGCCATGATGTTTCGTTCTGTTTCGTTCTCCATGCCTCCGAGAGCGGCAATCACGTCCTGGAATACCGCTTCGTTGTCGCGCAGCTTGCCCGTCTCATCTGTGATAGCCACGCCCAACTGCTCGAACGTGGCTACAGCTTGCTTGTTCCCATCTTGTGCTGCGCCCATGGTGCGCGTTAATTTAGTCAAGCTGCCTGTGAGTGTTTCCAGCGGCACATCGATAAGATCAGTGGCGTATTGGAATTTTTGGAGGGTTTCCGTCGACAACCCCGTTTGTTTGGCCAGGGTGTTTAATTCATCCGCGGCCATCCCCGCTTTTACGGTTAACCCAACGATGCCCGTCAGGGCAGCAGCGGCGGCGGCGCTGACCGGTGCGAGTTTTTTGCCCAGGGCCTCCGTACCCGCCCCGAATTTACTGATGCCTTCTCCCGCTTGCTTAAAGCGGTTGTTAACCTCTATCAGCTGCCTCTCCAGCCCTTTGAGTTCGGCTTCTGCCGCTATGACTTCCCGTGTTATGGCCCTGTATTGGTCTTCGCCAATCTTGCCTTCTTTAAAGGCCTGCTCGGCCTGCCGCTGCGCCTCCCGAAGGGTGTTCAAGCGTTCGGCAGAAGTTTTAACCGCATCGGCCAGCAGTTTCTTTCTTTGGGTCAAGAGTTCAATGTTGCGGGGGTCAAGTTTTAGGAGCCGTTCAACAGACTTTAATTCTGAAGCAATGTCCTTGGCCTCTTTCTCTACGCCGCGCAGGGCCTCGCCAAGCTTAGTCGTGTCCCCTCCGATTTCTATGGTAATTCCACGTATTCGCTTGCTTGCCACAGATTCACCCCCTCCCTTGAAGCTCTTGTGTTTGCCGTGCTCCTAAAACCGATCATAGTCCTGCTGGCTTGCCGGCCGCGCCTTCACCGGCTCCGCTTGCCCGGAGTCCGGCATGTTCGCATCGTTATAAGCGACAATGTAGTCAATAATCATCCCCACCGTGAGCATTTCAAAGTCCCGCAGGGTCAGCCCTCGCTCAAGCGACCTCAGCATGACGGTTTCAGTAGTCAGCGCAGGAGCGGCCAAGGAGTGGCCGCTCTCTGCTGCTACTTTTTTTTTGTGCCCATGAGACTGGCGGCGAGGAGGTCAACGGTCTCGCGCAGGATGTCGTCAAGCGGAAACTCGCTAAACTGATCGAGCCAGGTTTCAGGCTCCGGGATGGATGGGTCCGCAGTTTTAGCCATCACCCAAACCAAGTTGTAGAACAATTCGAGGTCTAGCACGTCGTAGTTTTCCAGCTCACCGGTGGTGGCATTGATCGCTTTCTCTAACTTGAGTAAATCTTTTAACGCATCGCGCTGGAACTGCGCCTTATAGCGCAGCAGAAACGCGGCGGTACTCTTGAAACGCACCGCGCGCCCGTCAATTATGATTGTTTTCTCCATTCAGAACACTCCTAAGGTGTCAGCGGTACGAAGGTGTAAACACCCGCGAAGAAGGTGTCGTAGCCTGTTTTACCGGCTTCCAGCTTAGTTTTGACAAATCCTGTGCCCGGCGCAGGGCTGGCAACCATGTTCAGCGTCTCGGTCCCCACTTCTACGGCGGCAGCGGTCGTTTTCCCCGCAAGCGCGGGCCTGCTCACGTGCACATAGTACAGTGCGTGCCGCGTTGCGTTAACGTCTCCGTTAAACTCAAACAAGAGCGCGATTGGTTTGGGGCGGGCGTTAACGTCCTCAAACAGAGCGCCATTTCCGTCGAGCTTGTCGCCGAGCACGGCGATGCGGAATGCGTCCGGCATCAGCGCCATTTCCAGAGAGCCTTCATAGCCTTGGTTGGACTCGACACTATGATACAGCCCATCGTCCGCGTAAAATTCCGCTTTTTCCCCCTTGGGTTCAAGCGTGATACTAACACCGCCAGGTACGGGTACAGGCGCGGCATAGGTGAGCGTCCCGCCGTTTTCGGTAGCCACTGCATAATGCACATTTTTCAAGCCATACTTCACTTTGTTGTTAGACATGGGGCACCTCCCTAGATTTGTATTTCATAAACAACTTGATAGAGCTTTTCGCTTGGTATCCACGTCTCGCGCTTGTCGTAGAATATTTCATTCGCGGTCAATGCCGCTTCAACCAGGGCCTCACCTGTGGTATCTTTGCGCAGAGAGTACAGCTCCACCTGGTAATTCGTGCGGGGGTGGTAGACAGCATTGTCCGCCGCGAAGTTGTCGCTGCCTTCAGCAAAATAGACGAGATAGGGCAACTCAGGAGGGGTTGCCCCGAATTGTGAATACGCCACCGGCAAGCCGGTGGCACGCAGGATTTCGTATAGTCTAGCTGCCACGTCTGATCACGTCCTCTACCGCCGCAAGGTAATCGGCCGCTACCTTATCTCCAACAGGGTCAATGTGCGGCTGTGCCCGTGTCCTGCCGCCGTCCCTGGTGGCGTGACCGTGCTCCAACAGGTGGGTGAGCCGGGGACGCGCCTTGTTGTGCACGATAAAACGCATCGGGCCTCTGTAAGACTTTTCCGCCTTGACGCTCCAGCCGCGCCGATATTTACCCGTGCGCTTTGGGCTTGTGGCCGAAAGCTCGGCTACGCCTTCACGCGTGGCGCGTTCCCCAACAGCGTTCATACCCTCCACGATGTCGGCGGTGTATGTGGTTAATCGATCCATGATCTCTTTGCTCAACTGGTCGATCTTAATTATCAATTGACTTCACCTCGCCCTCTACACGCGTTCTACACACATCAACGTTAACTCCCGCTTTCTGCCGTCCACATCAAGCGCCGCCCGGATATCAAACGTTCTGGCACCTTCCAACACGCGCATAGCGGGGACAATGCCCGGGCGGTGGCGAATGCGGATGCGGTGTGTTACCTCGGCGCTGACCCGAGCGGCATCGAAAAATTCCCTGCCGGAAATAGCCTCGATTTGAGCGTAGACTGTAGCAGTATCGCTCCATGTTTCGCTCACTACGCCTAAACTGTCTTGGGTCAAAGCCGGGGCTTGCAGCGTGATCCGATGCCTCAACTTGCCTATTTTCACGCGTCTCACCAGCTTTCTTTCCGGTAAGCAAAGAGCAGCCTCTTTATGGTTTCCACAAGCACCGGAGTCAAAAGAGCTTCACGCAGCTCGTAAAACTGGGCGGTGGCAAAAAATATCGCTTGCCGGACAACCTCCGGTACTTCCGCAAAGTCGGATAGTGGTTGGCGGAGGATACCCTCGACGATATCCTCCGCAGCAGCTATGAAGCTTACGATGAGCGCGTTTTCCTCATCAACGTCTACTTTCAGATATTGTTTTGCTTCCTCAAGCGTAATGACCATACGCCACCGCCTTTCTTTTACGCTGCTTTCTGCTGAAGCACCTTGATGGCCTCAGCAAGGATCAGCTTTCCATCAACTCGTTGGTTAGCCATAAACCCCACATAGCCATTAGCGGCATAGAGTTCATTGAGCCGCTTAAAGGACCTGACCTGCCGATCCGCGATCCAGTAGTAGCTGAAATCGCCGAAGGCGACGGTCTTGGCCGCTGCCGCTAAAATGGGCGCGTAGGCAGACGTATAGACCGGGCGGTTGAGCAATGTGTCCGGGGTTTCCGCGGTAATGGAAGGCTGCCATAGATACTGGCCGTTGCCGTCCTTCAGTTTGCGGATCACCTTCACTGTGGCGTCGTTCATCACAAAAACGGCGTTCCTCCTGTACGGAGCCTTCAGCGAATAGAACAAGTCCATCACCTCGTCCAGGGTAATGGCCGTGGCGCTGGCAGCCGTTACGCCTATGGAAGCGCCACCGACAGCGGCAAAGACGCCTGTCGGCCTGCCCGACCCGCTGCCGGTCAGGAAGGCTTCTTCCTCGGCGGCGCCGATTCTGCGGGCAAACTCGTTAGCGATGTAGCGCTCAAGGTTAAACACGCTGTCATTCAAGAGTTCTTCCGTTACTTTCATCAGTGTGCCCAGTTTAAATGCCGAGAGGGTGACCTGACCGAATTCCTCGTCGCTCTCAATATAGGGTCCGCCTTCGTCAATCCAGACAGCGCTTCCGTGGGAAGATACGACGGGGATTTTCCGATCCCCGCTGGATGTTTGGATCACCCTGGCGATCTGGCGGAAGATGTTTTGTTCCTCAAGCCCCTTGATCAGGGTCCGCTCAAACTCGTCCGGCACGAGGTAGCCGCCTTCCGTATCGCTCCCCACTTCCAGCGCATTCCGGACTTCATAGCTGATTTTGTTGCGCATGGCGTTCCAGAAAGCGCGCTTGTACTCGTCGCTGGCTCTGCCTGTTTTTACTTCCGGGGAAGGGGCTGCCGGTTTGTCAGTAAGCGGGGTATTTACCGGTTTTGAAAGCTCATTCTCAATCGCCTGCCGTCTTTCCAGCCTATCGATCTCTTTACCCAGATTGACGACATCGCTTTCCATCTTTTCGTAGGTGGCCACGTCCTCTGCCGATAAAAGCCCGTCATTGCCCCGTTTGGTGTCAAGAAATGCTTTGGCGGCCTCCCAGGCCTTGGCGCGCTTTTCGCGCAGATCTAAAATCTTGTTCATAGCTTCTTGCCTCCTAAAGTTTTAATAGTTCCAGTCTCTTGTCGAGATCGGCAATGGGTTTGCCTACTTTTTCAGGCGGATTGCTCCGGTTGATTTTTGTTAAAAGCGCGTTGGTGACTGCTCGTCTGCTGAAAATGAAGCTATCCTGTGAAAACGTATCAGGGACAGGGATGCTGTCTTTAAAGAGAATGTCATCCGCAAAGCCGTACTCCACCGCCTTATTGGCGTTTAGCCAGGTTTCAGCGTCCATGAGGTGGGATAGCTTAATTCGGCTCATGCCCGTCTTGATCTCGTAGGCGTTAATGATGCTTTCCTTGACCTCGTCCAGCATCCGCATGGCTTTCTTCATTTCCTCGCTGTCGCCGATAGCTATTGTCAGGGGGTTGTGTACCATCATCAGCGACGTAGGTGACATGAGCACCGTCGTCCCGGCCATGGCCACAACGGAAGCGGCGCTGGCCGCAATGCCGTCGATCTTTACCGTGACCTTCCCCTTATAGTCCATCAGCATGTTATAGATTTGGGCGGCTGCTATGCAGTCGCCGCCGGGAGAATTGATCCAGACGATAATGTCGCCTTGCCCCGCATAAAGCTCGGATTTAAAGAGAGCCGGTGTGACTTCATCGTCAAACCAGCTCTCCTCGGCAATGACGCCATTAAGATATAAGGTCCGGGTTTCGCCTTCATTTTTAATCCAGTTCCAAAACCGTTTTGCTTTTGGCTTCGGACTTCGGAGTGGGTTTTGCTCGTTCTTTTGATTTTGGGTTGTTTCCGTTACTATCAACGCCGGTTTCCTCCTTTTCTGCCGTGATATTGGCAAAGGCGCCCGCGTCGGCAAGCTTGGTCATGTTGCCGTTAATGAGATACAGATCGCCGCCAAGTTCAGCGGGGATGCGGTCCAGGTCCTCCAGTTCCCTGATGTCGTTGGCCGAAAGCCAGCCGTTCTGGCGGCCGGTGGCGTAACCGTTCATACGGCTTACATAGTCGCCGCGCAGCAGCCCGTCCACATTGAATTTAATGAAGTGCCGCCTTTTCTCCTCAGCCGTAAACAGCAGCCGCTGCATGGCCTGCTCCCAGCGCACCAGCCACGGGTCCAGGGTGTACTTCACAAACTCCAGGGACTGCTGCTCAATGTTTGAGAAACTGCTCTTTTCCAGGTCGCCCACCATATGGGGTGGGACCCGGAAGATGCGGGCGATCTCGTTTAGCTGAAACTTCCTTGTTTCCAAAAACTGCGCCTGCTCCGGCGAAATGCCGATGGGCTGGTACTTCATGCCCTCTTCCAGGACAGCCACCCGATGGGAATTGGCGCTCCCCTGATAGACCGCGTTCCAGCTGTCCCTGACCTTTGCCGGGTCCTTGACCACGCCCGGATGCTCCAAAACGCCGCCCGGAGCGGCACCGTTGGCGAAAAACTTCGCGCCGTACTCCTCGCAGGCCATCGCCATGCCGATGGCGTTTTTGGCCATCGCGATGGGGGAATAACCAACCAGCCCGTCAAAGCCCAGGCCGGTGATATGCAGCACATCAGCCGGGGTTAGAACGACTTGGCTGGTTTTATTGCTCAAAGTGGGCGCGTCCTCCGCTGTCCTTGAGTAGATGTAATACAGTCTGCCGCTTGTGTCCCGGTCTACCGTCATGCGGTTAGGCATCAGGGGATAGAGCGCCATTACCTCTCCGCGGCCGTTTCGGATGATCTGGGCATAGGCGTTCCCCCATAACAAAAGATGACTCATCAGCGTTTCGCGGAACGCAAACGAAGTCATCTCCGGATTGGGTTCGTCGTGCAAGAGAAAATATAGGGGGTGATCTGCGGCCTTTTCTTTCCCGCCGCTTTCGGTACGCCGGTAGAGATTAAGCGGCAGTCCTGCTACGGCTTCGGACAAGATCCTCACACAGGCATAGACGGCTGTCATCTGCATGGCGGAGCGTTCCGTCACGGCTTTTCCGCTGGTCGTGCCGCCGAACAAAAAGGCGAAGTTAGCTCCGCTTAAGTTGTTTGCCGGCTTATCTCTGGCTTTAAAGAACCTGCTGAAAATGTTCACAGGAAAAGTAACCCCCTTTTGTCGTAAACTGAACCGCCGTCACCTTTATGGCGGATGGCTCTATCCAGCGCCATGATGGTGGCGACTGCCCCGTCGATCCTTTCGGTGGACTTCTCCTTGTCCGGCTTGATATTCCCGGCAGGATCGGTCCGGATAAAGATGTTGTCCATCATCCAGCGCAGTACCGGGTGGCCGCCGTGGGCGATTCTTTCCTCCAGGGTTAACTTCATCAGTTCCTTGGTGGGCGGAGACATATCTTTAAAGCCCTGGCCGAAGGGGACCACCGTGAAGCCCAGGCCCTCAAGGTTCTGCACCATCTGCACCGCGCCCCAGCGGTCAAAGGCGATCTCGCGGATGTTGTATTTTTTGCTAAGCTCCTCGATGAACCGCTCGATGTAGCCGTAATGCACCACGTTCCCTTCGGTGGTTAGCAGATGTCCCTGCTTCTCCCAGAGATCGTACTGCACATGGTCGCGCCGGACGCGCAGGCCGATGTTGTCCTCCGGCATCCAGAAGAACGGGAGGACAACGTATTTGTCGTTTTCATCTTCCGGCGGGAAAACCAGCACGAAGGCGGTGATGTCGGTGGTACTCGATAAGTCCAGCCCGCCGTAACAGGCCCGGCCGCGCAAAGCATCGAAGTCGACCGGGAACGCGCAGGCGTCCCATTTTGCCATCGGCATCCAGCGGACAGCCTGCTTGACCCACTGGTTCAGCCTTAACTGCCGGAAGCTGTTTTCCTCGGCGGGGTTCTGTTTCGCCGACTCACACGCCGCTCTCACCTTTTCAATGCTTACTGTGATGCCAAGGGAGGGGTTCACTTTCTTCCATACCCTTGGATCCGTCCAGTCGTCGTCCTCTTTCGCCCCGTAGATTACGGGATAGAAGGTAGGATCACGCTTCCTGCCTTCGAGGATATCCAGCGCTTTCTGGTGTATCTCATAGCAGATGCTTTGGGTGTCCGACCCCGCTGTTGTGATCAGGAAGTAGAGCGGCTGCATCCTCGCGTCGCCGGAGCCTTTAGTCATCACGTCAAACAACTTGCGGTTTGGCTGGGTGTGCAGTTCGTCAAACACCACCCCGTGGATGTTGAATCCATGTTTGGAGTAAGCCTCCGCGGAAAGCACCTGATAGAAACTGTTGGTCGGCAGGTAGATGAGCCGCTTGGTGGAAGCAAGGAGCTTGACCCGCCGGGACAGCGCGGGGCACATGCGGACCATATCCGCGGCCACCTCGAACACGATGGAAGCTTGCTGACGGTCGGCGGCGCAGCCGTATACCTCGGCGCGTTCCTCGCCGTCGCCGCAGGTGAGCAGTAGGGCGATAGCGGCGGCCAGCTCAGACTTACCCATCTTTTTTGGCAGTTCCACATACGCTGTGTTGAACTGTCTGTAGCCGTTGGGTTTTAGGATGCCGAACAAGTCCCGGACAATCTGCTCCTGCCAGTCGATGAGTTTAAAAGGCTTCCCCGCCCAGGTGCCTTTGGTGTGGCAAAGCTGCTCAATAAACGCCTCTGCGTAGTCGGCGGCGTCCTTGTTGTAGTACGACCCATCAGACATAAAGGCGGTCGGCCTGTATTTTTTCAGTTTTCGCAAAAGCGCCGCCCCCCCCTGATGAATAACGGCAAAAGAAAAGGGCCTCCGTAGAAGCCCCTTGCTTTTACCGTTTGATTTCTGGTTTACTTACTGTCTTTTGCTTCTCCTGTCAGGATGAAACGGCTGTATGCGGCCTTGTGTTCCTCCAGGTACAGCACAAGTTCGTAGAAGCCGCGCACATAGGCCTCGTGCTGGACGCGCGGCAGATCAAACATGTTGGTGACGCCGCTTGCCCGGATGGAGAGGATTTGCTCCTTTATCTTTTCAGTCACGGTCAATTTCCTCCGTTTCCGCAGAATCGATGGTCGCCTGGCGCAGGATCTCCACATCGAAGCCCGCGTCCTTGTAACCCTCCAGTATGGCGCTGTAATAATAGCAGCTTGGCTGACCGAGCGGCCTGCCCTCGTTCATGACGTAAACCATCGCGCTGACGGCCTCGCCGTCAAGTTTTACCCTGACCGTTTCCTTGCGGTAGAAATATGGCCAGCCTTCGTAGCGGTCAAGCGCCGCTTCGTCAGCCGGGGTTATCTCCCAGACCAGCACGGGGACGCTGCCGCCCGGATAAGGCTCTACGGTCGCCACCGCGCCCTCGCGGGCGCCCCTGAACAAAAGCCGCCAACCATCCATTACGCTTGCCCCCAGAACCTTCGCCGCGGGGCACCTGTCCGCCATCTGAGCCCTGTTCAGGTTAGAGCCGTAGGCGATATACAACTTGTTCTTCATTTTCTGTGTCCTCCTTTGTCATCCGCAGCCTCATGAGCGGTTCAGGCTGCCCGAAACCGCCATGCCGCCGAGCCGTTCAGGTGGGCGGTCAGGTGCTCGCGGCAGTTGGCGAACTCGTCGCCGATAAAGCCGATGCGGTTCAGATACGTGCGCATGGCGAACTTTTCGTTT
The DNA here is from genome assembly GCA_003604985.1 of Ammonifex sp. Classification (GTDB taxonomy): domain Bacteria; phylum Bacillota; class Desulfotomaculia; order Desulfotomaculales; family Ammonificaceae; genus SURF-55. The sequence continues at coordinate 10,555 of QZIW01000015.1, forward strand.
TCAGTTTGGGGCTTCTTGGCCGATGCGCACTTTTGCGTGTGCGCCTGGTGGTTGAGCGCTAGGGCAAGGACGATGTATGACCGTATTTTCCCGGCGTGGAGTTCGCTGTTGAAGCCCCTAAGCTCCACCGTGCGGTTGCCGGTGAAAAAACTGTGCAGGTTGAGGAAATGGTACCTGCTTGAATGGTAGTGGCGGTCCTGGCTTTCGCTGTAACCCTCGTACCAGATTTCCTCGATTTCCCGCATCGTTTTGGGTTTGCGGCGGTTCATCTTATCCACCAGAAGCCCGTCCATCTTCTTGCAGTAGCTCATCCGCTCCGGCGCAATCCGCAGGGCTTTGTAGAAAAGGTCGTTCTTGCTGGCGATAATGTTCACGAAGTTGCGGATGCTCCTCGGTGTGTGGCTTGCTCCGTCAAGGTGTACGTGGATGCCGCAGGAGGCGTTGGCGAAGGCCCCGGCTTTGCGAAGCTTGCGCACCAGTCCCTGTAAGGTGGCGATGTCCTCGCGGTAGGTCAGGATGGGGCTGACCAGCTCCACGCTGTATTCGCGGTTGGCGGAAACCTTTTGCCGGCCTTGTTTCGTTTGGCAGGAGATGCTGCCGTCGCTCATGAATTTCCAGACCCTGCCGTCCGGCGAGGTGACTTTCTTGGTGTCGTAGTAGTCGCTCGCGCTTGTTACCGTGCCGCCGAGGTACTCCGCCGCGACTTTCGCCGCTTCGCTCCTGGTGATGCCCGTGAACTCAATCTCAATCCCGAATTTGGTTGAAAACATTGTGGTTTATCCTCCTTCAAAGTGGTTGCTGTGTGCCTTGCGGCATGTATATATATCACTCTGAAGGGCTGTAATAGCAAGCTATTTCTGCGAATAAACCACATAAATACCAGGTTTTTTGAGTCCAAAGCCTGTGTATATTTCACAGCTTTTTCACCGCGTCCTCGCCGTACACCACGCCGAGGGTGGAGCCGCAGTCCCAAACGCAAAACAGGGTTCCGGTGTCGTCGATGAAGTCCACGGTTCCCTTGTCTCCGGGCTTCAGCTTGGAGTAAGGGTCGTTCATCTTGACCAGTTCCACGCGGGTTCCACGGGGATACCGCTTGCGGAGCCGCTCCACGGCCTCTTTCGAAGGGAACTTATTCACCGGCGGTCACCTCGTTTTCAGGGGATGAGCTTGGCCCTGTTTGTGGTGGTACACCGCTCTTAAAGGCGCTGTTGCCGGAGAGGTTCTTCAGCAGGATTTTCCTCGCCGCCTTGTACTCGTCGCCCACGAAGCCCAGCCGGATGAGGAACACCCGGAAAGCGTACTTCTCGTTCTGTACAGGCTTATCTTTGGCTGTCACGCGCTTCTGATCCTTGGCCGCCGCGCAGAGCGCGCCGATGAAGCGGGAGTAGGCGGCAACCTCGTCTCCCGATGCGCTGAAGGAAAACCAAGGGAACTTCAGCGTTGTCTCCGTGCGTTCGACGGGGAGCGCGTCCACGCCGATGGCCTTTTTAATGAGCGCCGCCTTGCTGGCGATTAGCCGGTCGAGGTTTTCAAGCGCCGCGTCGGTAAAGCCCGCGAGCGGCATCTCAATGGTCAGGCTGTCGGTGGTTTCGCACTCGAAGCCCAGTTCGGAAAGCCTGTCCAGAAGCCTTTTGACCAGTTCACTGTCCGTCATGTGCCCGAAAGAGATCGTACCCTCTTTGTCGATTACGAAATCGCCTACAGCGTAGGAGAATGTCGGAGCACCCTTATAGACAGGCTCCCATCCAATGATTTCACCCACTGACTTGACCAGTTCCTTGCGGCGCTCGCCCGTGACGTTGTATTTTACTTCCATTTTCGTAAGCCTCCTTTACTTCTTTGGTGCTTACATATATCACTCTGAATCTGTGAAATAGCAAGTTTTTTATCCGAAAATTGAGCGCCGCTTCACATCTTTTGCCACGTCTTCATACGAGATAGTCACGCCGGTTCGAATCACCGAAACCCCATCTGTGCCGCCTTTGAATTCGACATAGCGGCGAAGAATAACCGAAGCGTATTTCTCATCAAGCTCCATCATGTAACAAATCCGGTCAGCCTGCTCGCACGTGATGAGTGTCGAACCTGAACCTCCGAATAAATCAAGCACAACCCCGTTAGGCTGGCTGGAATTTTGGATTGGGTAGGCCAGCAGCTCCAGGGGCTTTGCGGTAGGATGATCTTTGTTTTTCTTCGGTTTAGCGAAATTCCAAACAGTCTTTTCTGCACGTCCCGCGTACCACTTGTGCTTTCCATTTTTCAGCCAGCCAAAGAGGATCGGCTCGTGCTGCCACTGGTAGGGCGAGCGGCCCATGACGAAGGTGTCCTTTGCCCAGATACACACCCCGGACAGATGAAAGCCCGCGTCAACAAAAGCTCTGCGGAAATTAAGCCCCTCGGTGTCCGCGTGGAACACATATGCCGAGCCGCCGCTTTCAAGGTTTTCAGCCATATTCCGGAATGCGTCCAGGAGGAATTTATAGAACTCATCCTTTTTCAGGCTGTCGTTTTTAATGGACAGCCCGCTGGCGCTTTTGTACGAAACCGCATATGGGGGATCGGTCAGCACAAGGTTTGCCTTGCAACCGTCCATAAGCAGGGCAACGTCTGCGGCTTCGGTCGCGTCTCCGCAAACGAGCCGGTGCCGGCCGAGCGTCCAAACATCGCCGCGCCGGGCAAACGCCGCTTCTTCCAGAGCCGCCGAAAGGTCGAAGTTGTCGTCTTTGACATCCCCGACGCCCCCCATTAATTTGTTCAGTTCCGCATCGTCAAAGCCAGTGAGGGTAACATCAAAGTCGGCGCCCTGTAGGTCGGCGATAAGGAGGGCCAGCTTATTCTCATCCCATTCGCCCTGAATCTTGTTAAGAGCGATGTTGAGCGCCTTTTCTTTTTCTGCGTCCAGTTCCACGACCACGCAGTCAATTTCAGTAGCGCCGTCCGCCAGCAGTATTTTCAGCCGCTGGTGGCCGCCTACCACGTTGCCGGTGGTCTTGTTCCAAACAAGGGGTTCCACATAGCCGAACTCCTCCATGGAGCGTTTCAGCTTCTCGTATTCCGGGTCGCCTGGCTTTAGATCTTTGCGGGGGTTGTATTTTGCCGCCTTGATTTTTGAGACGGGAATTTTCTGTATCTCCATATTTTATCCCTCCAGTTTGACCGCTTTTTCGCCGGTGAAAGATTCCCAGCGCTTAACCGCCAAGTCGCAGTAAACGGGGGAAAGCTCCACAGCGTAACAGCGGCGCTCTAGCTGTTCCGCCGCGATGATGGTGGTGCCGCTGCCGGAGAAGGGCTCCAGTGCGATGCCGCCCCTGTCGCTGTGCATTTTCAAACAGCGCCACGGCAGCTCCACGGGGAACATGGCGGGATGCTCTTTGTTGGCGCGCACCGTCGTCATTTCCCAGATGCCAGCGTAACCCCATTTTTTGCGCTCTTCCTTGGTAAGCCGTTTGACAAACCGGTAGCTGTGGCCGGCGAAGGCCGAAAGCCAGGCATATTCCTGATCGTTGTATTCCTCGATCTCGCCGTTCTTGCTGAAGGCCGAAACGTATTCATACTGCTGCACCGGCTTGTTGGATACCAGGTGGTAGGGGCCAACGCCGAAATTCATCCCTTGCTTTTTCCAGATGCGGATCCAGATGGGGCGGTAGCCGTTGTCGGCAAACATATTTACGCTGTAGACGCTGGTCGGCTCGATGAACTGGGAGCCGGTGGCGTAAAGGTCGCCCAGGTTCCAGCAGACGATGTCCGCGTATTTGCACAGGTTTTTGATCACCGGCCTGATGGTTTGAAACCAGGGCTCGATGCCAGCCTTTTCATATTCCTTACCTACGCCGTAGGGCGGCGAGGTAACGGCTACCTGCGCGTGGCCGCCGTCCATGAGCTTTGCGAAATCAGTCTCGCTGGTGGAATTTCCGCACATCAGGCGGTGCTGACCCAGCAGCCAAATGTCTCCCGGCTGGGTAATGGCGCCTTTTGCTTCGATGCGCTCTTTTTCCTTGTCCGGATCGAAGTCGTCCTGCACCGCTTCCTTGGAGTAGAATTTATTGAGCAGTTCATCTACCTCAGCAACGTCAAAACCGGTGAGGGACACGTCGAACGCGCCCGCGTCAAGCTCTGCCATCACTTCTGCCAGCTTATTCTCATCCCATTCGCCCTGAATCTTGTTAAGGGCGATATTGAGCGCCTTTTCCCGCTGCGCATCAAGCTCGACCACCACACAGTCGATCTCGGCGTGACCCAAAGCGAGCAGCACCTTTAAACGCTGGTGGCCGCCCACCACGTTGCCGGTCTGGCGATTCCAAACCACCGGCTCCACATAGCCGAATTCTTCGATGGAGCGTTTCAGCTTCTCGTATGCAGCGTCGCCGGGCTTCAGGTCTTTACGTGGGTTGTAGGCGGCGGGATTTAAGAGCCCGGCTTTAATTTTCTGTATGTTCAAGTCAACCACCCTTTCTCGTGGAGAGCAGCCTCTCCATCACGTCGTCCTGCGGGTTGCCGACAAAAGCCGTGGTGCAGTTCTGCTTGACTATGTCAAAAATCTCATACCAGAGGAGATTCGCCTGTTTCTGGAATGACTGGCTCATCTGGACAAACGGGCTGGCTATGGCGCCGCCGGTAGTCGGGTGCTTGCCTAAAAGGCCGTAGGTGCTGATTGCTTCCTCGCACTGAATGTAGCGCGTGAACGCCTGCGCGTACGCTTCAATCAGCCGCGGGTTGACGAATTTCTCACACCCGCGTTCTTTGAGCCATTTCCAGGTTTCGATGAACAGCGCGTCCGCGCCCAGCGGCTTCCCGTCTCTTTGCCTTGCGCTGAGGTAATCGCTTGGCGTGGGCATATCTACGCCGTACAAATCCGCCGCGCCGTCAAGTTTGCCCGCTTCGAGCATCGACTCAGGATGCAGCTCCGGGGCTTCCAGAATCCGGGCGGCCTTTCCCGCCGTGATTTTATCCGCCAGGGGCTGCGGTTTGTCGCCGGCGCGGACACGCCTGCCGCCCCTGTTTGTTCCGTCTTTTGCCACACGCCCTCACCTCCTTGCCGCAGCGGGGCTTAATCCCCTGTTTGAACTGTGATTTTTTCGCGCGTGACCCGCCGCCCGTTCCATTCCTATTGGAATACAGGGATATGACCGCCCCTACCGGCGCTGCCAGCGGCCGCCTTCCTTAGCAGTTATCATTGAGTGGCAGCCGGTGCAAAGGCTCATCAGATTCTCCGCAACGTTTGTGCCGCCTTTAGCCAGAGGAATAATGTGGTGCACTTCCTCCGCGCGCGTTAGCTTTCCATCCTTCTGGCACTGCTCGCAGAGTGGTTGCTCCGACATATACCTGTCGCGTATCCTTTGCCAATGCCTGCCATAGCGCTTGCGGGTGGCCGGGTCGCGCTGGTAGCGTTCGTATCGTCTTGCTTCTTCCTTGGTGTGTTCCTCGCAGAACCTGCCGCCCGTCAGCCCGGGACAGCCTGGGTGGGAACACGGCCGCTTGGGTTTGTATGGCATTGATTTACCTCGTTCTGGGCAAAGTAAAAGGACGCCCGCCGTATGATGAGCGCCCTCTCTGATATTTTGCTATTGTAATGTTATCAAACTTTTAGTGTGACATTCAACAGAGTTTAGTGACATCTTTTACCCGCTCAGAGCAGGCGGCTAATGCTTCGCCATGTATTCTGTGAACGTGACGTACACTGTAATGAAAATCCTCTGCAATTTCATCCCAGGTTTTGAAGCAGAGATATCGCAGTTCCAGGAGCGCCCTATAATCCGGGCTATTCAAAGAGCGGATAACATTCGCAATATCCCGCTTCAAGTCGACGAGCCTGTCAATGTCGGAATTGATTTCATTCTCCAAATCCAGCATTTTGGCGATGATGTCCTCCATGCGGTGGACATTGCGCGTCTCGCTCGGCGGTGTCGGCGAGAGGGTGGATGTGGCTTTGGTGGCGAGCTCCCGAAGTGCCCTCACCTGCTCCAATTTTGCGTCAATAAGGCGGTTTATCCGCCAGGTTTGGGCCAGGTATTCCTTAACCGTCACAAACTCTGCCTCCTTTCCCCGAGCTCACATCCTGTCCAGGTTATCCGCGGCTGCTTGTCGCCATTCGGCGTGAAGTTAAGCAGGCACCTGTGATACTCGCTTTCATCGTTGCCGCACTCGAAAGCCGTCCATGTTCGGCTGCTTGCCGATTTGTCGGGACGCGCGAACTCGCAATCCGCGCATCTGATGTGCTCTGTTGTTTTGTTGTTCATAAGGCTACCTCCGGTTAATGTTTTTGTTCCACTCGGATTGGCAGCTTTTGGCTTTCGTTGTCGTTGATTTCCTCCGTAGGTTTACAAATTTGCCTTGACCGCCTCAATCAGGGCGGCTTGGGTTTTGTCCTTCCGCTTGAGGGCAGCCATGACTTGCTCGTCGATCGTGCCTTTGGTAATGATGTGGTGGATAACTACTGTATCTTTCTGTCCCTGCCGCCAGAGCCGGGCGTTGGTTTGCTGGTAGAGTTCAAGGCTCCAGGTCAGTCCGAACCATACCAGGGTGGAACCGCCCGCCTGCAGGTTGAGCCCGTGGCCGGCTGAAGCCGGGTGGATAACGCCGAGGGGGATTTCTCCATCATTCCACCGTTTGATGGAGTCCGCGCTGTCCAGCCGCTCTGCGGGGAAGCGCTTGAGTATCCGCTCAAGGTCGTGCCTGAACCAGTAAGCCACGAGAACAGGCTTGCCGTTGGCGGCTTCGATCAGATCTTCCAGCGCGTCCAGTTTGCGGTCATGCAGGGGGGCGACTCCGTGGTTTTCGTCATAGACCGCGCCGTTTGCCATCTGCAGGAGTTTCCCGCTTAAAGCGGCGGCGTTGGCGGCATCGATCTCCTTGCCCTTCAAGGACAGCACCATCTCGTCCTTCATGGTCTGGTAGTGCTGTTCCTCAATGGGCGACATCTTGACGGGTACTTCGTTCATCACCAGTTCCGGCAGCTTCAGATAGTCGCTGCCCTTCATGGAGATCGTGATGTCGGAAATCAGGCGGTAGATGGCATCCTCGGCACCGGGCTTCGGCTTATAGGAAAACACCACCTGGGCATTTCGCTTGTCGGGGACAAAGAATGTGGAGCGGTAATTCCCGATAAACCTGCCAAGCCGCTGTCCCATGTCAAGGAGCCTAAACTGTGACCAGAGGTCGATGAGATTATTTGCCGCCGGGGTCGCACTCAGAAGTACCACGCGTTTCACTTGTGGGCGAAGTTTCATAAGGGCTTTGAATCGCTTTGTCCGATGATTTTTAAATGAACTACTCTCGTCCACGATCAGCATGTCGAACTTCAATTTTGAAAGCATCCCGCTCTTTTCAACGAACCACTCTACGTTTTCTCGATTCAGAATGTAGATGTCTGCTGATGATCGCAAAGCGGCTATACGCTCTGCTTCTGTACCGATGGCGATTGCGCATCTCAGGTTTCGCAGATGCTCCCAATTTTCGCACTCTTGTTTCCAAATGTTCAGACCTACCCGTAACGGACATACAACAATCACTTTATGGATTTGAAAGCTGTCGAACATAAGGTCGTTAATGGCGGTGAGGGCGATGACTGTTTTGCCTAAACCGCAACTAAGAAAAAGCGCGGAAGTGGGATGATCCATGATGTAGTTGACCGAATGTTTCTGGTATTCGTGTAAATCCTCAAGCATTTTCCGCGCCACCTTTGTACCAGAATCGATGCAATCGAACATGGAACTGTAAATGTTCTGCGGCTGTCATGACAACAAGATTGTCTGGGTCGTTGTTGCGCCTATCACCGTCAATATGATGCACGACCTCGTCCTTGCTGAGTTTGCGCCCAAGTTTTTGCTCCGCTATCAGTCGATGCTGAAGCCGGCCGTAATACTTTGCATACGTCCTTCCGTTGTGTTCCATCTTTATATGGGCGTCCCTCAACTTCGTGCGCACTTCCACGGTCATCCTGGAGGGGTTCATTTTTCGGTTTATCGCAGCCATGTTGCAACTCTGACCTGTGTAATCCTTCAACCTGTTATATCCGTTTGGGTTCTTTGCCTTATTGCTGAAGTTAGCCAAGCACTGGCGGCAACAGAAATTATGCCTTTTGACGACCGAAGGACACTTCTCAAACGGCTCGCCACACCAATCACAGGAAACGACCACTCTGTTTTTTGCTGGCATTATCCGTCACCTCCCACAATCTTCGATAACATTGGCTGTATCTGCTCTGGATCGTCCAAAACATACACCAAGAAACCTAACTGCCTGAGCATCCCATGCCGCCGTATCTGCAAAGGACGTGGGTTCATTCCATGCGCCTTAACCTCAACGAAGGCTATTTTTCCGCCGGGTAAAAGTATAAGGCGATCCGGCATTCCATCAAATCCAGGCGACACGAACTTCACGGCGAGACCGCCAGCCTTTTTGACAGCCCAGACCAGTTTCTGCTCTATATGTTTTTCTCGCATTCCATCCTCCTGTTTGTGCCGATGTCTGTGCCCAAGCGCTTTAAACTCTTACGCGCGTATACGCGCTTACACGTGCCCACTATCCCTTTATTACTTATAACTACAACTTTAATAGGTGATTTATCGGAACAATGGGAACAGGCAAGGCAAGAAGGCCGGTAGATGAAAGGCTTGCGACCCTGCCGATGGTTTGAAGCTTTGGCATAATAGGAACAGTGGGCACGTGCCTACGCCCGCTCATCCGCACGGATAAATATGCGTTGGGGGCCGTAGAGCGGCAGATTCTTTTTGCCCGTCTTGTTCCCGTTGAATTTCGCCCAGCCGCCAATCTTGTTCAAGATGCCCTCAATCTCGTAGGAGTCGCCCTTTTTGATGGTCTCGCGGTTCTTGCCAAAACACTCACACCAGATTTCCATAATGCAGACCTGTTTCCGGCGCGTGGTGCCTGTTTTCGTTTCACCGCCGAACTCACCGCCGCCAAGGAAGTTACGGCGGGCGTACAAGTCCATCTTGTCCCAGCCTTCCGGCAACAGGGTAT
>QZIW01000031.1 GCA_003604985.1 Ammonifex sp.
GACTTCTGACTTCTGACTTCTGACTCCTTACGTCCTATAGCTGGCGTTTATGGAAACGTAATCGTACGTCAGGTCGCATCCCCAGGCTGTAGCCGCACAATCGCCCTCTTTGAAGTCGACCGCGATAACCACCGGGTCTTTTTCAAGCTCCTTGCTGGCGCGTTCCTCGGAAAACGGAAGCCCCGCCCCGGCTTGCGCTACCTGCTCGGCACCCAAAAAGATATCAACGGCCGACGGGTTGAAACTAGCGCCGGAGTATCCCGCGGCACAAAGGATGCGGCCCCAGTTGGCGTCGCGGCCGAAAACCGCCGCTTTGACGAGGTTCGAGGCTGCGATCGCCCTTGCTGCCGTTCGGGCGTCGGCAAGCGTCCGTGCCCCTTTTATCCGGACCTCAATCAACCGGGTGGCACCTTCGCCGTCACGCGCGACCTTTTTGGCCAGCGCAACGGCCACCGCCGTCAGTGCTTCGACGAAAGTCCGGTATTCCGGCCCGGGGGTGGAAATTACGGGGTTACCGGCGCAACCGTTAGCCATTGCCACCACCATATCGTTGGTGCTGCTATCGCCGTCAACCGTAATCATATTAAAAGATTGGTCCACCGCATCTTTGAGCGCCTGACGGAGAAGGCCCGGTTCAACCGCCACGTCCGTGGTCAAAAAAGCCAGCATGGTCGCCATGTTTGGGTGGATCATCCCCGACCCCTTGGCCATCCCGCCGACTGCACACCGGTGCCCGCTGAGGGAAAACCGCACGGCCGCTTCCTTCACGACGGTGTCGGTCGTTAAAATCGCTTCGGCCGCATCGCGTCCCTCTTCACCCAGGGCAGCCACAGCGGCGGGCAGCGCCGCCTTGATCTTCGCCAGTGGCAAACGCTGGCCGATTACTCCGGTAGAGCACACCAGAACGAGTTCTTCCGGCAGCTTCAATGCCGCGGCCGCCAATCCCGCCATGGCCACCGCGTCCGCGTAACCCTCCGCACCCGTACAGGCATTGGCGTTGCCGCTGTTAACGATCAACGCCTGAGCTGCGCCTTTTTGCAGGCGCTCCGCCGTAACCATCAGTGGGGCCGCCTTAACCAGATTAGTGGTAAAAACCCCTGCCGCGGCGGCCGGCACCGTACTTACGAGCAGTGCCAGGTCCTTTTTCGCTTTTTTTAATCCGGCGGCCACGCCGCTCGCCCTGAACCCCTGGGGGAGCGTCACGCCGCCGTCGACCCATTCCATATGAGACCCCTTTCCTCCCCGCCAAAAACGGTGTTGATTGACTTCAACAATTTAATCCCACTGGTATTGGCGCGGGCTTGTAATTGTTCCACCCCGGTACGGCCCGCATCGTTCCCGTCTTTTAGGGAAAAAGCCCCGAAAATTCAAGTCCTGTCGTTTCCGCAAGGCCGAACATCAAATTCATATTCTGCACCGCCTGCCCCGAAGCCCCTTTAACCAGATTGTCAAGCGCCACCATAATCACCGCACGGCCGGTGCGGGGGTCGGCCACCGCACCCAGGTGGACGTAATTAGAGCCGGCAACGCTCTTGGTCTGCGGGAACTTCCCTTCCGGGAGCACCCGGATGAAAAATTCGTCCCGGTAGAAATCACGGTAAATGTCGAGAAGAGCCGCCGTAGAAACGGCCGTTTTCATCTCTGCATAAATAGTGGCAAGAATACCCCGCGTCTGTGGCACCAAGTGCGGTGTGAAGGATATTCGCAAGTCCCTTCCCGCCGCGGCGGACAGTTCCTGCTCGATTTCCGGTGTATGCCTGTGCCGGCCGACGTTGTACGCCTGGAGGTTCTCGTTGACCTCGGCGTAATGTACTCTCGAGTTTAATTGACGCCCGGCGCCGGAAACCCCTGATTTTGCATCGACAATAATGCTCTCCGGTACCACGGCACCCGCGCGCAGGAGGGGCACTGCACCGAGCAGCGACGCCGTGGGGTAGCACCCCGGATTGGCCACCAGCCTGGCACTCTCCAACTGCCCGCGGTAAAGTTCCGGCAGGCCGTAAACCGCCTCTTCCAAAAGCGCGGGGGCTTCATGCTTTACCCCGTACCATTCTTCGTAAACACGCGCTTCGCGAAAGCGGAAATCCGCACCGAGATCGATAAGCTTCTTCCCCTTCTCCAGTACTTCCCCGGCCATAGAAGCCGTGTGCCCGTGGGGAAGCGCGGTAAATACGACATCGCACTCGGCGGCAATTTTTCCCTTCTGAAAAGGCACCAGCACCTGGTCCGAGAAACCGCTCAGGTGCGGGAAAACGCCGGCTATGTCCTGTCCTTCGTAGCTACGGGAAGTCAAAACCGCCAACTCCGCCCCCGGGTGTCCGTTGAGAAGCCGCACCAATTCAGAACCGGTGTAACCTGTAGCCCCTACGATCCCGACTTTGATCATTATTTCACCCGCCAATCCCAGCCTCGATATCAATAATTATACATACGGTTGTATAAAAATACAACAGGGCGGAAATTTATTTTTTTAACATCCGCCCCTGGAGTGATCCGCCATCTTAAACCCTGTCCCGGCGGCTACGCACGCTCCTCCCAGACCGTCCCGACTATCGGGATTGTAGCGCCGCAATCAGTGCACTTCCCGTCTTTGAAAGCCGAACCGCGCACCCTGTACCCTTCCCGCCTGATTACGACCGCACCGCAAACCGGGCAATAGGTGTTGCCCGCGTCCTCGTCCCGCACGTTTCCCAGGTAAACGTAACGTAAACTTTTCCGCGCCAAATCCCGGGCCCGGTAAAGCGTTTGCGGGGGCGTAGGCGGCAGGTCCAGCTCGAAGTTCGGAAAATAGCGGGAAAAGTGAAGCGGGATGTCCGGGTCAAGGCCTCCCAGCCACGCCGCCAGTTCCCCGAATTCCTCCTCGGAATCGTTAAGCCCGGTAACGATCAGCGTCGTCACTTCAACGTGGCAGATCTCGTGCGCCCGGGCGACGGTTTCGAGTACCGGCTTCAGCCGCCCCGCGCAGTATTTGACGTAATACTCGTCCCGGAAGGACTTGACATCTATATTCACAGCGTCGATGTAAGGAAGGAGTTCCCTAAACGGCGCTTCGTTGATCATGCCGTTGGTCACCAGCACGTTCTTGAATCCCGCCGCCTTGACAAGCCGGGCGGTGTCGTAAATAAACTCGTACCAGACCACCGGTTCGGAGTAGGTGTAAGCGACGGCCACGCAGCGCTGCCCCTGCGCCCTTAGCATCGGTACCACGGCGTCGGGGGCAACGTTGACGGTAGGCGGTGAACCATGGGCGATTTCCCAGTTCTGGCAGAAACCACACCGCAGGTTGCAGCCGTAAGTGCCGAAAGACAAAATCGTGTGTGCGGGGTAAAAATGGTAGAGCGGCTTTTTTTCCATGGGGTCTACAGAACAGGAAGAACATCTGCCATAGTTAAGTGCATAAAGCACCCCGCCCCGGTTTTCCCGGACCCGGCAAAACCCGGTCCGGTCCTCCTCGATGACGCACTGCTTTGGGCAAAGCCCGCATGTAATGGTGTTCCCTTTCTTCTTTCTGTAATACAGGGCCTCGCGCATACGGACTCCTTCGTTTATCCAGTAGCTGATGGACCTTTGGGGTCCGTTCTAAGTTCTAAGTTAGGCTCAAACGGATCGACCTCTGGGGTCCGTTCAACGTTTGAAGTCCTGATTCTGTTTCTGTCTCCCAACTTCTGAATTCTGAATTCTACATTCTGAATTCTGTATTCTGATTCTAATAATAGCGCCTCACTTCGAACCGCTCGATTTGAACCGGTTCTCCGGAATCTATGCCTGCTTTCTGCCGGGCGATGGACACCTGCTGCTCCGGCGTATCCACCCCCTCCAGGTCGGGAAGGAGAAGTCCCCGTTTGACACCGCTGGATACAACAACGCCGTACCGCTTCGGGTCAAGCTCCCTAAGGCCGCTTACCGGCTCCAGGTCCCCCAGCACATCGACCGAGATCGTCAGATCCTGGACCTCCGACGGCGCCACGGGGTCAAACCGGGGGTCGCGCGTAGCCGCACTGATGGCGTTTTCCACGACCTCCCGGACAAGGTCTTTCTGCGAAGGTTCAACCGTGCCGATGCAACCCCTCAAAACCGCACTCTTCTTGAGCGAAACAAATACCCCGGCCCGCCGGTTGAACTCGGGCGGCACCTCCCGTACATCAACCCGCTTCCCGAACTTGAGAAACTGCTCGATCGCTTCCCGCGCCACACGCACCAAAAAGCTTTCGTTTTTGCGCCGGGCTTCTTCATCCCGGACCAGTTGTTCGGAATAACGGCGCCCGATATCCTCGCGGTCCGGTGTCAGGCCGGCGACCATGTAACCCACCCCAAAGGGCTCCTCGTATGACAGGACCTCCGCCTTGAAGCCGAGCCCATCGAAAGCGCCGAACAGCATGATCATCGGCCTGTACCCGCACTCGCCCGCACGCTCGACGAGTACCGGATCAAGTTTGATCATCGCCATCGGGTCCGCCGCGGCCACGATCTCCTTAACCCGCAAGTCAAAGACCGGCCCGCAAGGGTCATAGCCGTTCGGCGCTTCCGGCGACAGCCGGTGGGAAAGATCACCGCTGGCGACCACCGCCACCTTTCGGCCTGTTGCTGCCGCTGCCCGCTGGATCGCCACCCCGAAACCGTAAAGGCGGGGAAGTGATAGAAAAGCCGTTCCGCAAGCGACGACGGGCAAATCAACGCCAGCCTTTTTCAGCCAGTAAAGCGGGGCTGTAACCCCGTGGTCGAGCCGGTAACCGTCATCCTCCGCGATGTCCGCTTTGGGTACGCCAAGCACCGTAAGTTGCTCCAGCAGGGCTTTTACCAGCGTCATATCCGTATTGAGGGTAAAAGCAACCTCCCGCGCGCCGAACCGGCCCAGGTCCCCCTCAAGCTGCGCCCCGGTAGCCACCCCAATCGCGTCCCAGAGTATGGGCGCGTGGGGTGAAATGAAGACCATTGTTTCGGCCCCGCTCCGGCAGATCCGCCGCCCCAGTTCGCAAAGCGCGTCCTGAGTAAGGCGGGTTTTGCGCGCCTGCGTGCCACCCACCTCGGGGACCATTATCGGGGGGTGGGGAACAATCCCCCCGATTACGACCGCTTGGGCCCCACGCACCGAATCGTTGCGCGGATTTTGTCCCTGCCCCTTTTTTTTAATACCTTCGGACGGCATAAAAACCTCCCGTATCGTATCGCCAAACCCACTACAAGCCGAGACCGCTGATTACGAAATATCCCGCCAGTCCTACCAGGAAGAAGCCCGCCACCGCAAGGATTCCCCTGTAGAGTCCGGGGCTCAGAAAACGCCTCCCACCGGAGACGGCACCGCTGACCGCGGTGTACCAGGCCAGGTCCGCCAGAATATGACCGGCGAAGAAAACAACGATGCCAAGCCCATGCGCGTGCAGCGCAATATTCATATAGGAAATGCCGATTGTAGCCCACCACAGGCTCCAGTAAGGGTTTGAAAGGCTTACGGCCACCCCGAGACCGATAAGCCGGCCCGCGGTATGAGCCCCCGCCGGAGCCCGTTTATCCCCCGCATAAAGACTGGGGGCCCCTTGCTTTCCCCGGAATAACGGTTCATCGCCGGCCAGGGAGTCCCTACTGTTAGCATACCCGACCTGGAGCGGTTTTTGTGGCCCGGCGACGTTTTGTTTTAGGTCTAAGACCACCCGTCCCTTGAAGGTATCCCTTATTATTGTCAGCCCCATCCAGAGCAGGAACCCGCCCCCGATAAGCGAGATGCCGGCAACCACCCCCTGCCTGGCGATAATGGGTCCCAGGCCGAAAGCCAAAGCCGCCACGAGTGCAGCTTCCAGGATGCCGTGCCCGACAACAAGAAGCGGCCCCGCCCAGAAACCCCGGCGGACGGTTTCGGCGACCGTCACCGTTAAAAGCGGTCCGGGCATCATCGCCCCCGTAAGGGCGACGATAAACGCCGTTAGGAAAAGGCCCGCGACCCCCATTCCAGGCTAAAAACGGAAGCTTTCCGCACGCCCGGCGTACTTGTCAAGGAATTTACGGGATCCCTGGAGGAACTCCCGGATAACCTCCACGCGCTTGCCGCGAATTCCGGGGTTTAGCACGGTCATGGCCAGGTGGACGGGTAGAGGCAGGTAAGTGACTTCCCTGAAAACATGCTCGGGCGCGACCAGGTTCCCGTCGTAGGATATGAGACGCAGCTTAAGCATGTCGGCATCGGCAATGGACACGAAGGAGCCGTTTTCACCCCCGGTCCTGTCGCAGTACGGCCGGGGGATCAGAATAGCCGGGGGTAATTCAATGTCGTACTCATCACGGAAACCCGCCATGATCGCTTGTATTTGAGCGATCCGCTTCTGTTCGGCCTCTTCGTAATCGCTTTGACTTAAAAGCCCGAACAGGCGGCACTGTAACGGCCGCACCGGACGGATGAGGCAACTGTCCTTGGGGTCGTTAAAAGGGCAGCGTTGCCCAGGGTCTGCAAGTTCCAGGAAAAAGAATTCAACCGTTCTCCTCAAAACCTCTCCCTGGATCTGCTTTGGCTGTTCCCTGAGGTAACTATATGTGTTCAGGTACTCGGTGAAAGTGGCCCGGGGCGCGAGGTCGCAACACTTCGTGCAGTCCGCGCACTCTTTTTCCGGGAGTCCCGCATAGGCTTCCGCCAGCCCCGCGATGTAACCTCTGTTTACCGCGTAAATCAAGACCGATTCAATGTCTGCTGCTGGTAACATATCCCTTACCCCTCTTGGTACAGGCTTGCTCCTATTTGGCAAACCTGGTAGAATGTTGTTTAAGGTATTTCGTATTTATTTCGCCTTTTCAGCAGCGTAATCCTTTCCACCGGACAAAATAACACAAGAATACCCCCACTGGCAACAACAAAACCGGAGGGATTCCGGCAATGGCAACGGTCTCTTTCGTCGAAATCATCTGGGCCATATTCATTATATCCGCGTTCCTGCCCATGCTCAAACAACAACGCCTGGAGATACTGCGGCTCAGGCTCATCCGGAACCTCGAACAGAGACGCGGCTCCCGGGTAATCACGATGATTCACCGCCAGGAACTGATTAGTTTTCTCGGCCTTCCTTTGAGCCGCTACATCAACATTGAGGATTCGGAGCAGGTTCTAAGAGCCATACGTTATACACCGGAGGATATGCCGATCGACCTTTTGCTTCACACCCCCGGCGGGTTGGTGCTGGCCGCCGAGCAGATCGCACGCGCCCTGGAGAAGCATCCGGCGAAAGTAACCGTTTTTGTGCCTCATTATGCCATGTCCGGCGGCACGATGATCTCTCTGGCCGCCGACGAAATAGTAATGGACGAAAACGCCGTACTCGGGCCGGTTGACCCGCAGCTCGGCAACTACCCGGCCGCTTCGATCCTGGAGACCGTACGCCAGAAAGGGATTGATAAGGTTGATGACACCACCATGGTATTGGCCGACATCTCCCGCAAGGCGATTCAGCAGGTGGAAGAGTTCGTGCGGTTCCTCCTGCAGCGAAAGATGGGCCCGGAAAAAGCGGGGGCCGTCGCCCACTTCCTGACCAGCGGGCGCTTTACCCACGACTATCCCATAACCCCTGAGCAACTCAAAGAAATCGGCCTCCCCGTAATGACGGAACTGCCCAAGGAGATATACGCCTTGATGGAGCTGTACCCGCAGCCCGGACAGCGCCGCCCTTCGGTACAGTACATTCCGCTTCCATACAGCCGCGAGCGGGACGGCAAACGCTGACAACGGTGCCTCCACCGACTTGGTCCTCCGGCAGGCTGGCACCATCGAGGGATGAAAATCGCCTTATCTGCCGGTTTGTCTCCCGGCGACACTGTGCTCCGTGCCGACGCGGCAGCGGCATTTTCTACTTTGAAGGTTGAACGTATTTTCGGGCTAGTTTCACTCTCCGGTGAGCGGCGGCACAACACCGGCCCCGGAAGCGAAATAACGTACCAGCCCGGCGTAGATAGCAAAAGCCACCTTGCTCTGGTATTCCGGTTCCTGAAGGAGCTTGCATTCCCGCGGATTCGTTATAAAACCGATTTCCACCACCACCGCCGGCATCTTTGTCGTACGCCCGGTGAAATAGTCCCCCCTCTTCGCGACACGGTCGGTGTTCCTGAGGAGGGTCTTGAGCTCGTCTTGGATCGCGTGGGCAAGTTGATACCCTTCCGTGCAACCTAGCTGTGAAAAAGTCTGGGCGCCGTGTTCATTTGCTTCGTCGAAGCTGTTGACGTGAATGCTTACGAAAACGTCGGCTTTGTTGTCGTTGGCGATTGCCACGCGCCGCTCAAGATCCTGTCGCTTTCGTGATTTAGTACCCGGTTCGGAGTCAGCCAAGTCGCAGTCTTTATCTCTGGTAAGCAGAACCCGGGCGCCGCCCTGTTCAAGGTATTCCGCAAGCCTGAGCGCCACGGCGAGGGTAATGTCTTTTTCTCGTACCCCGTCGCGGACGACACCGGGGTCCGGACCGCCGTGCCCGGCGTCAACCACCACCAGCTTGTCTACCAACACCGGCGCCAGCGCTGCGACCTCGCGCCGGTCGGCGGTGGTTACGGCAAAGTCATAAGTGCGGGCAGCGCCAACCAGAAGCACGTACGCAACGACAGCCAGAAAAAACAGTTTATAAGCGGGGCCGATTCTCAACCTCTTCAAAAAGACCCTTCTCCTAGGAGACCGGTACAAAACTACGCCTGGCTAACTTGGAAGTGAGAGGTGAGAAGTCAGAGGTTAGACCATTTGTCGGAATTCGCATAGCGAATTCCATCGAGATTCCCACTTCCAACCTCCGGCCTCCAACTTCCAAAATGCCATGCTTGTTTTTCACGGCCTCCGAAAGATTTTCCCCAAGGTTTACCTTTCACAGCGGGATGAACTTATTTCTTGCGGTTTTAGAGTTTACTCTTCCCAGAACGTTATTGCTAATGATTACGCCGTTGATCGGGGGGATATGCCGTAGTAAAAAAGCAAAGCGCGGGAGTCTCCTTAAAAGAAAAACAATTAGGAATTCGCAGTCCGAATTCCTACCTCGCTTCAAAGCTCTGCAGTAGCACTTAGTTGGGTAATAGTCCGGTATCGTCCCAGGCACCCGGTTCCAGAACAACCCCGGTAGGCGCGAACGAACCCGGGTGCCGCGGGCGTTTAACGCTTGGAGAACTGCGGTGCGCGCCGGGCCTTCTTGAGTCCGTATTTCCGCCGCTCCTTCATACGCGGGTCGCGGGTCAGAAAACCCGCCTTCTTCAAAACAGGTCTAAGGTTGGGATCCGCCTGGATCAAAGCCCTGGCAATCCCGAGCCGCATCGCGCCGGCCTGGCCGGTGATACCGCCGCCAAAGACCTTGGCCCGCACGTCAAACCGGCCGAGCATACCGGTTACTTCGAAAGGCTGCCTTACCAGAACCTCGAGCGTCTTTCGTCCGAAATAGGTGTCGACCGGTCTCTCGTTAATCTGCAAGACGCCCTCACCGGGCGTGAGAAATACCCGAGCGATTGCGTTTTTTCGCCTTCCGGTGCCGTAAAAATAGACTTCAGTCACTTTACCCCTCCTAGAACTCCCTTAATTCCGGCTTCTGTGCCTGGTGTGGATGCTCAGGCCCCCGGTAGACTTTCAACTTGCGGGCCATACTGTCGCCCAAACGGTTGTGGGGCAGCATTCCCTCTATCGCCTTCCGTACGGCCAGTTCCGGCCTTGTCTTCATCAAGGTGGCGTAATTCATCGTTTTCAGCCCCCCCGGGTACCCGGAATGACGGACGTAAAACTTGTTTTGGAGTTTATTGCCCGTCAGAACCACCTTATCCGCGTTCACCACGATCACGTGATCGCCCGTATCAATGTGCGGGGTGAAGATCGGCTTATGCTTGCCGCGCAGAATACGCGCCGCCTCGGTTGCCAACCGGCCCAGGGATTTTCCCGAAGCGTCCAACACGTACCAGCGGCGGCCGACCTCTCCGGGTCTGGCCATAAACGTTCTCATGCTCTCTGCCTCCTAATCAGCAAAACCAAAAAGCGGAACCTTACTTTTAAATCACACAGAGAAAAGTTTAATACAGGAAGTTTCCATCTGTCAAGAGTTCGAATTCCACCATACGGTCTTCCGTTGACGCCCGGAGTACCTTTACCCTGACCCCGTCCCCCAACCGGTAGCGTCTGCCTGTGTTTCGCCCGGTTAAAGTATAAGTCCGCTCGTCGTAAACGTAAAAATCGTCGGTGAGCGTCCGCACGTGGACCAGCCCCTCGACGGTATTCTCCAGTTCGACGTAAAGCCCCCAGGCGGTAACGCCACTGATAAAACCGCTGTAAACCTCGCCGACCTTGTCCTGCATAAAGGCGACTTTTTTTACTGCCGTCGCCTCGCGTTCTATTTCCATCGCCAGCCTTTCACGCTCGGAGGAGACCGTCGCCGCGTCCACCGCCAGCGCGCTCAGTTCCGCCACGCGTTTTTCCGTCAGTTTCCCCGCGTTCAGGAGCGCTTCGCGCAGCACCCGGTGGATGAAAAGGTCGGGGTACCGCCGGATCGGCGAAGTAAAGTGGGTGTAGTACTCCGAGGCCAGGCCGAAATGACCGGTGCGTGCCGGCGCGTACCGGGCCTGCTTCATTGAACGGAGCATGACCGCGTTGATCAGCCGCTCCTCGGGTTTATCCCTGACCGCGTCTAACACCGCTTGAAAACCAGCCGGCTGGAGCCTGCCGATACCGTGCGCGTTATAGCCGAAGCCGGCCAACAACTGCTCCAGACCGGCAACTTTTTCTTCGTCCGGTTTCGGGTGTACCCGGTAGATAAACGGCAGTTCAAATGCCGCGGCGTGCCTGGCCACGGTTTCATTCGCGGCAAGCATGAATTCTTCGATTATCTGTTCGGCGACCGTCCTCTCGGCCCTGCCCACGTCCTGAACCCGCCCCGAGTCATCAAGCTTGATCGCTGTTTCCGGAAGGTTGAAGTCGATTGCCCCGTTCTGAAGGCGGCGCCGCCGTAAAATAAGGCACAAATCCCGCATTCTCTGCAGCATTTTTACAAACCGCCGGTAACGTTCGGTTAGTTCCCGGTCGCCCCCCAGAATACGGTGTACCGAGATGTAGGTCATGCGCGCACGCGAGCGGATCACCGAAGGGAAAAGCTCGTACCCCTCCACCGTTCCATCGGCGTCAATCTTCATCACGCACGAAAACGTGAGACGGTCCTCACCGGGATTAAGGCTGCAAATGTGGTTGGACAGGCGCTGCGGGAGCATCGGGATCACGCGCCCGGGAAGGTAAACACTCGTACCGCGACGCAAGGCTTCTTTATCCAACGCGCTCCCTTCACGGACATAATAACCGACGTCCGCAATATGCACGCCGAGCTGGTAACTACCGGTCGGCAGCACGGCAAGACTTACCGCGTCGTCCATGTCCTTGGCATCTTCACCATCGATGGTGATAATGACTTCCTTCCTGAGATCGCGCCGCGCCACCGGATCTCTTTCCGGGGTAAGCGCCGCTATTTCCCCGGCTTCCCGCAAGACATCCCTGGGAAAGTCTTCCGGCAGTTCGTAACGGCGGCATAAGACAAGCATATCCATGCCCGGCGCATCGGCCGGACCCAACACTTCCACCACCCGGCCCTCCGCGGGCGCTTTGGGTGCCGGGTAGGAAGTGAACTCCACGACGACTTTATCTCCCGTTTTTGCCCCCATCAGACGCCCGCGCGGTATGACCACACCCTGCCCCAGACGCAAATCATCCGGGACCACCAATGCAAACCGCCGCTTATTCTGGAGGGTCCCGACCAGCCTGTGGTTGCCGCGTTTCAGGACGCGAACGACCTCGCCCTCGCGGGTCTTTCCCCTTCCCGGCGGCAAAAGCCGTACGGCCACCCGGTCGTTATGCATCGCCCCGCCGAGATTTTCCGCACCGATGTAAACGTCTTCGGTTCCTTCTGTATCCGGCACTAAAAAAGCGAACCCTCTCGGATTACCGTCAAGGCGACCGACGAGCAGGTTGAATTGTGAGGGTAAGCCGAAACGCGCCGTCCGTGTCTGATAGATCAGACCCTCCTCTTCAAGCTGCCGGAGAATCCTTTTGAGGGTCTTAGTGCCTTTTCCCCCGGGCAAGAAAACTCGCGCCAACTCCGCTTCAGTGAGCGGCCGGTACGCGCGCCGGCACATATAGTCAAGAATTTCTTTTTTACTCACCGTCGGCAAATGTTTAAGGTTTCCTCCTTAAAGAATCGGCCTGTAACGAATTTGAAAATGAGCCGTCCCTGACCATTGTATCCGGAACCGGCCTTTAGAGCAACGAAAAGGCCGCTTGACAGCGACCGTTCAATTTTCACACAAGTTTTGAACACACATCCCTTTCGCCTTAAAAAAGGCGAGCCACCGGTTTCACCGGAAGTAGTCCTTCCGGGTAAGAGAGGCGAACAATCTCTAAACAGAGGCCACCTTCACCGACCGTTTCACGCGGTGCACCGGAATACTTGCCACGAGGGCCACCACGTCGTCGGAAGTATCCAGGGTAACCTCGAGGCTTTTTTCTTCGATCTCAAAATACTTGGAAACCGTCTTGATTAAATCGTCTTTAAGCAGTTGCAAGAGCTCTGGTGAAATGTTCGCCCGATCATGTACCAGGACCAGGCGGAGTCTTTCTTTAGCCACATCTTTACTGGACAGTGAATGCCGCTGGAACAAACGCGCCAGAAACTCAAGCAAGGTCGTTCCTCCTCTCCTCATCGTCATCTACCCTAAACCCATTATTCTACGCAACCGGGCAAAAAAGTGCCCGTCGCGCTCTAATTCCATCAACGGTACAGGTTCGCCCAAAATCCGCCGGGTAATGTTTCGGAAAGCCTCCCCGGACCGCGAGCGGTCCATGAGCACAACCGTGTCGCCCCGGTTTGTGGTCACTATGATCTGCTCGTCCTCCGGGATCACTCCCAGGAGGTCCACGGCGAGGATGTCAATGATATCCTCGATGGTCATCATGTCTCCCTGACGCACCATCCTGGGGCGAAGCCGGTTAACCACGAGTTTCGGTTCGCGCAGTTCCGCGGCCTCCAAAAGCCCGATGACACGGTCCGCGTCACGTACTGCCGAGACCTCGGGGGTGGTGATGACAATCGCCTTTTCCGCCCCGGCAATCGCGTTCCTGAACCCCTGTTCGATTCCCGCCGGACAATCGATAATCACAAAATCGAATTCTTCTTTGAGCTGGAGGCAGATTTCTTTCATCTGCTCCGGTTTGACAGCCGTTTTGTCCTTGGTCTGCGCCGCCGGCAGAAGGTATAAACCCTCGAATCTTTTATCCTTTATGAGCGCCTGCTTCAACCGGCAGTGACCGTGGGCGACGTCCACCAGGTCGTAGACGATACGGTTCTCCAAACCCAGGACAACATCAAGGTTCCGGAGACCGATGTCGGCATCCACCAGGGCCACCTTGTAGCCACGCATTGCCAGTCCGGCACCGATATTTGCGGTAGCCGTGGTTTTGCCGACTCCTCCTTTGCCAGATGTAATAACGATGACCTCTCCCATTATTTGTCCTCCCCCACCTAAATTTTACCCTTAGGAAAACAGTTCAAAAACCTCGCCGGACTTGTTACGAGGTCTGCCATTTTATTGACAATCCTAAAGGGAGTCGCGTGACCACCAAAGGAGTTGCTCCATCCGTGTGCCTAGCCACCGTTTTCAATACGGGCACCTGCAAGCTTTCGCGTTACTTTCGCGCCGCCGGCCTGTCGTTCTCCTGTCGCCAAATAGGCTTCAATCGTAACCAGTCCGTCCTTAATCCGCGCGACTTCGGGTTGTCCGGTTGAAATCATTCCCTCCGGAGGTCTTGCAATATGGCTGGCGATCCGGAGTTGAGTCGGCTCGAACCGAAAAGCCACCACCATCGCCTTTTCGTTACCGCCCGCACCGGCATGCACAGTACCCCTGAGCGACCCCACAACAATAACATCGCCCGTAGCCGTAACCTGGGCCCCCGGGTTAACGTCCCCCAGTATAACAACGTTCCCGGCATAAAAAACACTCTGCCCCGACCTTAACGTGCGCTCGACTAAAACCGTTTGGTCATCCTCAGGTTTAATAACCCGGGAGCCAACCGTAATCTGCCCGGGTTCCAACGCCATACGAATCCCTCCTCTTACCCTTCCCTATTCGCCGTGCTCAAACCAAATCCTGCTAAACACGCCTAAAAAATCCGGCGATTTAAAAGCTTTTTTTCCAATATTATGACAAAAACCTTTGATTTTGGCCACTATCTGCGACACACCCAGGGGAATCAGGCCTCGGCGCCAAAAACCACGTCCCTGATGGTGCATAGAAAGGTCTGTGGGATTGAAGGAGAAAGGATTGAGGCGAGAAAATTTACTAAATTTAGGCTTTTAAGTCTCTTAATTCCAGTTAGCCTCGGGAGAACTGGCAAGGTTCGCCGGAAAGGTCGTTCTTGCTGAGCGGCATCGCCGCCGCAAACATTAGTCTCCCGCGCCTGTTTTTTGGGTTTCGTCCTGCATCCTGAGGGGCAGACCAAAGTACGCCGCCAGGACGTCCCGCGCCACCGGCGCCGCCACCGAACCGCCATGGCCGGAATTCTCCACTACGACCGCGACCGCCACCTCGGGCTTATCCGCCGGCGCGTAAGCGATAAACTGCGCGTGGGTACCTTGGCCGGGGTTTTCCGCAGAGCCGGTTTTTGCCGCCACCGGTACCGACATATCGTAAAAAGCCCCGTAGGCGGTACCGCCCGGCTTGGTCACCAGGGACATCCCCTCTTGAATAACCTTTAAATTCTCCGGCTTTATTTTCACCCGCCTGGTCAGTTGCGGGCCAAATTCCGCCACCGTTTCTCCCTTGGGCCCGATAATCTTTTTAACGAGATAAGGCTGGTATTCCGCGCCGTCACCGGCGATAATGGCGGCGTAGTTGACCAGTTGTAGTGATGTATAAAGATTGTAGCCCTGGCCGGTGGCGGTGTTCAAAGTGTCGTAGGAACGCCATTTCAGGTCCCAGGCGTAACGGTCGTATTCCGCCTGAACCCGCGCCTTCTTTGCGTCCCTTTGTTTTTCAAGTTTTCTCTTTTCCTCGGCGTCCTTTGCCTGCGCCAGAAGGTCCCGGTACTCTTCTTCCACCGCCTCGAACTGCGGCCCGAAAACCGAATCAAGGTAAGCCTTGACCGTCTTGTATTTGTAGTCCGGTGTGGGGACGACCCCGGCCGCTTCCCCCGGCAAACCGAGGTCCGTTTTCTTTCCCAGCCCGAACTCTTCCGCCACCCGGGCGATCTCATTTATACCCGCCATGTTGCCGATGGTCCAGAAATAGACGTTGCAGGAAACCTGGATGGCCCTTAACAGGTCCACACGCCCATGACCGCCCGCGAGCCAGTCGTTCCAGGTCCTGCCCAAAACGAAAACACCCGGGTCGTTAATAGCAAACTTCGGGGTGATCTTGCCGGCCTCCAGTGCGGCCATTGCCGTTATCATCTTAAAGGCCGAGCCGGGCGGGTAGGCTCTCAGTGCCCGGTTCAGAAAGGGTTTATCCGGCGCCCCGAAGACCGTTTGCACCTCTTGTGGGGTAAGGTCCCTGGTGAACACCGCGGGGTCGTAAACCGGAAAGCTGGCCATCGCCAGAATTTCGCCCGTATTAACCTGTTGGACCACCACCGCCCCCCCAGGGGCGGGAAAACCTTCCTTCCGCGCCGCATTAATCCCCCGCTTCAGTGCTTCCTCGCTCACCCTCTGGATGTTCAAATCTATTGTCGAGATGAGATTTGCTCCCGCCACGGGTGCCGATAAGCCAAGGTCGCGCACCGGACGTCCCATCGAATCGACTTCCAGGTAGCGAGCGCCGTCCTTTCCCCGCAGGTAATTTTCGAAAACGAACTCCAAACCGTCCTGCCCATAAGGATCGCCCAGCTTGTAACCTTCTTCTTTATGCTTTTCGAGTTGTTCGGGCTTAATCTCTTGGACGTAACCTAAAACGTGGGCCAGGACCGTCCCGTAAGGATAATGACGCACCGGCGTGATGTCTACAAGCACGCCGGGAAAGTCCTCCTGGTGCTCTTCGATGTAAGTGACCAGTTCGAGTGGTACGTTGGTAGCCACCCGGACCGGCTCGTACGGAAGCGCATGCGTCTCAAGCTTTTGCCGGATCTCCGCCTCGTCCTTGCCGATAACCCTCGCAAGCCTTTCTACTACCTCCGGGGATACGGGTTTGCCGAGGTTGGCCAGGGAAATAGTGTACACCGGACGGTTACCGACGATTTTACAGCCGTTGCGGTCAAAAATTTCACCCCGTGGCGCACGTATGTGCATCGGGCGGAGACGGTTCTCGCTAGCCAGCACCGCAAAGCGTTCCGTCTGAAAAATCTGGAGTTGAGCAAGCCGGAAGGCAAGGAGCAGGAAGACGACTCCGGTTATGACCAGCAACACGCGGGCTTTTTTGTCAATGGTTTTACGTTCCAAATTTAGTACCGTTCCTCCCGCAGCACCCCATAAACCGTAGCCCGGCGGAACCAGTGGTAAAACAGGGGGCATAATAGACCGTTATAAACCGCCACCGGCAGCACCACCCGTGAAAAAGCGTCGGCAGGCCCCACGGTTATCCCGAGCGTGAGGAGCAACAGGTACATTAAGCCCCCGGAGATCAGGGATGCACCCCAGACCATTGCGGCGGCCACCACCGAGCTTTCCTTGTAAACGTAATCCCCCAGACCGGCCACGTAGCCCGCGGCCAGCTTGCTTAGCGCGTGCAGCCCCAGGTACTGGCCGCAGGCGAAGTCCTCCAGCAGTCCGGCAATAAAACCCCAAAAAGCACCCTCACGGGAGCCTTTTAAAATGCCGTTGAACACCACAATTAAGAGCACAAGGTCTGGTTTAACCCCCGCCACCCGCACGAAATTCAGAACCGTGTGTTCCAGGAGAAGCGCCAAACCGACCAGGCAAAATAAGGTGACCGTCCGCAACTCGTTACTCCCCGGTTAATTAGATAGTTCTAAGTTCTACCCTGAAAGTACCAGTTACTGGTATTTTCATCCTTTGTGGTGTCGCCCTTTCTGTGGCGACATGGACATCTAAGTTCTAAGTTAAAGCTCAGACGGATGGCCCAGCACTCAGCGTAGCTTTTGAACTTCGAAGGAGAGACCTTCATTAGCCTAAATGAAGTGGTAGCTTTCAAACCTCAAGGACGGTACTGAGTGCTGGGTGGGGGTCCGTTCAACGTTCAACGTTTAAAAGAGTATAGCATATAGAATTAAAGGACTCGTGACTCTTGACCCGTGACTTCCGACTTCGACTTTGGACTTTGGACTCGTGACTTTTATATTCCGGCTTCTGTCTTCTGACTTCTGGCTTCTGGCTTCCGGCTTCTGGACCCTCAATTAGTTCTTATAAAGACAAGCACTTCAGTCAACCGATTAAGATCGACCACCGGCTTAAGATAGACGGTCTTAAAAAGGCCGCTTTTTTCCTCTTCTACTCCGGTAACCCTGCCAACCGGCAATCCCGGTGGAAAAATGCCGCTTAAATTCGAAGTAAGCACTAAAAACCCTTTTTTAACGGGTTCGTCCTTAACCACGTACTGCATCCTTAACCGGCCGGTCGTAGCAAGAGCCCCTTTCACGATCCCGGGAACCTGAGTTTCGTAAATCGCACTGCCGACCGCGCTGCGCGGGTCGCTGATGAGAAGCACTTCCGCTGAATGGTTGCTTACCGTTAAAACCCTGCCCACAAGTCCGGCCGGCGTGGCCACAACGGACCCCCGCACAACACCGTGGTCGCTGCCGCGGTTAATGGTCACGGTACTGAACCAGTTATCGGGGTTGCGTCCGATCACCGCCGCGACAAGGCCCGGCTCGGTAAGGGACTGGTTGTAAGACAAAAGGGCCTTAAGCCTTTCGTTTTCCTGTTGAACGGCCTGCAAACGCCGGATTTCGCCCTCCAGGTCTGCAACCTTCCTTTCCAACCCCCGGCTATAACTGTTATTCCGGCCCCAAGAAAAAAGAAAATCCGCCCCGTTGGACGCTATCTGAGCGGTGCGCCACATTCCCTGCTGAAGCGGTGCAGACGTATCCTTGATCCAGACCCCCAAGGGGTTCGCATTTATGTCCCGCTCCTCCGCGGTAAGGTGCATCGACCCTATGGTAAGCCCGATTAATACAAGCAAAAGCACGGATTTCTTCGTGACCTGCCGGGAAGGCAACTTTATACCACCTTTCGTGGTTGCAGCAGCACCCGTCGCAGTACGCTTATGTTGTCCAGGACCTTTCCGGTACCCTGAGCTACCGCTGAAAGCGGCTCCTCCGCAAGGCTTACGGGCATTCCCGTCTCTTCGCTGACCAGGCGGTCCAACC
The DNA here is from genome assembly GCA_003604985.1 of Ammonifex sp. Taxonomy (GTDB): domain Bacteria; phylum Bacillota; class Desulfotomaculia; order Desulfotomaculales; family Ammonificaceae; genus SURF-55. The sequence continues at coordinate 18,281 of QZIW01000031.1, forward strand.
CTTGAAGAAGCGCGCCACCGCCGGCCATGATAATGCCCCTGTCCATAATGTCGGCCGCCAACTCGGGCGGTGTCCGTTCAAGGGTGGCTTTGATCGCGTCCAGGATGGTGGTCACCGTCTCTGAAAGCGCCTGGTGTATTTCGAGAGCGGAGACCCGGACCGTTTTGGGTAATCCGGTTACCAGATCTCGCCCGCGCACTTCCTGCTCGTCCAATGCCGAAGGTTTATATGCCGACCCGATATTTATTTTGATGTCTTCGGCGGTGCGTTCACCGATCATAAGATTATAATTCCTTTTGATGTATTGGATGATGGCCTCGTCCATTTCATCCCCGGCAATGCGAATGGATCGGCTGGTCACGATCCCGCCTAAAGAAATCACCGCCACCTCCGTAGTACCGCCGCCGATATCCACAATCATGTTACCGGTGGGTTCATGCACCGGTAAACCCGCACCGATCGCCGCCGCCATCGGTTCTTCGATTAGATACACCTCGCGTGCGCCCGCTTGAATCGCCGCCTCCCGTACGGCTCTTTCTTCCACCGGCGTAACGCCGGAAGGGACCCCGATTACCACTCGCGGGCGGACGAAAAAGGTCCGGTTTTTCAGGGCTTTGTTGATGAAATACCGGATCATCGCCTGAGTCGTGTCAAAATCGGCGATCACACCGTCTTTTAACGGCCTGATCGCCACGATGTTCCCCGGCGTGCGGCCGATCATCTGTTTGGCTTCGTCGCCGACGGCCAAAACCTGGCCCGAGTCGCGTTCAATGGCCACTACCGAAGGCTCCCGCAGAACAACCCCTCTTTTTTTAACGAAAACCAGGCTGTTCGCGGTGCCCAGGTCTATGCCCATGTCCCTGGAAAAAATCCCAAAACGCAAGGTGTTAGGCTCCCTTCTTCGTCTTATCGTCTATATCAATCTCTCCGCCTTGAGGCTCACGTACCTATTATCTCCGATGACAATGTGGTCTAAGATTTCAATCCCCACGAGCTCGCCGGCCTGGATAAGCCGCTGGGTAAGCGCCACGTCCTCGCGGGTTGGCGACGG
>QZIW01000035.1 GCA_003604985.1 Ammonifex sp.
AACACGCGTGTGTGGCCGCGAAATGAGGCTATTTTTTGATGGCAGGTAGGAAACCGAAACCGACGGCAATCAAGCAGCTCCAGGGCAACCCGGGGAAGCGGCCGTTGAATAACGCGGAGCCGCAATACCCAGACGTGAATGTGCGCGTGCCGAAGGGGAAACTCCCGAAAGACGCGCAATTGATGTGGCGGGCTGTGGCGCCATTGCTGGCTAGTGCCGGTGTGTTGACAGAGGCGGATCTGCCGGCGCTGGAGATGCTCAGCCTGCATTATGCAGTGGCGAGGGCGGCTCTGGCCGAGATGATTCGGGATGGGCATAAAAAAATCATCGATGATGAGGAGCGAGAATACACGATCAGTGAGGGGATTGCTACGACGACCACGACGGCGGATGGCAGCATCAAAAAACATCCGGCGGCGAGTGTGTTCAGGGAGAACTCGCTGGCGTTTCGAGGGTACCTCGGGGAGTTTGGGCTGACGCCGGCTGCCAGGGTAAAAATCAAGGTTGGAGGACAGGAGCGCGAACAGAGTCTGGCGGAGATGCTCTTCGAGGCGGTGTATGGATAGGATCGAGTTTAGCGCGCAGCAGTATATCGATGACGTGCTGGCCGGGCGGCTGGTGGTGTGTAAATGGGCGCGCCTGGCGGTGGAGAGGCACGTACGCGATCTGGAGACCGGCGCTGAACGCGGTTTGATTTTTGATGTGGACCGAGCGAAAACGGCGATTGCATTTTTTGGCCTGCTGAAGCACAGCAAGGCGCAGTGGGCCGGGCAAACGATCAAGTTGGAGCCCTGGCAGCAGTTTATTTTGTGGGTGATTTTTGGCTGGTACCGGGATCAGAGTGAGCGTTGGGTGGAGACGCTGCCGGATGGGCGCGTGCAGGATGGGCGCGGGACGCGGCGGTTCCGGACGGCGTATGAGGAAGTGGCGCGCAAAAACGGGAAGAGCACGAAGGCGGCGGGGATCGGGTTGTTTTTGATGGTGGCGGACGGCGAGCCGGGGGCGGAGGTGTATACGGCGGCTACGAAACGCGATCAGGCGCGCATCACTCACGGCGAGGCGACGCGCATGGTGAAGGCCAGCCCGGCGCTGCGTAGAGAAATCCAGGTGTTCAAGGACAATCTGAGTATTTTGAATTCGGCCAGCAAATACGAGCCGCTGGGGGCGGACGCGGATACGATGGATGGGCTGAACGTGCACGCGGCGATTATCGATGAGCTGCATGCGCATAAAACGCGGGCTGTGTGGGATGTGATCGAGACGGCGACGGGCAGCCGCAGGCAGCCGTTAATTTTTGCGATCACTACGGCGGGGTTCGACCGGCAGAGCCTGTGTTTCGAGGAGCACGAGTACACCGAGAAGGTGCTGAGCGGACTGATTGAGGATGACAGCTTTTTCGGGATCATCTTCACCCTGGATGAAGATGACGATTGGGAGGATGAATCTGTATGGGTGAAAGCCAACCCAAACCTGGGGGTGAGTAAAAAATGGGACGATATGCGCCGGCTGGCCAAGCAGGCGAGGGAAATCCCCAGCAAGCTGTTTGCATTTCAGAGGTTGCATTTGAATATCTGGACGCAATCGGAGACGAAGTGGGTGCCGTTCGAGCACTGGAAGCAGTGCGGGAAAGCGGTGGATGCGGCGGGTCTGCGAGGGCGGACCTGTTATGGCGGGTTGGATCTGGCCAGTAATATCGATATCGCGGCGGAGGTGCTGGTTTTTCCGCCGCAGGCAGATGAGGATGACTATCAGGTGTTGTGCCGGTTTTTTATCCCGGAAGAAAATATGATCGAGCGCTGGAAAACCGACCGGGTGCCGTATCCGGCGTGGGTACGGCAGGGGTATATCACGGCTACGCCGGGGAATGTGATCGATTACGATTTCATCTTGGCGCAGATCGATGAGGATATGCAGGCGTATGACCTACAGGAGATCGCATTCGACCGCTGGGGGGCGACGAAAATTGCGCAGTCGTTGATGGAGTTGGGCGGGGATGAGTTTATGATCCAGTTTGGGCAGGGTTTTGCATCGATGTCGCCGCCGATGCGTGAATTGGAGCGGCTGATTATGAATCATAAATTGGCGCACGGGAATAATCCGGTGCTGAGTTGGATGGCGGATAACCTGGTGGCGAAAACGGATCCGGCGGGGAATATCAAGCCGGATAAGGAAAAATCGAGGGAAAAAATCGATGGGATGGTGGCGCTGATTATGGCGTTGGACCGGGCCATGCGGCATGAGGGCGGCAGTGTGTATGAGGAGCGGGGGATGCTGTTGCTGTGAGCGGGCGGGAGCCCGTTGAAGTTTGAAGGTTAGAAGGAGATTTTATGGCTCTACAATTTTCCGAAACTGTGAGAAATGCCGAGTTAGACGCGATCGAGACGGCGATTGGCACGGCGCCAATCCTGGAGATCCGCAGCGGAGCGCCGCCGGCGAACTGCGCGGCTGCCGATAGCGGGACGGTGCTGGCGACGCTGACGCTGCCATCCGATTTTATGGCGGCTGCGGCGGCGGGGGCGAAAGCGAAATTGGGCACGTGGGAGGACGCCAGCGCGGATGCAACCGGCACGGCGGGGCATTTCCGGCTCAAAAATAGCGCCGGGACGGTGTGTCATATGCAGGGGACAGTGACCATCACCGCAGGCGGCGGCGATATGGAGGTGGATAATACCAGTTTTGCTGCCGGGCAGCAGTTTACGGTTACGACGTTTACGCTAACGGCGGGGAATGCGTGATGCTCGGGTGGTTGGGTAGGCCCTCACCCCAGCCCTCTCCCAAAGGGAGAGGGAGTAGGACGAATTGAATGGCTGTTATTTTTGATCTTGACCTGGAGGGTTCGACGCCGTGGGGGTTTAATGGCGGGATTCAGACCAATGGCGGCGATTGGAGCATTGGGGCTGCCGGCGCGCTGGGTGGCAGCAGCCAGGGCAATATCAATGTGGTCAATGACACCAATCAGCAGTATGGTGTGGCTGCGCTGGGGTCGAATAACACGAGCGGCGTTTTTCAGATGCGCTGCTATATTGATCCGAACGGGGTTACGGGTGGGACAGAGATACAGGTTTGCAATGTTACTACTCAGGCAGGCACCAGCAACGGCTCGATAGGGATTTACCGCACCGGCGGCGGCGTTTTGCAGGCGCTGTTTACCGCGGGGATCGATGCGGGCGGGTCGGAGCATCGCTATGTCAATATTACGGATGAGCCGCATTACCTGGAGATTCGGGTGGTGCGGGCGACTGGGCCATCTACTGGCGACGGTTATATGCAGTGCTGGATCGATGGAGTTGAGCAAACCGCGATTACCGGGATCGACAACTATACACGATTCTCCAATACCCGCTATGTGAGCGTTGGGGCCACGATTAAAACGGGTACGTGGTCCGGGACGTTTTACGTTGATGAGATTATAGTCAATGACGACGGGTCCTACATTGGTCCTGTGGCGGGAGGCGGGATCAGCGGGGAGCTGGCGGTTACGCTGGCGGGGGTAACTGTGGATGGCGCAGCCACGCTGGAGCTGGCGGGGGCGTTGAGCGAGGCGCTGGCGGCGGCGACGGTCAGCGCCTCGGGTGAGATCGACATAGCCGGCGCGGCAGACATTACGCTCGGAGCGGTCTCCCCTACCGTAATCGGAGAGCTGGACATCGAGGGCGCGGCGGATGTGATTCTGGGTGGGGCGACGCTGAACGCGGCGGGCACGCTGGCGAGCGCGATTGAGGGGGCGCTGGAGACTACTCTGGCGGATGCGACCCTGGAGGCGAGCGGGGCAGCGGCAATCGATGGCCAGACATCCGCAACGTTAGAGGCTGCCGGGGTCTCTGCGACCGGCGAGCTGGATATCCAGGCGCAGGCCGGGATCGATCTGGCGGACGCGACGGTAAGCGCTACCGGCGAGATCGATATCGCCGGGGCGGTGGATGGCGTGTTGGGGGCAATTTCTTCTGCGGGCAGCGGGGCGTTAGATATCGATGGGACGCTGGCTATTACGCTGGCAGATGCGGCGCTGGCGGCAGGCGGCGATTTGGAGATTGCCGGCGAGTCTGGTATCAGCCTGGATGCGGCGACGCTGGCGGCGACGGGGGTGGCCGGGTCGGCGCCGATCAGCGGCACAGTGGATGCGTCCCTGGGGGATGTGGTTTTTGGCGCGGCGGGCGCGGCGGCGATTGCAGGCAGCGCGGCGCTGCTGCTGGAGGCGGTCTCTGTTGTTGCGGGCGGCGAGGTCGATATCGAGGGGGCGGTGGATATCACGCTGGGGGCGGTTTTGGTCAGCGCTGCGGGTGTTTTGGGTATCGCGGGGCAGGCTGAGACGATCCTGGGGGCGGTTGCGGTTAGTTCGGCGGGCGAGATCGATCTGGCCGGGTCAGTGTCGGTTGATTTGGCGGGGGTATATGGTGAGCTGGGCGGGAGGTTGCAGATCGGCGGGGGATTGGCGGGTACGCTGGAGGGCGCCTGGTTATCTGCGTTGGGGGGGATAGTTGTGGCGGACCGGCGGGGGGCGCTGGCGGTGAGTGTGGGCGAGTGGTTCAGCCTGGCGGTGGGCGCGGGGGAGGTGAACGGCCTGGCGGTGGGAGCAAGTGAAATTTGGAATTTGGAAATTGGAATTTGAAATTTGGATTTTGAGAGATGCCGGATTATGTGAAGGGTAAGTTAATTCGATTGAGCCTGGCGTTTACGGATGCGAGCGATGCGGCGGTGGATCCGACGACGGTGAGTGTGCGGATCAGGCCGCCGGATGGGGTGAAGGCAACGTATGTGTATGGCGTGGATGCGGAGTTGGTGCGGGATGGCGTGGGCAATTATCATTTTGATTTGAGCCTGGAGCAGTATGGGATGTATGGGTATTATGCGTGGAGCACGGGGACGGGGCAGGCGGCGGCGCATGGCGAGATTAAGAGCGTGGAGCCGGTGGCTTAATTGCAAATTGCAATTTGCAATTTGCAATTGTTGAAGGTTAAAAATTATGCACGAGCAGATTGATACAAAATAATGACGAGGATTAATGCGAATCTGGTGGTGTTTGCGGTGGGGCTCGGCCTGGCGGCGGGGGGGGCGTATCTGGTTTATGCGCCGGCGGGGCTGATGCTGGCCGGTCTGGTGTTAATGGTGATTGCGTTGTTTGGAGATCAGAAATCATGACGTTTTTGCAGCGGTTGCTGGCGGCGGGCTCGTTGTCGAATACCGAGGAGCGTTTCTGGACGGACGCGTATAGCCCGGTGACGGCCTCGGGGATGCAGGTGAGCGCGGATGGGGCGCTGAAAATTTCGACGGCGTGGGCGTGCGGGCGGCTGATTGCAGAGACGGTGGCGATGCTGCCGCGCATTATTTACGAGCGGATGGATGACGATGCTAAGGAACGGGCAACGGGGCACCCGCTGTACAGCCTGCTGCACGACCAGCCGAACCGCAAACAAACGGCATTCGAGTTCGTGGATATGCTGCAGATGCACGCGTTGTTCCGCGGAAACGGGTACGCAAAAATCATCCCGGGTGTACGGGGGCCGGTGGATAAATTAATTCCGATCTACCCCGAGCGGGTGACGGTAGAGGAAGTGGACGAGGAAACGCTGCGCTACCAGGTGGTGGAGAAGGACGGATCCACACGCACGTATAACGATGATGAGATTTTCCACCTGCGGGGGCTGTCGCTGGATGGGGTGGAGGGGGTATCGGTGGTGCGGTATGCGCGCGAGTCGTTTGGGCTGACACTGGCGGCGGAGCGGTTCGGGGCGAAATTATTTGCCAATTTTTCCAGGCCGGGTGGTTTTTTGAAACACCCGAAAAATTTATCGAAAGATGCGCAAACGCGGCTGCTGGAGCAGACGGAGCGGCTGACGGGGGGGGAGAACGTACACCGGATGGGGCTGCTGGAGGAGGGGATGGAGTGGCAGCAGGTGAGCCTGGCGCCGGAGGACGCGCAATTTTTGCAGACGCGCGAATTCCAGGCGGAGGACGTGTGCCGCTGGTTCCGCATCCCTCCACATATGGTAGGTTTGACGAGCAAAACGACCTCGTGGGGGACGGGGATCGGGGAATTATCGCAGGGTTATGTGACATATGTTCTAATGCCGTGGCTGGTGCGCTGGCAGCAGTTGATCAGCAAAGATCTGATCGTGGCGAGCGGGAAATATTTCGTGGAGTTTTTGACGGAGGCGCTGCTGCGGGGGGACATCGAGAAACGCTATAACGCGTACAGCGTGGGGCGGCAGTGGGGCTGGCTGGCAACGAACGAGATTCGGCGGGCGGAGAATATGAACCCGATCGAGGGCGGGGAGGATGATTATATGCGGCCGCTGAATATGCAGGTCGGATCTACGGCGGGGACAGGCGGGGGGCAGGGGGGAGCGGAGGCGGGGACGCATTACGAGCGGCTGCTGCAGGAATCGGCGGGGAGGGTGGCGCGGAAGGAGTTGGCGGCGCTGAGCCGGGTCAACAGGCGAGATGGCGGGGCGGAGGGGTGGGAGCGGGGGGTGGAGGAGTTTTTCGCAGGGCATGCGGAGTTCGTGGCGGAGACGATGTGCATTCCGTTGGAGACGGCAGCCCGGTTTGCGAATGATGGGCGAGAGTGGTTGCTGATATATGGAGCGAATGGCCTGGTGGGATGGGTCGAGCAGCGGAGCAGGGAGCTGGTGGGGCTGGTGGGCGCCGCGAACCCTGTGGGTTCGCTCACCCCGACCCTCTCCCGGGGGGAGAGGGAGTTCGTTGAATTGGAGGCAGGATGGACAGGAAATCGTTGATTTTACAAGCTATGGGGGAGATGCCGTGGGCGATTTTGCCGGGAAGCCTGGCGGTGCTGGTGGAGATTGCGAGCCGGCACGCGGCGGGGGAGAAATTGACGGCGGAGGAGGTGGAGCAGAGGATTAGCGCGGCGTCTGCGGCCAGGCGGACGGCGGAGCGCAGCGCGGGGAGTGTGGCGGTTTTGCCATTGTTCGGCCCTATTTTTCCGCGGGCGAATATGATGACGGATGTATCGGGAGCGACCTCGGCGGAGCGATTTGGGAAGGAATTCGGCGCGCTGCTAAAAAACCCGGATGTGAGTGCGATTGTGATCGACGTGGACAGCCCGGGCGGGGCAGTGGGGGGGATCGAGGAATTGAGCGCGCAGATCTACGCGGCGCGGGGCAAAAAACCGATTACGGCGGTGGCCAACCACCTGGCGGCGAGCGCGGCGTATTGGATTGCGACGGCGGCGGATGAGCTGGTGGTGAGCCCGAGCGGGGAGGTGGGGTCGATTGGGGTGCTGGCGGTACACGAGGAGCATAGCGCCGAACTGGAGCGATTGGGCGTCAAAATGACGCTGATCAGCGAGGGAAAATATAAAACGGGGGGGAATCCATACGAGCCGCTGACGGAGGCGGCACGCGCGGCGATCGAGGAGCGGGTACGGGAGGTGTACAGCCTGTTTACGCGGGCGGTAGCGCGCAACCGGGGGGTGAGCGTGGCGGAGGTGCGGGACGGTTTTGGCGAGGGGCGGGTGGTGGGGGCGCGGCAGGCCGTGCAACTAGGGATGGCCGATCGTGTGGGCACGTTGGAGGAGACAATCGAGCGATTGCGCGGGGTGCGTGGAAATGGACGGCGCACGAGCGCGGAGGCGGCCGAATCCGATATGGCGAGAGCGGAAGCGAGTGCAATCGATCTGCGCAAGCGACGGTTGCGGCTGAACAGCCAGAGGTGATTTTTGGACGGGGTCCGTCGATCCCGTTGTGGATATGTTCCGACGAACAATCGTATAAAAACGCAAGGTATTGCGTTTATAGACATTTTTTTGCGAGGTGAACGATGAACGAGAGTCAACAATATAAAGCGCTGCTGCAGGAGCGGGCCGAGCTGATCAGCGATGGAAAAACGCTCTTCGAGGCGGCTGAACGGGAGAACCGTGAGCTGAGCGAGGCAGAGAAAGCGCGCGATGACGAGATCAACGCACGGCTGGAGGCGATTGCAGCGGAGATCCAGCGGCACGAGCAGCGGCGGGAGCGTGAGCGGACGGCGCAGGCGCTGCCGCGGCAGCAGATCGGGCAGATGCGGGAGCGCAGCGAGGACGACCCGCGGCGAGGGTTCCGGGACGTGGCGGATTTTGCGCTGGCGGTGCGGGATTTGTATACGCCGGGCGGGGCGCGGGATGAACGGCTGTTCATCGGCGCGGCGCCGACGGATTATCATTACGAAACGGGGTCGGGGGAGGGGCGGATGGTGCCGCCGGCGTTCCGCCAGGAGATCTGGGAGGTGGCGCTGGAGGAGGACGCGCTGCTGGTGGAGACCGACAACGAGCCGACCGGCTCCAACGCGGTGGAATTTTTGCGGGACGAATCCACGCCGTGGGGATCGACCGGGGTGCAGGCGCGCTGGCGCGCGGAGGCGAGCCAGATGACGCCGAGCAAACTGGTGACAGAGGCGGAACAGATGCGGCTGCACGATTTGTACGCGTTTGTGACGGCGACGGAGCAATTGCTGGCGGATGCGCCCAGGCTGCGATCGCGATTGACGCGCAAGGCGGGTCAGGCGATCCGGTTTAAAATCAATCAGGCGATCGTGGAGGGAACCGGCGCGGGGCAGCCGCTGGGGTACATGAATGCGGGGAGCCTGGTGAGCGTGGCGAAGGAAACGAGCCAGGTAGCGGATACGATCGTGGCGGCGAACGTGGCGAAAATGTACGCACGCATCCTGGGGGCGTCGAGGGCGATCTGGTACATCAACCAGGACGCGCTGCCGCAACTGCTGACGATGACGCTGAGCGACCAGCCGATCTGGACGCCGCCGGCGACGGGTTTTGTGAATGCGCCGGGCGGGCTATTGTTGGGGAGGCCGGTGCGTTTTTCCGAGCACGCCAGCACGGTGGGAGACCAGGGCGATATCCAACTGGTGAATCTGCGGCAGGGGTATTACGCGATCACGAGCGATGGCGGAGTGCAGTTCGCCAGCTCGATGCACCTGTATTTTGACTACGGGTTGGAGGCGTTCCGCTGGACATTCCGCATGAACGGGCAGCCGTACCTGAGCGCGGCGGTATCGCCGAACAAGGGTTCGAGCACGCGCAGCCATGCCGTAGTGCTGGATGCCAGGGCGTAGGAAGCGTAGAGTTGCAATTTTGAATTTGGAATTTAGATAGGAGCAATAGCATGGGAAATCCAAATGTTAAACCGAGTGAGGCGGCGGTGCTGGCGGGGGTGATCGACCCGGATGCATACGCGGCAGCAGCCTATTCCACGGGCTGGGTGTCGATGATCGATTACGATGCGATCCAGGCGATTGTGCAGGTGGGGACGATCGCGGCGACCGGGACGGTGGACGCCAAACTGGAGCAGGCGTCGGACGGGTCGGGGACCGGGGCGAAAGACATCACGGGGAAGGCGATCACACAGCTGACGCAGGCAGGCGGAGACAGCGACCAGCAGGCGATCATCAATTGCCGGTCGGATGAGCTGGATGTGGCCAATGCGTTTACGCACGTGCGGCTGACGGTGACGCTGGGGACGGCGGGGGCGGACATGGGGGCGCTGGTGCTGGGGCACTATGCGCGCTATGCGCCGGAGACCGATCTGGCGTCGGTGGTGGAGGTCGTTTAATATAGGCCCGGACCGGAACTAGCTTCCGGTCCGGGTATTTTCAATTTGAAATTTGAAATTTGGAATTTAGAATTTGGAATTTGAGAGATGCCGAATTTGTATGTGACGCCGATTGAGATTAAGCAGGCGATGCCGGACGGGATTCAGAGTTCGACGCTGAAATATGATGCGATTTTGACGCGGCTGGCGGAGCGGGTGAGCCGGTTTGTGGATAATTATTGCGGGCGGGTGTTCTTCCCGCGGCTGGCGACGCGGTATTTCGATGGGGGTGGAAAATCTGAAATTGCGGTGCCGGACCTGCTGGAGATTACGAGCGTGGCGTATAGCGAGGATGAGGGGGAGACGTATACGGAGTTGACGGCGAGCGATTATTATGCGACGGTGGAGGGGGATTATAACTCGGGGCGGAGCTGGACGCGGCTGGTGGTGTCGCGGTTGAGCGAGACGCTGGGGGCGTGGCCGATTGGGCAGCGTTCGGTGCGGGTGGTGGGGGTGTGGGGGTATGCGGATGAGCGGGAGGAGGCGTGGATCGATAGCGGGGATACGGTGCGGGATGATCCGCTGGGGCTGGCGGCGACGGCGATTACGGTGGCGGGGGTGACGGGGGCGGATGTGTGGGGGATGGCGCCGAGGTTTCAGGCGGGGCGGCTGGCGAAGATCGAGAGCGAGTACGTGGAGATTGCGGCGGCAAACAGCGATACGAATGTGCTGACGGCGGTGCGGGGGCGGAATGGGTCGACGGCGGCGGCGCACGCGCTGGGGTCGGCGATTTATAGCTGGCGGGCGCCGGAGCCGGTGCAGCAGGCGTGTATTATCCAGGCGGTGCGACAATTGGAGCGGGGGTTCCAGGGGTTTGGGGAGGCGCGGGCGAACGCGGACCTGGGGCAGATGTTTTGGATTAAAAGTCTGGATCCGGAAGCGAAGGAGTTGCTGCAGATGTATGTGTGGTGATTTAATTTTGAATTTGAAATTTGGAATTTGGAATTTTAGTACACGGATATTGGAATTTGAAAATTGAAATTTGAAAATTGGAATTAATTATGGCGTTGAAGACGAGTTTTCGGCACAGAGGGCATTATGGGACGGAGTTTATCGATTATACGGTCGATATTGTGGGTTTGGCGGAGCAGTTGGCGGCATTCGAGGCATTTCCTGATGTAGTAACCCGGGAGCTGCAAACGACGATGGAGGCGGCGGTGGCGCTGGTGGTGGGGCAGGTGGAGCCGCTGACGCCGCGGTTGAGCGGGCGGTTGGCGGGGTCGATCGAGGGGGAGGTGCGGACGCTGGCGGCGACGGCGGTGGATGGGGTGGTGGGGACGGCGTTGGAGGAGGAGGCGTACCCGGGGGTGGTGGAGTTCGGGAGGGGCGGCGGTTGGCCGAATGTGGGACGTTTGCGCGCAAACATGGGGGTGGATGCGAGTTCGGCGTTTTTGATTGCGCGGGCGATGGCGCGGCGGGGGACGCGCGGGCGGCGGTATTTGCGAGGGGGGTGGGAGAAGGCGCGGAATGGGGTGCTGGCGTTGTTCGAGGGGATGTTGGAGCGGTTGGCGGAGGCGATGGAGAACGGATTGTGAATTTGGAATTGCTGACAACGGATTATGAGAACGGATTACACGGATTTGGAATTTGCAAATTGAAAATTGCAAATTGGAATTTGGAAATTAATTATGGCGATTGAGGATTGGATGCCGGCGTTGAAAACGGTTTTGGAGGGGGTGGAGGGGGTGGAGCAGGTGCATATTTATAACGATTTGCCGGGGGTGATCGTTGTTTTTCCGTCGATGATTGTGCTGCCGGTGGCGGGCGATCAGATGGTGAGCGCGGGGGGGGTGAATATCAGCCACCACCAGGTGCAGGTGACGTTGTATCTGGCGAACCAGGTGCTGCCGGAGGCGCTGGGGCTGGGGGTGCCGTTTATTAAAAAGGTTTTGGAGGCGGTGGCGGGGGATATCCGGCTGGGGGGACGGGTGGCGCATTGTATGCCGGTGAGTCCGCCGCAGACGTGGTATAGCGGTCCGGGGCGGGTGATGTATGGGGATGCGCTGCACAGCGGGATTGTGTTCCGGTTGGATGTTAAGGAGGGGTTGAGTTTGACGGTGAGCTAGTCTGCCCTCACCCCGCCAACTCACAGAGTTGGCGCCCTCACCCCGGCCCTCTCCCAAAGGGAGAGGGGGAAAGAAAATTCGAATCAGGTAGGAGGCGCGATGGTGGAGAAAATTTACGAGTTTGTGGGGGAGGGGCGGGGGGTGCCGGGTCTGGCGCGGCGGATGACGGAGGCGGAGGCGCGGCGGCTGGGGGTGGAGGAGCTGTTGGCGGAGGCGGTGCGGGCGGGGAGGTATAGGAAGGTTAAAAATTCAACGTTGAAGGTTGAACTTTCAACGGGTGATGAGGCCGAGGATTTGGAAGTTTGAATTTGAAATTTGAAATTTGGAAATTGCGATTTAGAGATTTGATTAGGAGGCTGTGATGGCGAATCGATGGGCTCAGAAATTCCAGTTTGGGGTGGAGGCGGTGAATGGGACGGCGGTGGCGGCGGATACGATGTTGCTGGCGGACCCGAAGGCGCTGAAGCCGGACCGGGCGCCGGTGCAGATTCCGGCGGCGCTGGGGGTACGGGGGATGAGCAGCGATGAGGTGATTTACCAGTACCTGGTGCAGGATACGCTGCGGTTTACGACTGGGTATTTCCAGGCGCTGCCGCTGCTGTTTTCGTGCGGGTTACGAGGGGGGATTACGCCGGTTGAGCAAACGGTGAGCCAGGCGGATTGGTTGTGGGCCTTCCTGCCCAGCCTGACGGGGAGCAATGCGCTGAACTCGTTTACGCTGGAGGAGGGGGACGATACGCAGGCGTATGAGACGGAGTACTGCATGTTCGAGCGCCTGCGGATCAGCGGGCAGATTGCGCAGACGCAGGGCGGGGAGAGCCCGGTGGCGATTGAGGTGGATTACTTCGGGCGGCAGCACACGGCGACGACGTTTACGCCTGCGCTGACGGCGCCGAGCGCCGAATATATGACGGCGAAAACGGCGCGGTTGTACCTCGATACGGCCTGGGCCGGGATCGGGGTGACGGAGAAGACGGGCGTGCTGCGAGGCTTCGATATCGAGATTTTGACGGGGGCGCACCCGAAAATGTTGGGGGATGCGAATAAATATTTCAACACGCACGGGCAGGGTTTTATTTCGGCGATGATGGCGCTGACGCTGGAGCGGGGGGCGACGAGCGATGCGTTGTGGGATGCGATGCGGGCGAAGACGTTCCAGGCGGCGCGGCTGCTGTTGACGGGGTCGCAGATTGGGACGGGGGATAATCACAGCCTGAGCATCGATGTGGGGGGGATTTTTACGGAGGCGGTGCCGATGGCGCAGGAGGACCGGGGCAACAATATCGATACGTTTGTGCTGGCGAGTAAGTACGATGCGACGGGGGCGAAAATTTTGGATGTGAATGTGACGACGGATGTGGCGGCGATTTGAGATTTCAGTTTGGAATTTGAAATTTCGAATTTGGAATTTTGAATGGAGGCAGGATGAAGATCAGTATTCCGAAGATTGTGAGGCCGTTGAGGCTGGCGGAGTATGCGCCGGAGTATGGGGAGGCGGTGGTGTGGGTGCATGCGAATCCGAGCCGGGGGAAGCTGCGGGAGCTGTTGGAGGCGCGGCGTGCGCTGGCGGCCCTCACCCCAGCCCTCTCCCAGGGGCCCTCACCCCTGGCCCCTCTCCCAGAGGGAGAGGGGGAGGGAGAGATTGAGGCGCATTTGCGGGAGGTCGATGGGTTGATGAAGCGGATCGTCGCGTGGCTGGCGGAGAATTGGAGCCAGGGGGAGGCGGCGGAGACGCATTGGTCGGTGGAGGAGGTGGAGCAGGTGCTGGAGCATGCGGCGGATAGCGACCCGGGTTTATGGCCGTTTTTGGTGGGGGGGACGCTGGATGTGATCCTGGATTACCGGGAGATGGCAAAAAACGGAGCGAGGCCGCCGTCCGGGAGTTAGCGCAGGAGGGCGGCACGGGCGATGCGCTGGTGGGCCGGATTATTCTGGCGCAGATGGTGAACCGGGTGCTGGGGGGGGCGTTTGTAGCGCCGTGGGAGGTGGATGAGTTGGACGATACGCTGCTGGATGCGATCCAGGCGGTGGGGGCGGGGGCGCAGGCGCGCTCGGCGTGGGCGGCGCAGCGGCAGGCTATCGAGGCGATTTTTGCGCGGCGCCGGGCCGAGCACCCGACGTATAGGAAGTGAATTTGAAAATTGCAATTTCGAATTTGGAATTTATAGATGGCGAATTCTAATTTAGATCTGATTATTCGGAGTAAAAAAACGGGGAGCGGGGAGACGGAGGCGACTAAGGGCTTATCCGAGATGGATAAGCGCTTTAAGGCATTTTCGAAGGATTGGACGCAACAGACGCGGGCGCACATGCGGCTGGAGAAACAGCGGGCGGAGGCGCTGCGGCAGGCGGCGGCGGATGAGAAGGCGCAGTACCAGGCGACGCTGGGGGCGCTGGCGAAAGTGGGAATCGGGCTGGCGGCGGTGGGGCTGGCGGCGAAAAAAGCGTTCGAGTTTGCGGAGGCGGGGGCGGAGCTGGATTATGCGCGCGATAAGTTCGACCGACTGGCGCAAACAGTCGGTGTTACGGGCGATGCGCTGCTGCGGGATCTCGGTCAGGCGACGAAAGGGCTGGTTGACGATGCGACTCTGATCGCGGGGGCGGGCGATTTGATGAGCCTGGGGCTGGCGAAGACGCGGGATGAGGCGGTGCGGTTAACGACGGTGATCGGGCGCCTGGGGATGGATATGAACCAGGTGGTGCTGACGCTGACCAACCGGACGAAGGCGCGCTTCGACCAGCTGGGGGTGAGTGTCGATGGCTTCGATGAGAAAGTGAATAAGCTGAAGGAATCCGGGTATGCGGCGGACGAGGCGTTCAAGCTGGCGTTCATCCAGCAGGCGGAGGCGCAATTGGGGCGGGTGGGGGATATTGCGGAGAGCGCGGCGGGTGATTTCCGGTCGTTCAACGCGGAACTGAAAAATTACACGGATAATATGGCGATTCTGGCGAGCCAGATGGGTGGGTTCCTGCAGCCGATGACGAAATGGCTGCAGGTGAATAACGATATCGATGCGGCGGTGATCGCGGGGAATATTACGCGGCAGGAGGGGCTGGAGCTGTACAAGGCGTTGCGGCGGGGGGTGCTGGATGCGGTGGATGTGTATTGGATTTTGCGCGAGGCCGAGACCGGTTTGACCCGTGCTCAGCTGACAGAAATCGACCGGCTGAATGCGCTGGCGCGGGCCTATCCGCCGGTTGTGCAGGGGGCGGTGGATGCGGCGGCGGCGATCCGGGAGCAGCGGATTGCGACGCAGGAGGCGCACGGGGCGGGGCGGGATTGGGCGGATACGCTGTACGAGACGGAGGCGGGGCTGGAGGGGGCGGCGGCGGCGGTGGAGGCGTTGCGCAAAAAAACGGAGGCAGCAAACGAGCCGGTACAGGCATTTTTAGAGGGGATCGATCGGAGCATCGCCAGCCCGATTGGCAATTTTATCAAGGATTTGGAGTGGATGATGGCGACGGGGGGGCGTTTCGAGGAGGCGTTCGGGGCGATCCAGACGGCGCTGGATCAGAAAAAAATAACGCCGGAGCAGGCAGATGAATTCACGAAAAATTTATTTGTTGCGGTGCAGGATGTGAGCGCGGAGCTGGGGGAGATCGACGTGAGCGCGGCGGCGACGAATATTTCGCAGACGCTGGGGATCAGCCTGGAGGAGGCGCTGGCGCTGATCAATGGGACGGACGGCATCGAGGCGGCGATGGCGACGATTACGACGACGGAGTGGTTTATCAGCGATACGTTGGGGATGAGCCTGACGGCGGTGCAGGACCTGGTGAAGGGGGGGGATGGGAGTGTGTGGGACAAGCTGGTGGCGGTCACGGAGAAGCAGTGGACGGTGGATGTGACCGTGAATTACAACGATCCGGGGTTTTCGCCGAAGGGCGGCGGAGGCGGGTCCGGAGGGGGGAGGCTTGGCGGAGAAAGAGAAGAAGCCCTGGGGGGTGAGCTGTATGTGACGGCGCCGACGTGGTTGCTGGTGGGGGAGCGGGGGATGCCGGAGACGGTGCGGGTGGACAGCGGGCTGGGGAACCAGAACCGGGGGAGGATGAGTCAAGCCGCGGAAATACGGCTGAGTTTCGATGGACCGGTATTTGTGCGCGACCAGGTGGATATCGAGATATTGGCGGCGCGGGTGTTGGCGCGCATGCAGGAGATTTTACGCTAATGGCACACGCAATCTCGATCGTAGGGATGCAGACGATCAATTTATTTGCCAGTTATTATCGGGTGTTGGAGTACGAGCCGCAGCCGGGCGGGGTGGACCTGCTGCGGGTGCTGGTGAGCGGCACGGCGGATGAGCTGGAGGCGGCCAAACGGGCGGTCGGGGCGGAGCTGGTGCAGGGGGCGCGGTTCGAGCAGAAAAAAATTGGCGTGAAACCATATATCGTGTACACGCCGAGCGGGAGCGGGAAAACCTGGCGCTCGCCGATCCTGGGAGGGGAGGTCTATTGGGGGCCGCAGGCGCGGGGGCTTGAATGGGCCGATTTGCAGGTTGAGATGGTTGTGCGGTTGGAGCGGGAGGATTATTTCGAGGAGAACGTCGAGCAGGAGCTGAGCATCAGCAATCACGCCGGGGCCGGGACGGGCGGGCTGGCGGTGTGGAATGACGATAACGTGACGATCACGCGGGCGAATTGGATTAATGTGAGCGCGGCGAATGCAATCAGCGAGATCGAGGCGGGGGTGCGATTGACGCTGGAAAACGAGAATGGGGCGCAGGTGGCGTTCCGGAATATCTTCCTGGGGCATAAAACCGTTGCGACGACGCAGACGAATATGATGCTGCAGTTCGAGAACGCAGGAGGAGGAACGTTGTATTCGGGGATCGATACGGACCTGGCCTCGGGGGGGCAATACAAACGATTTACGCTCAATACGAGCGAGGCGCTGCTGGCGACATGGAATGTGGACCCGGATTCTTACGGGGGTTTGAAATTTCGGATCATCGCGCGCTGGTACCTGGCGCCGCCGGATGGCTATGTGCGGTTCGCGCTGTCCAACGGCGGATCGATCTTGTGGAGCTCGGCGGAGGTGCGCCTGGACACGGATAAAAATTTGCAATCGATGTGCGATATCCAGCTACCTCCACAGCTGGGGGGTCTGAGCACGCTGCAAAATGCGACATTTGTGATGTATGGGAGGTCGATCAGCGGGACGCAGTATCTGGATGCGGATATGTTGGTGTTGATGCCGCTGGATGGATTTAAGAAATTAAATCAATTAGGCGGCGGGCTGCAGGCCGGCGAGACGCTGGTGGTCGATGATATCGATCGGTACGTGTATGCGCTGGATGGCTCCAGTAATAAATATACGCTGTGGACGTCGTATGGAGCGCCGCTGCGTTTGTCTCCGGGGTTGGAGCAGATCTATTATTTTATTTTCGACGAGGCGCTGGGGGAGATGTACCTGGACCGGCAGTTTACGGCGCGTTTGTATTACCGGCGGCGGGTACGGACGCCATGAATGGCGGCGCCATGAGCGAGACGCCGGCTGAGAATTTGTGGGGGTTGCGGATACGGGGGCGCGATTTTGCGGAGCAGTTCGAGCCGCCGGTGAGGGTGGGGCGGCCGACGTATTCGTTCGATGCGAAATTCGGGCCGGATAAAGCGAGCATCCCGGTGAGCGGGGATGACGCGGCGTTGTGGATGCTGCTGGATTATTTGCGCTGCCCAGTGGAGCTGATTTTCGGCCCGGTTGGGGGCGAGGTATGGTGGGGGTGGGTCGAGGGGGTGGAGTTTACAACTTCTGGGGGGTTGCGGGTGCAGACGTCGTTGGGGGCGATGATCAACCGCGCCAGTGTGTTGTATAACCACGTACACGCGGGACGCAGCGGGGTGGGGACGCAGGCGCAGACGGCCTGGGCGCAGCATGATCAGAGCGTGGCGGTGTTTGGACAGCGGGAGAAAATTTTTTCAGAGGCCGACGTGGACACCGCCGGAGCGGAGGCGGCGCGGGATAATTTGCTGGCAAAAACATACCGGGCGTGGGTGGATTACGAGTTTGGCGCGGCGGGCGAGGCGGGCGGGCGTTTGATCTGCCGGGGCTGGTGGCATACGCTGGAGTGGGAGTATTTTGCGAGGCAGGCGGGGCTGGAGAATTTCGAGGCGGGGAGCACCGCGCACACACTGGGCAACGGGACGGATGATCAAAAATTGGCGCAATCGTTGCAGCTCTCCGGGGGCGAGGCGTTTTATGCGCGGCGGCTGGGGGTCAAGGCGCGGGTGGAGGGCAGCCCGGCGGATGCGCTGCGGATCGGGTTATATAGCGACAGCGGCGGCGTCCCCGGGACGTTGCTGGGGCAGGTGGAGATCGCGGCGAGCGAGGTGAGCACGGGGCTGGCGTGGATTTATGCGGATCTGGCGAGCGACGTGCTGCTGGCGTTGAGCACGACGTACCATTTCCAGGTCGAGCGGACGGGGGCGCTGGATGCGAGCAATTATTATATGTTGCAGACGGATGAGGGGCTGGGTTATGCGTATGGGACGCTGCAAAAATACGATGGGACGTGGGATGCGGTGAGCGCGGATTTAAATTTCGAGGTGGGTGGGGTGGAGGAGACCAGCGCGCAGATCGAGCGCGTCTTGACAGACGCGGCGCAATTTTTGGATGACATACACGTCGATGTGAGCAGCGGGATTTTTACAAATCAATATCGGGACGGGCTGACGACGGCGCTGGCGGAGGTCGAGAAACACCTGGAGCGCGGCACGGATAACAATCTGCGCATGCTGATGGAGATCAATGCCCGGCTGCAGGTGCGGATTTTCGAGGAGCCGGCATACGTCGAAAACGAGCATTATTATTTATTAAATGACGGGACGTTGAACAATCAGATCGACGCGCCGGATGAGGCGGAACATTGCCGGGTGGGTATTTGGGCGATGCTAAAAGAGGCGCCTGTGCTGGAAAATGAATTATTGTCGGCGCCGACGCGGGTATTTGTCGAGTGGGCGGAATACGATGGCAACAGCGGTAAAACGCGCTACACGCCGTTGGGGGCAGACAAGCCGAGCGATATGCTGAGGGTGAAATGATCGAGGCGAGCGAGATTTTGCGCGCGATCAAGCCGACGATCGTAGGGTGGATCGAGGCGGCGGGCGGGGGTGGAGGTCCGTTTGCGCCATCGCCGCATAATTTAAATGGACCGCACCACACGGGGACGCTGGATGCGTCGCAATATCCGGATGCGTTGCTGCGGGATGGCAGCCGGAGCATTACCGGCAATTTGTTGGTGGAGACGGGGATACAAATTGATGGGGTGGATATCTCGGCGTTTAAATCGGCGTATGATGCGCATATCGTAAATCCAAGCGCGCACCACGCTCCGGTGACCGTCGGCAACACGGGGCTGAGCCTGAGCGGGCAGCAGGTGAGCCTGGCGCTGGC
>QZIW01000061.1 GCA_003604985.1 Ammonifex sp.
TTCAGCGACCTGGCCGCAACGGCCCGGAAGGCGGCGCCCATAAGCAGCGTTTGCACCGTGTTTGCCGAGTCGGAGGTAGTTGCGCTCATCAGCCAGGCCGCACCCCGCGAGGAAATCGCTCTTGGACTTTGCAAGGCGGTGGTGGACCGGGTTGCGGCGTTGATATACCGGGTTGGGCTGGTCGAAGGTGTGGCGATGACCGGTGGCGTGGCAAAGATGAAAAGCGTGGTAGCGGGTATCTCGGCGAAGCTGGGCGTCAAGGTTTATGTTCCGCCTGAACCACAGATTATCGGGGCGCTCGGGGCGGCTTTAATCGCGCAGGATTTGGTGTTGAAACCTAAAAAACGGCCGTAAAAAACCAGACGATCATCACAATCTCAATACCCAGCTTGACGGCGGTGCCTCCGAGGAACCCGACCAGCGAGCCGACGCCGACGCGAAAGGCGTGGACGGACCGGCGCGAGGCCGCCAGTTCGGCGAGAAATGCGCCTACGAAGGGACCGATTACAAGACCCAGAGGAGGGAGGACGAACGCACCCAGCAGGAGTCCCAGGGCGCCGCCCCAGATAGCCGCTTTTGAGCCGCCGAAACGGGCAATGCCCCAGGCGTTTGCCAGGTAGTCGACAAGTAAGGTGAAGACCGCCAGCAAACCCTGCCCGAGAAAAAAGTAGAGTGGCAGGTGCTCGAACCCCGTGAAAAAGCCGTGGACTACCATGCCGGCGAGGATAAGCGGCGCTCCGGGCAACACGGGCAGAACCGTGCCGAGAAGACCGGCCAGAAAAAATAGGATACTGATTCCGAGCCCCAAGGTGAACATGCTTTTTCCCAACCATCACTTTTTCTTCAGACTAACAGACCCAACTCGCGTGGTCAAGGCAGTCTAAGCGGCATCCATGGGGCGAGGTTTAACGAGGCTAAAGGCGGGGGTACATATGGTTAACGCTGTGCTAACCGCGGAACTGTTTCTTCCCGGCGTTACGTCGCTCAAAGAAAGGCGGCGCCGGTTGAAAAGCTTGCTCGAACGTCTTCGTCTAAGGTTCAATGTAGCCGCGGTGGAGATCGACGGGCAAAACACATGGCAGCGGGCTACACTGGCCATAGCGGCGGTGGCCGGCGAGGTGGCGCATATCCACCGGGTTTTTCAGGACGTGGTGGATTTTATCGACGGCTATCGTGAAATGATGTTAAGCGATTACAGGGTCGACCTTTACGGGGTATACCTCGGCAGCGAAAAAGAGTTGGACGCGGGAAAAACCACGGGTGGAAGCTTGACCCTGGTTACCGGGGGCGTCAGGAGCGGCAAGAGCCTGTTTGCGGAATCGCTCGTCAAACCGGCTCCCAGCGTTGTTTTCCTGGCCACTGCCTTGCCGACCGACGAGGAGATGGCAGCCCGTATCGCCCAGCACAGGGCGCGGCGACCGGCGAGTTGGGAGACCGTTGAAGAGCCCCTCGACCTTGGTGGCGCCGCGAAAGAGATTACTTCCGAGGCAGTGCTGCTGGTCGACTGCCTTGGTGTATGGGTGGCTAATCTTCTGGCCGGCGATAGCACAGAAGCCGAGATATACGAGAGGGTGAACGGGTTTCTCCGTGCGGTGAGCGAGCGGCAAGGCCGGACCGTAGCGGTCACCAACGAGGCGGGCATGGGAATAGTGCCGCCTTACCCTTTAGGGAGGCTTTACCGGGACATACTGGGCCGGGTCAACCAGCAGGTGGCGGAGGCCGCCGATGCAGTCTATCTTTTGGTTTGCGGCATCCCGGTTCGCATAAAGCCCTAAGTTTCGTTTTCGAAGGGAAAAATCTTCTTTTGATAGAGGATTTTTGTCACCTCTTGGAGAAATGCTAAAAGCTCTCCAAAAAAATTAGAACTAATATATATTTGTCCTTTGGAAACCACGGGTGGGGGATGGTTTATGCAGGAAAAAATAACTTGTACCAGGCCGGTAACCGGTTACCGGGAAGGGAACATTGTAAGTGCTTTCGGCACCGACTTGCTCCTAACCGGGGGCATTTTCGTTCCCAACCTCCTCCTGCGCTTTTATAAGAAAATAGGCATCAGCGACACAGGGATAATGCTGATCCTCCAGCTTTTTCGCTTGCGGACGGAAGAGTCCAGGCTTCACGCCACCGTGTCCGAATTGAGTGAGTTTATGACCATGGAGCAGGAACTGCTCGAACGCGAACTCGAGATGCTCCTGGAGGGCAAGTTCCTGGCGGTCACCGAATATTACGACGGCCGGCAGGTGGTCGAGGGTTTTGACTTCCGACCGCTTTTTGAAAAGATATCCGATTTTTGGGCTTGTGCCAAGATGGCGGAAATCGAGGAGGTACAGCAAGTACTTAAAAACGGCGCCCGGGAAACCGCTCCCACGGACGAGGCTTTTGGCGGACTGTACCAGGCTTTTGAGAAGGAATTCGGACGGCCGCTGTCCCCCATTGAAGCGGAACAGGTGCTTAAATGGCGGCAAGGGATGTCCCCCGCGCTGGTGCGTGAAGCACTCCGCAGGGCCGTTCTTTTGGGCAAACACAACTTCAAATACATCGGAACCATTCTGTTTGAATGGCAGAAGAACAACCTGCGTACTCTGGCTGAGGTGGAAGAGTACGACCGGAATTTCGAGGCCCGCCGCAAGCGAAAGGGGACGCCGACTTCTAAAAAGAGTCAGGAAGATATCGAAAGGAAAGAGAGGAAAAAAGAGTTAATCAGGCGGCTCTACAGCTAAGGGGGTCTGGTTCGGTGGCGGATGCCTGTCAGGAGTGCGGTGACCGGGGGCTTATTTTACGTGGGGACGCTGCTGTTCCCTGCAAGTGTGTTAAGGAGAAGGCGGTGCGTATCCGTTTCTTACAGGCCCATATAACCCCGTTGATGCGCGAGTGCTTATTCGACCGTTTTACCTTTAAGTATTACTCCCGTACCTCTAGAGACAAAATCAAAGGTATAACGTATTATGATTCGGCGAAGCGTGCTTATGATGCGGCGCGAGACTTTGTCACGTCATTTCTTAGCGGCAAATCCTCTGAAGGCCTTATTTTTGTTGGGGAAGTCGGTACGGGGAAGACTTTTTTGGCTTGTTGCATCGCGAATGCTGTCCTCGCTTCCGGGCAGGAAGTCCTTTTGGTAAATGTTCCGGACTTTCTTGACGAGATACGAGCTACTTATGACGTGTCTTCTGACATGGAGCACAGCGAGCACGAGTTGCTTGGTCTGGCCAAAGGCGTCCCGCTTTTGATCCTTGATGATCTCGGCGCTTTTATTTATACCGAATGGGCCAGGCAGAAGATTTACTCGATTCTAAACCACCGTTTGAACCACTGCATGCCGGTGATCATCACAACCAATGTGGCTTTGGAGGAACTCGAGGAGTATTTGGGGGAACGCACCACTTCGCGCCTGTTTGAGATGTGTAGAACCTACCGTATTTATGTTGATCACGATATCCGTGCCGTCCGTCGAGAGAAACCCGAAACCGGGCACCGGTGAGAAGTCACCTGCAAATTGACTAGTAGGCGACGGCTGTTTTAGCATATATTTCGAGTTCCTTGCAAAGGATCTTCTGCACTAATATGATGGGGCGAACCGCTGATACGCCTACGGATAAAGAACCCTCACCGTGGGGTTTTTGGGCCACCATGGGCTTTTCGCTGGTTGTACTGGCGGTCTTTTTTATTCTTTCCTTCCTGACGGCCGTCGGGTTTTTCGCTTTCACGGCAGCCAAAAATCCGGGGCTGAACCTCTCCCAATTCGCGAACAGTCTGTCCGCGAACGGTTTTTACCTTTCCGTGACCACCAGCATCACGGCGCCTGCGTGCATCGCATTGACCGTCCTGTTTGCCAGGCTTCGCGGTGGCCTTGGCGTCAAGGACTACCTGGGCTTCAGGAAGGTCACCGGAAGGCAACTCCTGGGGTGGCTTTTCCTGGTATTGGTGTTCTTGTCTGCCACCGATTTGCTCACGCACTTTTTAAACCGCCCCGTGGTCCCTTCATTTCCCGTTGACGTTTACAAAACGGCGCGCTTTACGGTTCTGCTGTGCCTTGCTTTGATAATCTTGGCGCCCCTGTATGAAGAAGTGTTGTTCAGGGGGTTCATGTTCCAGGGCATCCGGTTTTCCCGGATAGGTCCGGTGGGGGCTGTGGGAATCACCGCTTTTATCTGGTCCATACTCCACTGGGGGCAATATGATGCATACAGCGTCGTGACCATCTTTGTTTTCGGGGTGCTGTGCGGGGTTGCCCGTCTGGCGACCGGTTCAACCTATTTAACCATTGCGATGCACGCGCTGAATAACCTGGTGGGTTTACTGGAAGTACTTTTGTACCTCCGGTTCGTGCTGAAGAGCTGAAAAGACCCTCTTCACCACTTCCTGGCTTTAATTCCCACGCGAATTTTCTTCCACCCTAGGCTGTCAGCCCCTTCAAGTTGTACGCATAGCAAGAAGTGCAACTTGAGTTTTTTGACTGGTTGGATATAATGTTATAGGTTCCTGTAAAATACTCAAAATGAACGGTTTACTGACGGCTGCGGGCGTTTTTGAGCACTATACAATCCCGGCAGTGTCGTTTTCCTAAAACGCGCGGGGATTAGCATTACAGTCGCCGCGGTGCCTAATACCGCGCGAGAAGATGTTTACGCAGAAAATGCGACAGCGTGCGGCGCCGGCAATAATATGGAGTAGTGAAAGCAGCCGGCTTGATCCCGGATTGCCCCGGCTTGGTGCCACTGTTCACGGCGGTGCGACATGTACGTAAATTGAAAAAAATACGTTAGGTGAGGTTGAATTTGCACGAACCATTTCATTTTTACACCGAGAGCCACCTGGTAAGGCTGCTTGGGCTAAAAGCCAGAAATACCCTGGAGTTGCTTGAAGGGATGAAAAAGGTCCCGGCATCGTCGATTTATTACCACACCCACAGGTTTTTGCAGCAGCACCATTACCTTTCCCCCGAACCGCCGAACGATTTTGCCTACTGGCTCGCAAATATTCTGAACCTCAAGCAGTTGGCGGAGGCATTCGCCAGTGTGGATACCGTCGACTTTAAGAATATGGAAGAGTTGCGGGCGGAGTTCATCGGCATTCTGGAAAGTTACCCGGTGAAAAACGTGGTCGATTGTCCTGAGGGCCAAGAGTTTCACTTCATGGCTTGCAAGACTTTTATCTTGCCGGTGCAGTACGTAGCCCACAACCTCCGAGAATTTGCGGACATTCTCCGGAGGGTAAGCGTCAACTCGCTGTACTTCCACATTTTTGAGTCGCGGATGAGGCTCGAAAGGGACGAGAACGACTTTCAAGCGTGGTTCAGGAGCATCGGCGAAAACGAACTTGCGCAGCGCCTTTCCAGGCTGGACCCCTATACCATCACCCTGGAGAGTCTGAGGGGGCAAATACTCGAGATGGTGATGAAATATGCAGAACATTAACGATTACATGCCCGTCGTGGGCCACAGCGTTATCAACGAGTTGTACCTCCTGGCGGAAAGGGTTCAGCCGCGCGCGGTGCACAACGTAAACTCAACCGCCGTGGGCGGCGGCGTTGCGGAGATACTTACCAGGATGGTGCCGCTCCTCCGGCAACTCGGGCTTAACGCCAAGTGGGACGTCATTAAGGGCAATGACAAGTTTTTCAACATCACCAAGAGCATTCACAACGCGCTTCACGGTGCTGACGTCCGGATTTCCAAAGAGGACTGGGAATATTTCCTGGAAGTCAACCGGGAGAACGCGGCCGAGATGGACCTGTCCGGCGATATCATGTTCGTCCACGATCCGCAGCCGATAGCCCTTATCGAACAGAGGACCCGCCGCGACGGTACGAAATGGATCTGGCGGTGTCACATTGACGTAACCAACCCACAAAAAGACGTAATGGATTTTTTAAGGACTTACGTGGAAAAATACGACAGCGCCGTTTTCTCCGCTCCCGCTTTCGGCCAGGAGATGGGGATAGCGCAGGTCCTTATTTCGCCTTCGATTGATCCCTTGAGCGACAAAAACAAGGAGTTGTCGCAGAAAGCGGTCGATGCCGTTTTGGAGCGGTTCGGCATCGATAAAGAGCGGCGGCTTGTCACCCAGATCTCGCGTTTCGACTACCTTAAAGACCCGGTGGGCGTGATCAGGGTCTACCAAAAGGTTAAGAAACACATAGACTGCCAGTTGGTTCTGGCGGGCGGGGGCGCCACCGACGACCCCGAGGGCCTGCAAGTGCTGGAAGAAGCTAAGTCGGCGGCTGCCGGGGACCCGGATGTGCACATTATTTTTCTTCCCGCCGGGAGCGATATTGAGGTCAACGCGCTACAAAGAGCTTCCACGGTGGTACTCCAAAAGTCATTGAAAGAAGGCTTCGGCCTGACGGTAGCGGAAGCGTTGTGGAAAGCAAAACCGGTCATCGCATCGGCTGTAGGAGGCATCCCGTTACAGATTAAACACAAATACTCGGGAATCCTCACGTACTCCATTGAAGGGACGGCCCATTATCTAAAACAGTTGCTGCATGAACCCGGCTATGCAAAGGCGCTTGGCCTCAACGGGAGGGAGCACATCAAAAACAACTTCCTGATTACGAGGCACATACGGGATTACCTGCTCCTTTTTCTATCGCTGTACTATGAGCAGGACGTCGTCAGTCTGTAGGGCAAGGCCGGGCTTGTGCAAGAATAATTTAGACCACCCGGACGATGGGTAATGCAAAGATTTTACTGAAGGGTACCTGAAGAGGGACTAAGGTATCCGCAGCCTTCGGATTACAGAAAAGCGGTCCGGGCTTTAAGAAATTTCTTGTTCAAGTGGCTGGGTCTGCTAAAAAATGCATAAAAACGCGCTGTCGTTGGTTAAAATACCTCCTTGGGGAAAGGAGGTTTCAATGAATATAAGGACAGCGCTTATTTTACTTGGCTTGCTGTTATGCGTTTGTACTCCGGCAGCAGCCAAGGACCAAACCTATACGGTTGCGTACGGCGACACCCTCTGGGGCATCAGCAGAGGGTACGGGACGACGGTTCACGCTTTGAAGGAAGCCAACGACCTGAATACAGACCTGATAATTCCAGGTCAGGTGCTCAGCGTTCCCGTAAACGCTGCCGCCGACATGTTGGACGAGGAACAACTCTGGCTTATGGCGCGGATTATAAACGCGGAAGCGAGGGGCGAAAGTTTTATGGGCAAGGTCGCTGTTGGTGCGGTCATTATGAACCGGCTCCACCATCCCGCCTTCCCCAATACGGCCCGTGAAGTGATTTTCCAATGCACGAACGGGGTCTATGAGTTCACTCCGGTCGCGGATGGTTCCTTCAACCTTGAACCGGACCATGAAGCGTTCGAGGCAGCGCGGATGGCGGTCGAAGGCGTCGACCCGACGAACGGCGCCCTGTTTTTCTACAACCCGGTAACGGCGCAGGACGAGTGGATACGCACCTTGCCTGTGATAACCAGTATCGGCAATCACGTCTTCGCCGGGAGCGTAATCACCAGCATTTAAATCGAAGCCGGAGCCGCTGAAAAGCGGCCTTTTTCTTTTTATGGGTGATGTGCAAAGGGATTTGGCTCGCTCCGGCGAAGATAAGGTTGGAAGTTGGAAAGAATAAGCCCAAAGAGCGAAGGTACTGAAGTTAAAAGTGCGGTGAAGCCAGGAAATCGGGAGCAGCAAGTTCCAAACGGGTGAGGTGGGGTTTTTGCATTCGCTTGATGCCTTGTTTCGTCCGGAAAGCGTGGCCGTCGTCGGGGCCTCTAAAAACCGGGAGAAGTTGGGAAACGTTATCCTGCGCAATATCTTGAGAAGCGGTTACAAGGGTCTCGTCTACCCGGTTAACCCCAAAGAGCAGGTAATTGAAGAACTGAAAGTGTACCCGGCGGTTTCCTCCATCGGCAGACCCGTTGACCTTGCAGTGGTAGTGGTTCCGGCCGAGCGTGTCCTTCAAGTAGCGGCGGACTGCGGGGAGGCCGGTGTCCAAAACATCGTCGTGATTTCCGCCGGGTTTAAAGAGACGGGCAAGGAGGGTTTGGCGAGGGAGAGAGACCTGGTTGAAACCTGCCGGATCCACGGGATCCGGCTCTTGGGGCCGAACTGCGTCGGCGTTATGGACACGCACACCCCTTTAAACGCCTCTTTCGCTGCCGGTTTCCCCCTGAAGGGCGACATCGCCTTCGTTTCGCAGAGTGGGGCGATGCTGGTGGCGATTCTTGACTGGAGCCTTCAAACCGGACTCGGTTTTTCCCGTTTTGTAAGCCTGGGAAACAAGGCCGACCTGAACGAGGCTGATTTCATCAGCGATGCGGTAACGGACGAGAATACTAAAGTGATCTTGTGCTACATAGAGGACATCAGAAACGGGGCTCACTTTCTGGAGGTTGCGGACCGGGCGACGCGGGTAAAGCCGGTGATTATGCTGAAGTCCGGCACCAGCCACGCCGGCGCGCAGGCGGCCTCTTCGCATACCGGGGCGCTTGCCGGTTCGGACATCGCTTACGAAACGGCCTTCAGGCAAACCGGGGTTATCCGGGTCCACACCATGAGCGAGCTTTTTGACCTTGCCACTGTTTTCGCCCGGCAACCCGTGCCGAAGAGCGCCCGGGTAGCCGTGGTCACGAACGCCGGTGGTCCGGGCATCGTGGCCACCGACAGCATCGAAGCCAAGGGGCTGGAAATGGCCCGCTTCAACCGGGATACGGTCGAATCCCTGCGCCGGGAGTTGCCGCTGGAGGCCAACGTGTTTAACCCGGTGGACGTTCTAGGCGATGCGCGGGTGGAACGGTTCAGTTTCGCCCTGGACAGGGTCCTTAGTGACGAAGGGACCGACAGTGCCGTCGTGCTGGTCTGCCCGACAGCCGTGGCCGAACCGGTGGAGACCGCCGCCGCACTGGTGGAAGCCAGTCGCAAGTTTGCGCAGAAATCAATTCTCGCGGTGTACATGGGTGGGGAAACCCTGGCCGCGGGCGCTGAATTCTTGACCCGGCACGGAATCCCGTGTTTCACGTTTCCCGAGCTGGCGGTCGGGGCTCTCGGCGGCCTGGCGACCTACGGCCGAATCAAGGACCGCCCGGAAAAAGGGTCCGTCCCGGACTATGAAGAGATCAACCGGGATACGGTAAAAAAAGTGCTGGCGCGGGTCCAGGAGGAGCGGCGCCGGACACTCCTCGGGAGCGAGGCGGCCCGTATTGCTGAAGCTTACGGCATCCCCGTCGCACCTTTACGCCTCGCGCGCCGGGCGAGGGAGGCGGTGGCCCACGCGGCCGAACTTGGTTACCCGGTGGTTCTAAAGGTCGGTTCTCCCGAAATTATTCATAAAACGGATATCGGCGGGGTAAGGGTCGGGCTCAAAACACCGGAAGAGATCCGCGAGGCGTTCTGGGAGATCATGGACCGCGTGAACCAGCATTTTCCGCACGCTACTATTTACGGGGTTGAGGTCCAGAAGATGTACCCGCGGGGCACCGAATTAATCGTCGGGGTCAGCCGTGACCTCCAGTTCGGCCCCATGATCGCTTTTGGTCTGGGGGGTATTTACGTCAACCTTTTGAAAGACGTTGCGTTCCGGTTGAGCTGGGGGATGGGCGAGCGGGAAATCCGTGAAATGGTCCGCGAGACAAAAGCTTACACCCTGATGCGTGGTTATCGGGGGGAAAAACCGCTCGATATCGACGCCATGGTGAACATCATCGGCCGGGTGGGGCGCCTGGTAACAGATTTTCCTGAAATCGTAGAAATGGATATCAACCCGGTCTTTTCTTACCAAAAAGGAGCGGCTGCGTTGGACATTAAGATTACAATCGAGTGAGGTGGCTGAGATGGCAAACCTTTATTTTACGGGGACGGCCGGCAGCGGCAAGACCGCAATAGCTTTGGGGCTGGCGCTTTACCTCAAGGAGCAGGGGCTCCGGCCGGGGTACTTCAAACCGGTCGGCATCCCTCCGGGGGCCAGGACGGTCGAGGACAGAGACGCGGTCCTTATGCGCCACGTCCTCGGTTTAAAGTTCGAGGCCCAGGAGCTGGCACCCTTGGTGTTGGGCGGGTACTACATTTCGAATTACAAGGACCCGGAAAGGTGCCGCCAGGTTATAAAAGAGTCCTACGCAAAGATAAAAGCGGCGGCAGACACGGTTTTGATTGACGGGGGCGCCCGGCCCTGGGCCATGGCGGCTTTCGGGCTGGACGCGCTCAACCTGGCCCGGGAGTTCGAGGCCGCTTTGGTTTACATCCTGAAGCCTGCCAACGACAGGAGCCTCGATGAGGCGGCGTTTTTCGCCCGCAGCGCAAAAGAGAGGCAGGCGGCTTTCGCCGGGGTGATTTTCAACAACGTACCCCGAGCGCTGTTGGCCAAGACGGAGGGGATTTACCGCGACGTGCTTGCCGGCCAAGGGATAGCGACCCTGGGTATCGTCCCGAGCAGCCCCGAACTTGCGGCGCCTACGGTCGCAGAGTTCTACGAGACACTCGGCGGGGATATCCTGGCGGGCGAAGACAAACTAGGCAACATTGTGGAAGATGTTCTTGTCGGTGCGATGACCATCGAGAGCGCACTCGGTTATTTCCGCCGTTCCGCGAACAAGGCGGTCGTTACCGGTGGCGACCGTTCTGAGATCGCCTTGGCCGCCCTTGAAACCGATACTGCGGTGCTTATTCTGACCGGAGGTTTATACCCAAACGTAAAGGTACTTGCCCGGGCTGCTGAAAAAGGCGTGCCCGTGATCCTGGTCCACTATGACACCTATACCACCATTGAAAAACTGGCGGAGGTCAGCCGGGTCATCCACTCTGGGGACACGCGGGCCATCGCGTTGGCGCGCGAAAGTGTCGCCGCGTTCTGCGACATAGATAAACTCTCAGCGTGGGTGCGGGGAACATTCGGATAATAACCGCACAGAACACGGTTGGTTTCAGGTAAATTTTTTACAGGGATTCAAACAGAAAGGTGCTCAGGTACCGCTCACCGGTATCCGGTAGGATAGTAACAACGGTTGATCCCAGGGTCAGTTCCCAGCCGACACGGACGGCCGCTACCACCGCAATCGCACCGTCCAAAAGCGACCGGTCCAGGTTGCCGGTCACGAAGCCGTCACCGATGCCTGCGGGCCACGCCGGTTAAAGTTCCGCCGGTGCCTACCCCCGCCAAGAACGCGTCGATGCGTTCGCCGACCTGGGCCAGTACCTCCTGACCCGGGTTGGTAGGGTTGTTGAACTGGTCGGGCATCCATGCCCCCGGTGTGGTGCCGGCAAGTTCCTGCGCCTTCAGCACCGCTCCGGCCAGATCTTCTTCCGCGGGTGTCAGGACCACCTCCGCCCCGAACGCCTCCATCAGTTTTCTCCGTTCCACGCTCATGTTCTCGGGCATCACCAGGACCACCCGGTAGCCGCGGACCGCGCCCACCATTGCCAGGGCGATACCCTGGTTGCCGCTTGTCGGCTCGATGATCAGCGCGCCGGGCTTGATGATTCCGGCCTCCTCGGCGGCCTGAATCATACCCCAGGCGCTCCGGGCTTTGGCACTGCCGGTAGGGTTGTGCATCTCCAGCTCGGCAAGGATTTTGGCGGTGCAACCGTCGCTAACCCGGTTGAGCCGGACTATCTGCGTGTGCCCGATGGCTTCAAGAATACTGTTATGGATCAAAAAACTTACGGCTACCTTTCCTTAAGCTTGGGGTTGCGATTCTTCTCCTAACGGGGGTGAAAAGCGACACCGAAAACGCCCGGGCCGGCGTGCGCCCCTACAACGGGCCCTACCGTTCCCTGCTCCACGGTGCTTCCGGGCGGAAGGTTTGCCAGAAGACCTGTAAGAAGGTCCGCTGCCTCCTGATTGGCGCCTTGAAGCACCCCGCAAACCACCGGGCGCTGACCGGCCTCCTGGACTACTATTTCTGCAAGGCGGCGAAGGGCGACTTTACGGCCGCGCACCTTTTCAAAAGGCTGAATAAAGCCTTCATACACCGCGAGAATGGGGTTGATGTTCAGGATCGTGCCGAGGAGTGCCTGGGCCTTGCCGATACGCCCGCCCCTGCGGAGGTATTCGAGCGAGTCCACGCAAAAAAGCACCCGTGTCTCCTGTATGACTTTGCGGGCCACGGCCAGAACTTCGTCACGTGATCCACCGTCGCGCGCGGTCCGTGCCGCGGCCTGTACCACAAGTCCCAGGGCCGCCGCAACCAGCCTGGAGTCCACGATGGTGATGTCGGCGTCCGGAAAAAGGGCTCGGGCTGCCTCCGCGGAATTCACAGTCCCACTGAGATGCCGTGATATGTGGATGGATACGATGCTTTGACCTTTTTCAAGCAGTTCGCGGTACACGGTTTCGAATTCACCCGGCGACGGTTGTGAGGTGGTGGCCACTTCACCTGATACCAAGCGCCGGTAAAATGTGTCCGGCTCGATATCGACGCCGTCCCGGTAGACTTCTTTCCCGAAGATAACCTTCAGGGGCACCACGGATATTCCCAGGCCACGCGCCACCGGGGTCGGAAGATCAGCGGTGCTGTCGGTGACGATCGCAACTTCCGGCATAAAGTTTCCTCCCATAATCTACTCAACCCCCGCCAGAAAGTGATAGAAAGGCTGGCCTCCATACTGTATTTCCAACTCGACTCCGGGCAAGGCTTCGGCCAAGCGACCCGCGATTTCTTCAGCCACCGGCCGTTCGACTTCACTGCCGTAGTAAAGAGTCACCAAATTCATACCGCCGGCGGTCTTTTGCATAGCGGCGACCGTTAGTTCCCCGAGGTTGTCCCCCGAGGCGACAGGCTCTTCCCCAATAATGGCCAGGAATTCACCCGCTTTTACTTCCCTGCCGCCGATCTTCGCGTCCCGGACGGCGCAGGTGATCTCCACCGTAGCTACCTTGGCCGCTGCAGCTTGCATCCGCCCGGTATTGGACGCTGCGTTTTCTTCCGGCTTGAAAGCCAGCAGAGCGGACAGGCCCTGAGGCATGGAATTACTCGGCACAACGTGCACCTCACGCTCCGTTAGGTCTCTTACCTGCAGTGCCGCCAAAACGATATTGGGGTTGTTGGGGAGGATTATAACCGCTCCGGTTCCGGCACCGTCAACCGCGGCAGCGATTTCACCGGCGCTTGGGTTCATGGTCTGCCCCCCCGGCACCACAACCGCGCCGAGATTGGCAAAAAGGGCGGCGAAGCCTTCGCCGGTGCATACGGCCACCACGGCGACCCCGCCTCTATCCCGCTTAACTTCCTCGAACTGGTCGCGCATGTTGTTGATGCGGATGTTGTGGAGCGAACCGTACCCCAACCCTTTTTCCAGCACTTCGCCGGGGTGGTCGCTGTGGATGTGGACCCGGAGGACGTCGCCTTCGCCCACCACCATCAGGCAGTCACCGCAAGGGGACAATTCTCTTTTTAAAACCTCTATGTCCAAGTCCGAACCCTTAAGCAGAAACTCGGTGCAGTATGTAAAATTAACGTCTTCCGGCCTGTCTGCGCGCAAAGGCCCCGCGGGTGCGACTGTGCTTCGGATAGCGGTTTTCATCTCTGCATCGGGGTGCGGACCAGAACCTGCCTTTGCGCGTTTGTCTACGGCTGCCTGGAACACCCCTTCCAGAATAGCTGTAAAACCACGCCCGCCGGCATCGACAACACCGGCTTCCTTTAAGACCGGCAGAAGCTCCGGAGTTTGCGCAAGACTCCGGGAGGCGGCTCTCAGGATGTAGGTCAGGAGTCTGAGCAGATTCCGGCTGCGGTTCGCAGCATCGCGGGCTTCCCTTGCGGTGTCCTTTACAACGGTAAGGATCGTACCCTCCACCGGTGCGTCGACCGCCCGGTAGGCGTATTCGGTTCCAGCGGCCAAGGCGGCCGCGATATCCTGCACGCCCGCTTTTTCCTTACCGTTTAGCGCTGCGGCGAAGCCGCGCACGATCTGGGAGAGGATCACCCCGGAATTGCCCCTGGCCCCCATAAGTGCCCC
Organism: Ammonifex sp.; assembly: GCA_003604985.1. Taxonomy (GTDB): domain Bacteria; phylum Bacillota; class Desulfotomaculia; order Desulfotomaculales; family Ammonificaceae; genus SURF-55. Next base: position 13,898 of record QZIW01000061.1, read on the forward strand.
TTTCGCTGCGGCTTCCGCTGCCGCGGAAACCGTTGCCGGCGGTGGCACCCCCAGCGCCGCCACCGCAGCTTCAAGGGTAGCCTGCATGTTCGAACCGGTATCACCGTCGGGAACCGGAAAAACGTTTAAGGCGTCGATCTCCTCGCGATGCTGCGTGAGCCATCGGAGTGCGCCTTTGAATATCCGGCCGAGCATGACACCGTCGATACTTTCCAAAGCCAAGGCGAAGTCTCCTTCTTTGTTACCGGCCGCGTTGCGGGTACCCGAATAACCGGTCTTCCGCCGGCGGGGTCACAGGGACCGGGGGGAAGGCCCCGCCGGACTCGCCGTAAACGTCGTTTTGCGAGGCGTTTTCGGCAATCCCCGCATGAAGCGTACAGGTCTCCGTCGGCGCCCTTTCCGCGCTGTCAAGAACGGTGGCGGGGACCGAATACGGTAGTTTGATCAAAACCTTGGTCAAACGTTCGGGGCAGTGCTCCGTTGCCAATAAACCGGACGTGGCGCAGACCTCAACCAGGACGTGGGTGTTATCAGCCATGGTGGGAACGCTGTCCTCGATAAAAATATCCGTCACCTGGTGTTCCGGCGGCGTCAGCGGCCCCGGTAAAAGTCCGGATTTACTGTCCACGGTGGCGGCCACGATTCCCGGGGGGCGGACAAAACTGCGCGGCGGCACATCTTTTAAGGCGTTACCCATAATTTCGCGCCAGATTTTCGCCGGGTAACTCCCCCCGTACTCCCGGGGCATTTCCCGCGGTTTATCGTGCCCGATCCACACTACGGCGACGAGGTCAGGGGTGTAACCGCAAAACCAGACGTCCTTGCTCTCGTCCGTAGTACCGGTTTTGCCCGCAACCGGGTGTGACCCAAGCCGGGCCTGGCGCCCGGTCCCGGATTCTACGGCCGACCGGAGCATGTCCGTCACCAGATAAGCTGTCGTGGCCTTCATGACCCGTGCCATTTTCGGCTTAAATTCATCGAGGACCGCGCCATTCCTGGTCTCCACCCTGGTAATCGCGGTGGGCGTTACGTAAACCCCCTGATTGGCGAAGGCAGCGTATGCCTGGGCCATCTGCAGGGGGGTGACACCCTTGTGAATCCCTCCGAGGGCCAGGCTCAACCCTTCTTCCCCCGGTGTAAGTTCAAAGCCGAGCCGTGCAGCAAATTCTTTTGCCCGGCTCAGCCCCACCTGGTTGAGCAGCTTCACGGCGGGAACGTTAATTGAGTGTGTCAGGGCTGTCCGCAGAGTGATCAGCCCGCGATACTTCCCGTCGTAGTTCTTGGGTTTATAGTCCGGGTATTCGACCGGGGTGTCGTCGATCACCGAAGCGGGGCCTTTGCTGAGGTACTCGATAGCGGGCCCGTAAGCGAAGATGGGCTTAAAAGCCGAACCCGGCTGGCGGTAAATGTTGGTGGCCCTGTTAAGGCCGCGCCGGTGCGTATATTCGCGCCCACCAACGAAAGCGTTGATGTGGCCGGTATGCGGGTCCAGAACAACCACCGCTCCCTGCGGTTGGAGCTGGCCTTCGTCGTCCCGGCTTGAAGGCGGGAAATTCTTAGGGTCCTGCATAGTCTGTTCGGCGATTTCCTGAATCCGCGGGTCCAGTGTCGTGTACACGTGCAAACCGCCGCGGAACACACGGCCGACGCCGTACTTGGCTACCAACTGGTCAGTAACGAAGTCGACAAAAAACGGAAAGGGGTCACCCTTAGGCCCCCCCGATCCCGAACTCAGCTTGATGGGTTCGTTTTTGGCTTTTGAAGCCTCCTCCGGATTTATGAACCCGTAACGCGTCATCTTGTCCAGGACGGCGTTCCGGTGGTTAAAAGCCGCCTGCGGATCGCGAAAGGGGGAGTAAAGGGATGGTGCCTGAGCCAGAGCCGCTAACAGGGCGCCTTCGGTCATTGTAAGCGAACCGGCGTCCTTGCCGAAATAGGTGCGCGAGGCGGCCTGAATCCCGTACGCTCCCTCGCCGAAGTAAATGTGGTTGAGGTACAGCTCCAATATCTCCTGCTTCCGGTAGTGGCGTTCGATCTGGAGGGCCAGGATTGCCTCCTGGATTTTGCGCTTGAGGGTCTGCTCAGGAGTTAAAAAACTGTTCTTCGCGAGCTGCTGCGTAATGGTGCTGCCGCCTTCCCTTATCCCGCCGCCCCGGAGGTTTTGGTAAAAGGCGCGGAAAATGGCCCGCGGGTCAACCCCGATGTGGTCGTAAAAACGTACGTCTTCCGCGGCCAAAAAGGCGTTTTGGACCTCGATCGGGATGGCACTCAACTTAATGGGTACCCTGTTCTGGGTGCCGATTTCGGCAAACGGCTTGCCGTTTTTATCGTACAGTGAAGTTGCCAGCGATCCTTCGAGGCGTGCCGGATCGAAGGCGGGCATACCCTTGAGGCTGTAAACCACCATCCCCGCCGCGCCGGCGCCGAGCCCCAGACACGCCAGGAGCACCAGTAATATAGCCAGACGCCACGGGTTGAGCCGCCGTTTTTTCTTTTTGGCCTTGTTTTGATTGTTGACCACTGCCACCGCTCCTTACCGCCGTTACCGGCAAAATTATAACACATTTCGAAATTCCCTTAAACCAGCGATAAATTCCTGCTCCTTGAAATAAGTATGGCGGCTTTGCTATAATGATAATAATTTTTACCATACAGAATTGCGGGAACCTGCGACTGGCTATGAGCAGGCAATAAAAGGACGAGACTGCTGCTTGATACGACAGGTTTTTTTAACGTGATTCTGGACCGGAGAGGGATAAGAGGATTTTGAAAACTGTTTCCGACCAAATGGCGGTCATCCGCCGGGGCGTTGCGGAGATAATATCTGAAGAGGAACTGGAAAAGAAACTTGCCTCTGCGCGGGAAAACGGGCGGCCCCTCAAGATAAAGCTCGGGCTGGACCCGACGGCCCCCGACATTCACCTCGGGCACACCGTAGTCCTCCAAAAAATGCGTCAATTTCAAGAACTCGGCCACCACTTGATCATCATCATCGGCGATTTTACCGCGCGAATCGGTGATCCGAGCGGCAAGGTTGAGACTCGCAGGCAACTTGGGGAAGAAGAGGTCCTTGCCAACGCCCTGACTTATAAGGAACAGATTTTCAAGATCCTCGATCCCGGTAAAACGGAAATGGTGTTTAACAGTTCTTGGCTTGCCCCGCTGACTTTTGCGGACGTTATCCGGCTTGCGGCCCATTACACCGTGGCCCGGATGCTGGAGCGCGAGGATTTCAACAAGCGCTTCAAATCCAATTTGCCGATTTCCATTCACGAGTTCTTCTACCCGCTGATGCAGGGATACGACTCCATCGCGTTGGGCGCCGACGTCGAACTTGGCGGTACCGACCAGCGTTTCAACCTGTTAATGGGGCGGACGCTGCAGTCGTCGTACGGCCAGGACCCACAGGTCGCCATTACCATGCCCATCCTCGAAGGGCTTGACGGTGTGCAGAAGATGTCCAAAAGTCTTGGGAATTATATCGGTATCACCGAAGCGCCCGGGGAGATGTTCGGCAAACTTATGTCCATTCCTGACGAACTGATCCTGCGCTACCTGGAACTCGTTACTCCCGTAAGCGCCGAGGACTTGAGTGCCTTGGCGGCGGGACTGAAAGACGGCAGCATTCACCCCCGAAACGCCAAGATGCGGCTGGCCCGGGAGGTTGTAAGCCAGTTCCATACCGCCGGAGCGGCGGAGAAAGCGGAGGCCGAGTTTATCAAAGTTTTTCAGGAACGGGAGTTGCCCGCCGACATTCCCGAGTTTACGGTTCCGCCTGAGGCCATAAACGGCGGTGTCGTCTACCTGCCGCGGTTATTGGTAGCCGCGGGTCTGGTCCCGAGTACCAGCGAGGCCAGGCGTTTAATCGGCCAGGGCGGCGTACGCGTCAACGAAGAAAAAATAGTGGACCCCAACGCTGCCATCTCCCCTGCCCCCGGCACAATCATCCGCATTGGGCGCAGGAAGTTCGCCCGTCTGGTTTGAATTCCGCAAATAATCAATATACCTTTTCCCCGCGCACGGTCATATATTATCTGTAGAAAGCGCTGCCGACAGATTCTGATTATCGGTCTCGAAGGGTCGGATTGCGGGGGGAAGTTCTTGTTTCGACAACCGCTGCTGCGCCCTGTTATTTGGGTGTTGCTTACACTTTTTTTCTTTAGCGGCATTTCCTTTATTATTTTTGAACGCAAGTTTTTTCCTACCATACTTGCTTTTGCCGAAGCAAAGGCGATTCAGACCGCAGTAAAGACCGTTAACGACGCCGTCAGGGCTAATCTACTCGGTCAGAGACTCAGCTACGAAGATTTGGTGACGGTCCATAAAGACGAAAAAGGCCGGGTCGTTTTAATGCAAGCCGATACGGTCAAGGTCAATCAAATGGCCGCGAACGTGGCGGTCGCCGTGGAAAAAGCCCTGGCGGACCTTGAACAGCAGCATTTCGACGTGCCTCTGGGGCAGCTTCTGGGAAGCCAGTTCCTGGCGAACTACGGGCCCAGAATGAAGGTGGAAATTGTTCCCGTGGGAGCGGTGAGGGTAGAGATGCGCGACAGGTTTGAGTCCGCGGGGATTAACCAAACGCGCCACCGGTTTTTCCTGCATCTCGATACGACCGTCAGAATCGTTGTTCCCTTGCACGAAAAAGAGGCGCATGTCGCCACCGATATGCCTTTGGTAGAGAGCATTATCGTTGGCGCGGTGCCGAGCACTTTCGTTAGCATCCCGGGAGTCCTGGAGTTTACGGCGCCCAAATAACAGACCCTTTTAATAAAGACAATTTTTAAAGGAAATACTCCTCAAGTTCGAAGATAAAGGTAACAGAGATATTTAAAAAAATCTACGGCGTCGGAGGTTCCAGCCGTTGACACCGTAATCAGCCTATGCTATATTTTTAATTGCTGCGTTCAGTTTAAAGATGGGAACGCATGGTTGTATAGAATAAAAGCTGTGCCGGAAAAAAATTGGCACTTGACACCGAGCCTGAAAAATTATAAACTGAAAAATGTCGTTATTGACGGCGGTCTTTGAAAACTGAACAGTGGCGAGAGATTTGTGCGAGGTCAAGAATCCTTGAGTAAAGCCAGTAATAAGGTTAAGTAAGCAAGGAAAGACCCGAA
>QZIW01000053.1 GCA_003604985.1 Ammonifex sp.
CGGTTCGGGTGGCGCCCGGCCGTACCAGGACGCTGCCAAAAATATAAGGTGCTTCGAAGGTGAAGCTGCATTCGCTTCCTCGAAGCACCTTTGCTTCCTACTATATCCTTAAAAAAAATCTCTTTGAAGAAGTGGGCCGCAACAGGAACCTTCATTATTAAATTTAAGGACGTTTCCTGCCCAAGCAACTTGTCCTTAAAAAAATACAGGGCGCCAAGCTTTCGGCTTCAGCGCCCCGAGGATACGACATCGTTATCCCTATACAATACCCAATATGGAAACTACAAATAATATTTTATATCCTGCCGCTCATTTCGTCAACACTTTTTTTAAGAAAACTTATTTCTTTTGCCACATTTGTCATGAAAGGCTCTTCCACGGGCGATTCGAAGGGAGACTCGGCGGCAGGGCCTGAATAGGCCAGTACGCCGTGCTCGTTGATGTCCAGACCTTCGATCTCCTCGCGCTCGGAAACTCGTATTCCAACCGTCTTTTTAAGGACATGGAATGCAGCAAAGGTTGTGGTGAAACCCAAAAGGGCGACCGATGCCACCCCGAGAACCTGGACGCCGAGCAGGTGCCAGCCGCCGCCGTAAAAAAGGCCGCCGCTTTCCGCAAACAACCCCACGGCGACGATTCCCCATACACCGTTTACCCCGTGTACCGCGATCGCACCTACCGGATCGTCCGCGTGAATGCGGTCGAAAAACCCAACGGCGAGCACCACAAGCACCCCGGCCACCAGGCCGATCAATACCGCGATGGCGGGAGCGACGAATGCGCAACCGCCGGTGATCGCCACCAACCCGGCAAGGGCGCCGTTCATGGCCATAGAGGGGTCCGGCTTGCCCCATTTGGCGGCGGTGAAGAGCATTCCCGCGGTCCCACCGGCGGCTGCGGCCAGATTAGTGGTAAGTGCAATGCGGGCGATGTTCATGTCCAACCCGGAGAGGGAACTGCCGGGGTTAAAACCGAACCACCCCAGCCACAAAATGAAGGTCCCCAGGAAAGCCAGGTGGAGGTTGTGGGCCGGAATGACGTTTACGGTGCCGTCGGCGTTAAACTTGCCCCGCCTGGGGCCCAGTAAAAAAACTGCGGCCAGGGCGCTGAAGCCTCCAAAAGCGTGTACTACCGCCGATCCAGCAAAGTCCAGCATGCCCATTTTGGCAAGCCAGCCGCCGCCCCATACCCAGTGTCCGGCGATGGGATAAAAAAGGCCCGCGACCAGAGCCGTGAAAATGACATAGGGCATAAACTTCATGCGTTCGGCCACCGCTCCGGAAATAATGGACGCGGCCGCTGCTACGAAAGCCGCCTGAAACAGCCAGAAAGCATAAAGCGGGATCCCGTAGTCAAGATGGGCGAGGTTGCCGCCGAGAATGAAGCCGTTGCCGCCGAAAAGCCCCGCCCGGTCGATGCCGTACATGATGCCGAAGCCGCAGACGAAAAAGGCCAGCATACCCACGGTGGCATCGGTAAACACCTTCATCACGATGTTCAGCGAGTTTTTCGCCCTTATGAACCCCGCTTCCAGGAAAGCGAAACCGGCCTCCATGAAAAATACCAGCGCGGCGCACAAAAGAACCCATACAGTGCTGATGCACGAAGCGAATAAGTTTTCGCCCAAATCGTTTGCCTCCTTACTGATTTGTAATGTTTCGCCTCATACGGCCGGAAAAGACAAAGACGCTATCAGGAGGTGCCGATGCCCTCCGAGCGTCTTTGCTCCCGCGTCATCACTGACGGCGTTAATTATGCGCCCTTACAACCCAAACCTGTTTTCCGCTTGACGACGGCCGCTCCTGAACTGGCCTGCACCGATGCAGGACACATGACCGGCCGGGACCGTTTTTAGGGACATGCCGAAATGCTAAATCGCAGCCTCACCCTTGTCTCCGGTACGGATGCGGACAACATCTTCCACGGGATAAACGAAGATTTTACCGTCGCCGATCTCTCCCGTCCGGGCCGCCTCCTTAATAATGTTGATAACCTGTTCCACGGAATCGTTGCGGATTACAATCTCAAGCTTCACCTTCGGTAAGAGGTTGATGCTGTACTCGTGCCCCCGGTAGACCTCCGTGCGGCCGCGCTGGAGCCCGCAACCCATCACCTGGGAGACCGTCATCCCCTGGATGCCGAACTTGTTCAGGGCTTCTTTTACCGCTTCAAGTTTACCGGACCGGATAATAGCTTCTACTTTACGCACCAGACCACTCCTAAGCCCATTTTAGAATATTTACGGGAGCCGCTGACTTCAAGAAGACAGTTGGCGGCGAAGTTTCCTTTATTCTGATATTACCGGAAGGTAGAAAGGCGCCTACACCTTCCGGCCTCAGCGCCTAGCTAAGGACACGCCATTGTGTCCTTTCGCGTCTTACCTTTTCATAAATTTTATGTTCCGACTATTGTTTCGTCAATCCTTTTATAAAAGGATTTCCAAGGTCTCCGGCGTATAGCGGTGGTAACCATATTCTGGTACAAGGCGCCGCGTGAACGGGACCGAAAGCGACGGCGTTGGTTTTGACCGGGCGCATACCCGGCGGCCGGTTGATATCTAAGAGCAAGTCGGACCCCGGACTGTTTCGATTACGAAGGCATATAGAGCATACAGAATGGAAAAATAACCTGTTGACGTGCCTGCGGCAAGGCTATTCCTAAAAGAGGTCGTTGTTTTGCGACAGTTTACGAATTCTTTCAGCGTTTTTAAGATATACCCGGTGCTCATCTCCATCGGTGCCGTGACGCTGCTCTCCACCCTTGGGCAAGCGGTTTTCATCCTGATTCTGCCGCTGTACCTAAAGGAAACCCTCGGTTTCACCGCGAGCTTTATCGGCGTGGCTTTAGGCGCGTACGCGGTCAGCGAAACCCTGGTGAAAACGCCGCTGGGGTTTATAAGCGACCGCGTCGGCCGTAAAGCGATCATCGTTTTCGGCATCTTTCTTTGTTTATTGGTGCCGGTGCCGATTACCTTGCTCCACCACCCGGTCCAATTGATTCTGCTGCAAATAGTGAACGGCGCCGGCGTGGCGGCTTTCTGGCCGGTACTGGCAGCCCTGACCGCCGACGTGGTCCCGGTGGAGAACCGTTCGCAGGCGATGACCGTTTTCAACCTCGCTTACCTCGTGGCGCTATCCTTGGGCCCGGCGCTCGGGGCGTTTGCAAACCATGCCGCGGGCAACAACGCCGCGGCTTTTTACGTCGCAGCGTTCTTCCTGGCGGCTGCGGCCGTCACCGCGACGGCGGCTATTCCTGGGTCCCGAAGGGCGGGGCCGCCGGCGAGGGAAACCAGGGCGCCTACCGTAAAAAAAGAAGTCACCGGGTATATAAAGCTGCTGGCTGGACGCCCGGTCCTTATGGCGATGCTCTTCATATCACTTTTACAACAATTCGGCACAGGGCTTCTGGCGCCGGTATTTGTACTTTTCGCCAAAGAGCAATTGGGCTTCACCCAAGCCGACATCGGCCGGGTTCTTATCCTCCCCGCGGTCGCGGTTGCACTCCTGGCGATGCCCTTTGGGCGTTTAGCGGACGTTGCCGGCAAAGCAAGGGCTGTCAGGTGCGCGTATGCCGCCGCTGCGCCGGCCATTTACCTCCTAACCGCCGCCGGCGGTTTTGCGGTGTGGCAGGTTTTGATAAGTGTCGTGGGGTTGGCTTACGTAACAGGGGCCCCCGCCTGGACGGCGCTTGCCAGCATGGCGGCCCCGCAGGGACGCGGGGGCGGGACCATTGCCGCGGTCGGTACGATGCACAGCCTGGGCTTTATTCTCGGTCCCGGAGTGGGCGGGCTGCTTTACGACCGTGTTGCCCCAGCCGCCCCGTTCTACGGCTGCAGCACTATTCTCTTAGTCTGCATGGTTCTGGTAGGCCTTTTGGTCTCCGAAGAAACAATTGTAGCCGAAAAAACGGCGGCGGACGGGCGGGGCACTGACACCAGAACGGACGAACACCGCCATCCGGGTAAGAAGAGTGCCGCCGGGGAATAGGATGCGGCGCGAAAGGTACGTAAGTGAATAGGTTCTTTATAAAGGTGCCCCTTACTCCTCCGCTTCCCGTTCCCAGGGCGTTACGGGGCGTTTTACGCGTCTCAGTCCTCCCGGTCGCGGGGAGTCGCCCTTGAAACGTGGGATTACGTGCAAGTGGACGTGCCAGATGACTTGTCCCGCGGGCTCCCCGACGTTGACCCCGACGTTGTACCCGTCGGGTTTGAACTCCGCATCCAGGAGCCTTTTTACGTCGCCGATGAGGCGGTGGAACGCCAGCAGTTCGTCCTCGGTAACGTCGAAATAAGAGCTGTAATGACGGCGCGGAATAATCAGGGTGTGACCCGGGTTAACAGGGTATTTGTCATATACCGCAAAGGCCAGCTCGTTTTCCGCGATGATCGCCTCTTCAGGCAGACGGCAAAAGAGGCATTTCTTCAATAGTAACCACCCTCTTGCGATTTAGTCGCGATTTTAAGTTAACAGCGCTGCGACGATTCCTACCAGAAATATGCCGTCAAACACCCCGGCCCCCCCGATGCTCAATACAAGCGTCCCCAAGTCCCTGAAACGCGGCCAGTTCAAAAGGTCGGCGCCGATGAGCGTACCCCAGACCCCGGAAATGTACGCTACGGGGGCGGCGTTGTTCCCGGCGAGGAGCACCGCGACCGCTGCGGCCGCCAGCGGCGGGATAAAGGCGGGCAGTGTTATTCCCACGCCGGGGACGGGCCGGGAGAGTCTTTTTGCGACCAAAGTCACGACGACCGTGGCCAGAATTGTTGCCGCGAAGGGCGCCCGGCCCAGCAAGTACAGGCTGAACAGTCCCGGCAGAACCGCCCCGCCCAGGTTCACCGCGATTATCTGCTCCCGAGCTCGCGGTTGATAGTAAGACAAAAAGGGTAAGCCGAAAACCGCCCGCTGCTCGAAGACCGTCTGGCGTTTGGAAACCGGGATGTTTACCACGCCGCCCAAAAGACAAAGCGCAAAGAAAGTCACGGCGCCTTCAGGGGACAGGCCAAGCCGGGTAAGGGAAAAAGCCGCCACCTGGAAATAAAAGAGGAGGAAAAGCAAAGGCAGCAGCAAAAGGAGAAAGAGCGGCAGTAGAAAAGCCAAGTCCAGACTCCCCTTTCAAAAAAATCTCCTCGTTTTATGTTATGCCCGAGAAAAGAGATAATCTCATCCTGGTCCGCCCTCGTTAGAAAGTTCGCCTTGCGGCGGTTTTCTCCTTTAACGGCGGGAGCGGGAATCATTTCCGGTTGGGTTGTGGTGGTTATCGGTACACGCCCTTGATGCATAACATGGAGTAGCCCGGTGCAAGTGGCAAAGACGCCACGGGAGGAGTCTTCTGTGGCGTCTTTTTGTGCCGGCGGTGCTGTTTTTAAAAGGAAAAAAGGGGGACAAAACTTTCGATGTGCGGCATATCCGGGTGGATTGACTGGCAGAAAAACCTGACCCAAGAGCGTAAGATAGTAGAAACGATGAACAGAACCCTGGCCGACCGCGGACCGGACGCCGCCGGGACGTGGATTTCCCCCCGGGCGGCAATAGCCCACAGGCGCCTGATCGTAGTCGATCCGGAAGGCGGTGGTCAACCAATGGTTCGCAGCCGTGCCGGGAAAACGTACGTCATTACGTACAACGGCGAACTATATAACACAGCTGAACTGCAGCAGGAACTTACAGCCCGTGGGTACACCTTTCGAGGATATTCGGACACTGAGGCCCTGCTCCAGGCCTTCATTGAGTGGGGACCGGGGTGTCTGGACCGCTTAAACGGGATCTTCGCCTTTGCCGTCTGGAGCGAGGCGGACCAGAGTCTTTTCATGGCGCGCGACCGCCTTGGGGTAAAGCCGCTGTTCTACGCTGAACGTGGCAGTGCTTTTATTTTCGGGTCGGAACTGAAGGCAATCCTGGCGCATCCGCTGGTACAAGCGGAGATCGATGCCGAGGGGTTGGCGGAGGTGTTCATCATGGGGCCTGCGCGTACGCCGGGGCACGCTGTATTCAGGAACATAAAGGAACTAAAGCAGGGCCATTGGCTAAGGCACAACCAGTGGGGGACGAATGTCAGGCGATACTGGGCGCTGGAGAGCCGGCCCCACACGGACGACTTGGACACCACGGTCGAGACCGTGCGCGGCCTGCTCGAGGACACCATCGAACGGCAACTGGTGGCCGACGTTCCCGTGTGCACCTTGCTTTCCGGGGGTCTGGACTCGAGCGCGGTGACCGCCCTTGCAGTCGACGTCTTCAAGCAACGGGGCAAAGCGTTGCGAACATATTCGGTCGGTTACGACGGCGATGAATTTTACTTTAAAGCAAACGAGTTCGAGCCTACCGCCGACGCTCCATGGGCCCGCCAGGTATCCGATTTTTTGGGCACGCAGCACCACGTGGTAAGGGTGGGCACGGAAGAACTGGTGCGTTCCCTTGTGCCCGCGGTCAGGGCCCGAGACCTGCCGGGTATGGCCGACGTGGACGCCTCACTTTATCTTTTCTCTTCGGAAATTAAAAAGAAAGATACCGTGGGCCTTTCCGGTGAGGCAGCGGACGAGGTTTTCGGCGGTTATCCATGGTTTCGCCGTAATGAAGAGGTTTACGCAGACAATTTTCCGTGGACGCGCATGGTCGGTAAAAGGGTGGGCCTGCTCAAGCCTGAGCTGACCGCATATATAAGACCGGAGCAATACCTCGCCGCCCGTTACGAGGAAGCCGTGGCGGAAGTGCCGCGCCTCCCGGGAGAGGACCCTCACGCCGCCCGGCTGCGCCAAATCTCGTACCTCAGCATAACGAGGTTCATGCAGGTGCTCCTCGACCGTAAGGACCGGATGACCATGGCGGTAGGACTCGAAGTACGGGTGCCGTATTGCGACCACCGCCTAGTGGAGTACGCCTGGAACATCCCGTGGGCAATGAAGTTCTGCGACCGGACCGAAAAGGGCATCCTGCGGCGCGCGCTTCGCGACGTGCTGCCGGAGAACGTGTTGCAGCGCCGGAAGAGCCCCTATCCGAAGACCCATAATCCCGCCTATACCACCACAGTGCGGGATTGGCTGCTGGAAATACTGAAAGACCCTGGTTCGCCTCTTAGGAGGTTTGTCGACGTTGGCGCCGTCCGTTCCTTCGCCGAGGGGAACGCGGCGGAAATAAACCTCCCCTGGTTCGGTCAGTTGATGACGGGGCCTCAACTTATGGCTTACCTGATCCAGGTTGATACCTGGCTGAGGGAGTATCGCGTTACAATTTCTTAGGAAACCGCGCATAGGGTTTTTACACCGTATTGCTAAGTTCAGCCAACGTTTGGACAAGCACTCCGGTTTGAACCTGTCGCAGTAAACATGGGGCTTCAACGAGTTATTACGGGCAAACGCCGAGCATAGTCTAAAATAAGCGAGTTTGACGAGTAATTAAAGACGGCGCCAGGGATGACCAATTTCCGTGGCGTCGCCCGTTTTTCCATACATCCGGGCGCGTAAGTCGTCGCGGATTAGGGCTTGCGCCTCCGGGTACTAGATTCGGCGGACATCACACTTTGAACCAACGTGAGGAGGGAAATGATGGGGAAGGGGAAGTTCCGCAAGATGTTTCCGGGAGGCAACACCGCATACGGCTTTTTTTCTTATTACGATCACATTATCGAGCCCGACGCCACGCGCATCTTCGTCATCAAAGGGGGGCCGGGCGTCGGCAAGTCCAACTTTATGCGAAAAATCGGCGAGGATATGATCGGGCTCGGCTACGACCTGGAGTTCATGTGCTGTTCCTCGGACAACGGTTCCCTCGACGGCCTGGTCATCCCCGCGGTCCGTGTGGCCCTTATCGACGGGACGGCGCCGCACGTGGTCGACCCAAAGAATCCCGGAGTCGTTGACGAAATAATTCATTTGGGTGATTTCTGGGACGAGAAGAAACTGCGTGCCTGTAAAAAGGAAGTACTCGAGGCCAATGACCGGGTCGGACGCCTTTTCAGGATTGCGTACAGCCAACTCAGGGAAGCTAAAGTAATAAGGGAGGAACTTGAGGGTTACGTCGCGGAAAGTATGAATTTCGCCGGGGTCAACCACCTGCTCCGGGAGACCGCCGCTGCCATTTTTAAAGGGGATCCCGTACAACACGAAAGGTTTCCCAGAACCCGGAGGCTCTTCTGCTCGGCCATCTCGCCCGACGGCGTGGTGCATCACCTTGAAACCCTGCTTCAGGACACAAAGCATCTCTTCATTATCCGAGGGGCTCCGGGCTCCGGACGCAGCACCTTTCTGGCCCGTCTCGCGGAAACGGCCGGCATCCGCGGGCTGGATACGGAGGTGTTTCATTGCGCCTTAGAGCCGCGGGAAATAGATTTCCTGCTTATTCCGGCCCTCAAGACCGCGGTCCTGAAAGAAGTAGCCGAACTTCGATTCACCCCACCGGAGGGAATGGAAATACATACCGTTAACCTGGAGAGTTTGAGCGATCCACGGGTACAGGCTTCCTATGCCGCCGAAATCGCATACGCGCGCCGGCGTTTTAGCGAGGCCCTTGCCCGCGGTATTCAATACATCCGGGAAGCGAAGCTGACACACGACTACATGGAAGGCTATTACATCCCGGCAATGAACTTCGGCGCCATCGAGGAAACACGCCTTAAGACCCTTGCCCGGATCCGCAAATACGCCGAGGAGGTGGGGGGCGGGTAATTGCAGCCGTCTTTTTCGGGCCGTCTTTTTCATAAAGAAAACCGGACGGACCCGTTTTGAGTATCCGCACTGGGGAGCGGAAAATGCTATGAGGTACAGACAGGTCCTATGATTCACGCCGGATCACGGTGACGGAGGCATCGGCGTCTCCCGCGGCCCGCATACCCGGTGTATAGAGCAAAGAAGGAGATTTCGAGGCCACGGACAATCATAATAGAGTGCCGCTGCTCCACCGGTTCAAGTTCAGCGGCTGAAAAGGGGCGGGCTATGGAAGCACTTTTTTTGGGCGCCCTGGAAATCGTGCTCATCGATATCGTCCTTGCCGGTGATAACGCCTGTGTGATCGCCATGGCCGTGCGCCGGCTTTCCAGAAGGCGCCGGCTGCTCGGTATCGCGCTGGGCGCCGCTGCGGCGGTATTTCTGCGGGTGAGTCTGACCTTTGTAGCTTCGCAAATTATCCTGTTGCCCTACCTGAAACTGGTCGGGGGCGCCCTCGTCATCTGGATCGCCGTAAAGCTGCTGAAGTACAACGCTGTACAGTGTGACAACAACAGCAGGGGAGCCGGGAGCCTGTGGGAAGCCGTTAAGCTGATCATGATCGCCGACGTGGTCATGAGCACCGACAACATTCTGGCGATAGCCGCGGTGGCCAAGGGCAACCTGATCCTACTGATTTTCGGTTTGGGGCTTAGTATTCCCTTTGTAGTTTTTGGTTCCAGTTTTTTATGTATGGTTATGGACCGCTTCCCCGCTACGGCTTACCTGGCTGCCGCCGTTCTGGGTAAGATAGGCGGGGAGCTGATGCTCACCGACCCGTTCGTAACGCATTTGATTCACCCTTCAAGGGGGGTTGAGATCGCCGCACAATTGGTGTGCGCGATGGGCGTGATTGCGGTTGCCTGGTTGCTGTCGCAGAAAGGCCGAAGGCGCGTTCGCCTGAAGAAGTGGGGCGACCCCTGGCGTCGTTAACTTGACGGCTTTCGGCATTCCGATTATAATTGTTGTAGCAATCGGGGCGTAGCTCAGTTTGGCTAGAGCGCTACCTTGGGGTGGTAGAGGCCGCAGGTTCAAGTCCTGTCGCTCCGACCATTTGTAAATTAGGCCCGCGTCTGAATGGTTCGCGGGCTTTTCTTTTTATCTGCTCCACGCCCGGTATTGACGGCCTGTTTCATAAATATGAGGGGATGACGCGTGTGGAAATCGTTTGTCACCAAGAATTACGACTTCCAAGAAAACACCCCCTTTTTCTTATGGGCTGACCGCTTCAAAAGCCGCCGGGCGGGTGGCCTTCCAAGTATGGAAAGTGGCGGCGGACCCGCTCACCGGTATAGCTCAATAAGCCCGCAAGCCAGCCTCCAGCCCGAGTTGCCCGCGGGTTGGGTTCGGTAGTCGTCGGGATTTTCATGGATGAGTACCGATCTGCCGATTATATCGGCAACTTTGAATTTAGCAGTGAAAAAACTCATCCTGGCCAGGCCGTGGTTCGAAAACAGTACCGGGAAATCCCCGGCCGGTTTCCATGAGGCTGATTAGTTGGGTTCCAGTGCTGTCCGGCGGCGGCGAAGGGGGTGTTTGGGGCACCTGTTTCGCAGTTTCCAAACTGGTGAATGTGGAAACAGTGCGGACCGATTGGGTCTCTCCCGCCTGTTGCCGGTTTATAGGAAGGCAGGCCGTTTACTTCGACCCATCGAGTTGCCGATCCCGGCCACAAGACCCCTCGAAAAACTGTCCAAAGTGCGTTGTTCCTCCAGGTGATATTCAATTGATATTTTTTTCCGAAACGTAAGTTGGTATTCTATATATATCCAAGTGTTAATCGACTTGCAGGCTATTCTAATTTGAGAGGCGGTTAACTGTTATGATTCGCAGGTGTAGGGACAGCGATATCGACACAATTTTCGTGATCATCAACGAATCCGCGCAGGCTTATAAGGGCGTCATCCCGGAGGACCGCTGGAAAGATCCGTACATGTCACAGGAAGAACTGCGGCACGAGATCGGCGGCGGGGTGGTGTTCTGGGGGTATGAAGCAGAAGGCGGGATGCTCGGTGTTATGGGCCTGCAAAACGTCCGGGACGCAACCCTTATCAGACACGCCTATGTCCGCACGGCCGAACGAAACAGGGGCATCGGCGGGAAACTGCTGTCCTGTCTCCTGGAGCAGACAAGTCGTCCTGTACTGGTCGGCACCTGGGCGGACGCCGTTTGGGCGATACGGTTTTACCAAAAGCACGGTTTCACATTGGTCACCCCTGAAGAGAAAGAGCGGCTCCTTCGCGAGTACTGGTCCATACCCGAACGGCAAATCGAGACCTCGGTGGTCCTCGCCGATGCGCGCTGGTGCGCCGACAAGGAGTGCGGCAACGACGACACCCCTTAAGTTGTAGAATAATGCACCAAGGCAAAATATTTCTACTTGGCTCTACCTTTTTCGATACGGCGCCGGGAGCAGGGGAGGATTAGGCCGGTCTCAGGTTGAATTTTAAGAGCAACAACTGATAATCCAAACGGTTGGTTTTACAAGCATTCGTCCCGGAGGTTCTTCATGCGAAAAGTCACCATTGTTTTGTTCCTGCTTATGCTGACCCTTGCGTTGAGAGGGACGGCCCTGGCGACGCCGGCCGTTTTCCTCGATGGGATCCCGCTGTCTTTAGACGTGCCCCCTCTGTTGGAGGAAGGCCGCGTGCTGATACCGGTGAGGGTGATTTTTGAAGCGTTGGGCGCCGGTATTGATTGGGACGGCGCCGCCAAAACGGTTACCGCCCGGAAAGACGATACGGAAATCCGCTTGATTGTAGGAGGACAGGCGCTTGTAAACGATCAGCCGGTATATCTGGACGTACCCGCTAAGATCGTTGAAAGCCGCACCATGGTTCCGCTTCGTTTTGTGAGTGAAGTTTTCGGCTGCCAGGTAAATTGGAGCGAAGACGACCAAACGGTGTACATATCTTCGCCTTCGCCGTTTAAGGGCCCGGTACATACAGAGACGCCGAAAAGATTGATCATCGGTAAAAAGGGGAGTACGCCCGGGCGTTGGCTCCAGGCTTCAAATTCGTACCTGACAACCTACGGCGTTGAAATCATCAATCCCAACCCCTTCCTGGCGGCCAATTTCGTCGACGTGACCGTTAAGTTTTACGACTCGAGGGGGAATGCCGTCAAAACGGTCACGGAACAGGTTTCATATATTCCGCCGGGAGCGACCGCTTTGGTGGGCGACAAGGTTGTTACCTCTTTCCCGACAGCCTCCATGAGCGTGCAGGTGGACGAAATTTCCTGGGACCAAAACGGCAGGCAGATACCTCTTTTTAACTTCTTTGACTTGCGGTATACTTCCACCGGTGACCTTCCATATGACGGTGAAATTACGGGCCTGATCGGCAACCCCTACAGCCGCGAGCTCAAGAACGTGCTGGTCAATTACGTTCTTTACGACGCAACGAATGAGATCATCGGCGGGGGGTTTACCTTTGTGAACCCGTTGCCGTCCAGAGGCACAGCCTCTTTTTCAGACTACCTCCAAGGCGGGCTGCCGGCGGCCGTGGTTAAAGCGTATGCTGTCGTACCCGTCCAAATGGATCCGCACCTCTGATAAACCCAGGACTACGTTTAAAAACCGGCCATGCGTCGGGGTGTTGAGTATATTTTCCCGAAAGGCGTATAAACTTAACACCGTCAAAAACAGTTGGGAGGCGACGCATGGTGCGGGTTGAGGTTGACCAGGACCTTTGCATAGGATGCGGGACCTGTGTGGATTTGTGCCCCGAAGTGTTTGAATGGGTCGAAACGGAGGAAAAGGCCAAGGCTGTTGGGGACGAGGTACCGGATGGATTGAAGGGTGCCTGCCGGGAAGCTACGGAAAGTTGCCCGACGGACGCCATTACAACCCACTGAGGTACGGTTCTTTTTAACTCCCCGCGCCGGCGGGGAGTTTGATTTACAACGAGGTAACCGTTGCGTTAAGGCGAAAGAGAGATTGCTAAACTCTCCCGGGGGAGCAACGTTCATTGAGCCGGTACAGAGTGTTGCATGTGATCCGGCCCGCGGCGGGCGGTATGAAGCACCACCTTCTAAACCTCCTGAAGCATACCGACCGGGGCATTTTTGAACCCTGCGTTGCGGGACCGCCGGAATTAATCGCTGAGGCCGCTGATTTAGGCGTAGAGGTTTTCCCCGTGAGTCTCAAAGGGGAACTTGACCTGTCAAGCGACACCGGGGCAGTTTTGGGAATTGCACGCCTGCTTAAAAAACGGCGCGTGGATATCTTGCACGCCCACAGTTCCAAGGCCGGCCTGGTGGGGCGGCTTGCCGCTCGGTTGGCGGGTACGCCGACCGTTTTCTTTACCGCGCACAATTCCATCTTTTACGAGGAATGGCCCGGTTACAAAAAAACGGCTGTCAGCCTGGCGGAGAAAGTACTCGCCCACGGGACTTCCCGGGTCATCACCGTTTCCGAATCATTGCGCGAAGAGATCATAGTACGGGAGAGGTTAGACCCGGATAAGGTCGTCACGGTTTACAACGGAATTGAACCGGAGAAGTTCAAAACGGTGGGTCCGCGAGCGGTATTACGGGAGCGGTTGCACCTGCCGGCCGACGGTAGAGTTGTAGGGACGATCGCGCGGTTGGCCCCGCAGAAGGGAGTATGTTATCTCATTCAGGCGGCGGCGCTTATCCCTCCCGACCAAAGGCCGCTGTTTCTGGTGGTGGGGGAGGGCCCCCTCCGCGGCGAGCTTGAAGCATTGGCCCGCGACACCGGCGTTGCCGACCGTGTTGTTTTCGCGGGTGCGCGCTCGGACATCCCATTGGTCTTGGGAGCGCTAGACCTTTTGGTTCTTCCCTCGATTACCGAAGGACTTCCTTTGGTCCTGCTTGAGGCTATGGCGGCTTCGGTGCCGGTCGTCGCCACCCGGGTGGGCGGGGTACCAGAAGCGGTGGTCGAAGGTGAAACGGGGATTTTGGTGCCGCCGCAGAATGCGGCGGCTTTAGCCGGCGCGATAAACGCAATCCTTACAGCACCGGACCTTGCGCGGAAGTTCGGGGCGGTAGGCAGGGAGCGCGTCTCGAAATTGTTTACGGTCAGGAAAATGGTCGATCTTACGACGGATCTTTACCGGGAGGCGCTTGCGGGGAAAGTTCACTGACGATGGTTGATTATAAGCCTTTCTTGGGAGAATGTCACTACTTGCCAATGCGTAGTCTTTCACAACACTTTCCTTGCAAATCATCGGTTTCGGGCTTAGAATTTGGTTGAGACTATTAGCGCTCCCGCTACGGTCTATAAACAGTTACCTGGAGAGCAAACGCAGTGAAGCAACGATGCGCCAACCTCTTAATAGCCCTGATTCCCAAGGTAATCGTGGTTCTTTTATGTCTCGGCGCCGCACTGATTACGTGCCATCCCGCACAGGCCGCGGTATCAAAAGACCGGGTGGTCATGGTCATTATCGACCGCCTAAGCCTCGAAGACTTTAATAACCCGGAGCTTAAACACTTGCCCCTTTTGATCCGGGAGGGCGGCTTCGGTCTGATGAACACCGGCACGGGCGGCATCAGAAACGAGGAGAATGCTTACGCAACCGTGGGCGCGGGGGCCCGCGCCCTGGCGACCAAGGCCGGCGCCTTCGCTTATGGTTCCCAGGAACAGTGCGCCCACCAGATAAAAGCGTTTGAACAATTTGAGCAACGTACGGGGATTGTCGCTCAACCGGAAAACGTGCTGGTGCTGGACATCGCGCAGATAATTAAGAACAGTTCCGAACTGCCGCACCCGGTGATACCTGGAGCACTGGGGGAGGAGTTGAAAAACGCCGGTTGCAAAGTGGGTTGTCTGGGAAACGCTGATTGGCGCGAAAAACCCGGACGCCAGGTTGCCACGGTTGCCATGGATCGGACGGGTGTGGTTGGTTCAGGCTATGTCGGGCGGGACCTTTTGCTAAAGGACCCGGTTTTCCCCGGCAGTTGGCGAACGGACTACGGCGTTTTGTGGGAAAAATGGCTTGCCCTGAAAGACGAAGCCGAATTCATCGTCATCGAACTGGGTGATACGTCGCGTTTAAATGAAGCGCGCGAAGAGGTCATGGAAGACGTGTTCCAGCGGCAATGGCATGACACGCTTGTACGCGCCGACGAGTTTGTGGGCAAGTTGGCCGCGGACCTCGACCTGCAACATAACGACCGCCTATTCATCGTATCGCCCACACCTTCAAAAGCGTCCTTAAAAAACGGTGACTGGCTTACCCCGGTGGCGATGGCGGGGGCGGATGTAGCGCGGGGAACTGTGCTGACCTCACCTTCGACCCGCCGTCCAGGTATCATCATGAATACCGACCTTGCGCCGACGGTGCTCGAGTTTTTCGGCGTCCGGACACCCGAGACAATGTCGGGGCGGCCTTCAACCACCGTGCGGGTATCGGGCCAAAGCACGTACATTGCGGAACTGCGGCAACAGACTCTATTCGTTCATAATACCCGCATCTGGTTGATAAAGACCTACCTCGTTTACGTGTTAATCCTCATTGTCGCGTCCGTGCTGCTGATCCTGATGCGCGAACAGCAACTGGCAAAAAAACTGTGGTTGTATCCGTTGCTGCTGAGCATCTTGAGTTTTCCGGCGGCCTGCATACTTGTGCCGCTTATAGGCGCCGCATCACCGGCGGTATACGTGGCGGGCCTGGTGGCGATTACCGCCGCCCTTACCATGCTGACGATCATTTTCGAGCAGCGCCGGCCGCTTGCGGGGTTCGTTTTTATTTCGCTGGTTACCGTCTTCTTAATCCTGACCGACACCTTAACCGGGAACGTTCTGTTGGGCAAGTCGATTCTGAGCTACGATCCTATCGCCGGCGCTCGTTTTTACGGTATCGGGAACGAATACATGGGGATTCTTATCGGAGCGGCGATTTTCGGCGGCACCTGCGTTTTAACCAGTTGGCCGCGGCGGGTTACGCTGTATTTAATCGGGTTGTCCTGGCTGCTGATCATCATGACCCTTGGCACCCCAACCCTGGGGGCAAACTTCGGCGGGCTGCTTACCGCTACGGTCGCTTTCCCGGTCACCTTCCTGATGCTTTCCGGTGTCAGGTTCAACTGGCGCGTGGTGGCTCTGATTGCCGCGGCCCTTGCTCTAATACCGGCATTTTTTGCGGTTCTCGACCTTCTCAGGAGCCAGGGCGCTCAATCCCATATCGGCAGGAACCTCTTTTTGGCGTTACGCGACCCGGAGGCGGTATTTGACATCATCTCTCGTAAGATGTCCATGAACTATAAGCTTTTCCGCTACACCATATGGTCGCGTATTCTGGCGGTAGGCATCGGGGGGCTTCTCCTCTTGTTTTACCGTCCGGTCGGCGTGATGCGGCTTTTTCGCAGCCGTTACCCCCATCTTTTCACCGGCTTTATCGGCGTGGTTGTCGCGGTGGTGGCGGCCTTCGCGTTCAACGATTCAGGCACCGTGGCGTCGTCAACGGTGACCATCTTCGGTATTACACCGCTGTTGTACATATTCTTAAAGGAAAGTTGAACCAGGTGCGGTTAGGTTACTTCAAAGGTCCGGACGGCGTGTTTCCAGGGGTGGTCCGCGGTAAAGCGGTACACCCTCTGCCGGACGGGTTTTACGGAACGCCCGCGGCCAGGAGCTATGCATTGGACAGTCTTAAGGTCCTGGCCCCTTGCCGGCCGAGCAAGATTATTTGCGTGGGTCTGAACTACCACGACCATGTTGCGGAACTCGGGTCCCTTCCCCCTGAGGATCCAGTATTGTTTATCAAACCTTCCACAACCGTTATTGCCGCCGGGGAGGCCATCGTTTATCCCGGTATGGCGTCCCGCGTTGATTACGAGGCTGAAATGGCCGTGGTTGTCGGAAGAACCGCGAGGAAAGTAGATGCAGGGGCGGCGGCGGATTACATCCTGGGATACACCGCGGCAAATGACATTACCGCCCGCGACCTCCAGAAAAAGGACGGCCAGTGGACAAGGGCAAAATCTTTTGACACCTTTTGCCCGCTCGGACCTTATATTGTAACAGGGTTAGACCCGCGCGACCGCCGGATTTCGCTTTACGTAAACGGGGAGCGGAGGCAGCATTCTTCTACAAAACACCTTATCTTCGACGTTTACACTTTATTCAGTTTCATCTCGCAAATCATGACGCTGAACCCTGAGGACGTAATCCTCACCGGAACTCCCGGCGGCGTGGGCCCGCTCAAACTTGGGGATACGGTAACGGTGGAGATACAAGGAATAGGGAGGCTTAAGAACTACATAGTAGCTGAAGTGGATAAAAGTATTCCAAGTGCAAAATTTTGTTGACAAGAGGGGGGGATGTGTTAAAATTGTGATGGTTGGAATTGACCGTCCAGCCTTTAGCCCAGTGTCTAGAGGGACAAAGGTTTCCGGCAATTATCTCCGCCGGTGTGGAGGTAAGCTTTTGATGTTGGGCTGAGTCCGGGTGGTGGTTCCAATAATATTTTCACAAAGGGGGAGATAAATGAAATGAAACCTTTGGGTCGGCATATTCTAGCCGAGATTTATGGCTGTGATTTCGACATCCTGAACAATATCGAGTTGGTCGAAAAGATCATGGTCAATGCCGCACTCGAGGCAGGAGCTGAAGTAAGAGAAACCGTGTTTCACAAATTTAGTCCCCAGGGGATCAGCGGTGTCGTGGTAATATCGGAATCACACCTTGCGATCCACACTTGGCCGGAGCTCGGCTACGCAGCGGTGGATGTGTTCACCTGCGGTGAGCGAGTCGATCCCTGGCAGGCCTGCAACTATCTTGCGCAGTATTTCAAAGCCCAGGATATCAGGGCCAACGAGCAGCAAAGAGGGGTAATTCCACCCATTTACGACCGGGTTGCCCAAATAATTTAAGGGGGGGTATTTATTAGTACGGGTTCAAAAGAAAAAAGCGCATCGACTTAGGCCTTGCAAAGCTAAAGAAAGCGTGCAAGGCCGTTTTGTTTTTATGGCCCGGTTGATTTATTGCTAAGCGGTTGCTATTGAAAGGCTCAAAATGGCCGCTCATAATTGCCTGTGAAGCGTTATGCTACTCGATAAAGCAGTAACTATGCCTCCCCAAAACCTGTACTGCCTTCCGGCTTTGCCTAAAATGCGACAAACCTTAACAATATTACCCTCTTGACAAGTCCTATTTTCCCAGTTAACATCCGTTAACAAACCGTATCCGACAAGATTTACCATAGAGGTGGTAAGGGGAATGCAAAAAACACCCGGTCGCGATGCAAGACGAATATTCCTGTCGACGCTTCTCCTCTGTTTTGCGCTCGCCGCTTTAACCGGCGCGATTTTCGTGCCGAGGGCGGATGCGGCACTTAAAAATGTATGCTGGCCTAAAATTTTTAAAGACTACAGGAATACTAATCGTGTTGCTGTCGCAATTCCCACAGATTTATCTGTCAAATGGAAGATAGCGGCGATATGCTATTATAGACCAATAACCAACTGGAGAACGGGAGGTGAAACCCCGTGGGCCGTCCACGACGCTACCGTGAGCGGATTGGATTC
>QZIW01000068.1 GCA_003604985.1 Ammonifex sp.
TCCTGCTTCCGGCCTTAAGCATCCGCCGGCCGGGCGGCCTGCACCGGTGCGCGCCATACGCATAAGAGTTCCCTTTAAAAGCGGTATTCATTTTACCACACCAGTTAGTCCCGTGGCAAGTACCTTTTGGTAGAGAGGGATTCAGGGGTCTTTTACCGAGGTTATCTGCCGCATGCTCCGGCGCAGTTTCTCCCTGGCAATAAGAATGATGCGGCCGCACCCGCGGCATTTAAGGCGCACGTCTACGCCGGCACGTAAGATTTCCCAGTCTGAACTGCCGCAGGGATGGGCCTTCTTTAAACGTACGATGTCGCCTGCTTGTAGTTTGAACACGGTTCTCCACCCCTATATGGTCGGAAGTCCTGGGTCTTTCTCGGCGCCCATAAGCGAAAAGCCGCTTACCACCCGGAGGAAACCGTCATAGTAAGGGACCAGAACCGCGTCGTTAACGGCCTTAGTCAAAAAATTTTCAGAGCCCTTGAGGAAAACGCCGAGCCCCGCCGCGTGGTGCAGCAGTAAGACCAGGACCGCGCCGAGGACAAACCCCCCGGCAGCGCCCAGAAAAAGACCTCCGAGGCGGTCAAACGGCCTAAATAACGACCAGCGCCGGAAAAACGTGACCTGATCGCCGATAAAGGACCAAAGCCGCCCGACCACGCCGAAGAGCACCACGAAAACCCCCGCGTTGATAAGGCCCCGGGCCAGGGTGTAAACATACTGTTGAAAAGCGGAAGCCGGTGGGACAAGCGCAGACGCGCTCAAGGCTTCGTTTTGTCCCGGCAGAAGTACGAAACCTTGCCCCGGCTGGGGCGGCGCCGTGGGGACCACCGGGTTGTAAAACTGTGTGAGCCAGGTGGCCAAAACGTCAGCGAGGTGGAATTGCCGCTCGAGCAGTTCTCCGGCCTCGCGATAGTACCGAGACGCGACCAGAAAGGCCGCCCCTATACCGGCAAGCCGGATACAACTAAGGATGAACCCGGTTTTCAGCCCCCGGTAAACCCCGCCGGCGAGGATAGCTATTAAAACCGCATCAAGCCAGTTCACTGTTTATTCCTCCATAAGCCCTTTTAAAAGCGTTCGCTCGAACGGCAATAATTCCTTCTGGCCTCCCTTCAAAGAGGTAAAAACGGGAATAAATACATTACCCGCCGGCAATAAATATATTAGTTTTGACGGTATTTCCGGAAGGTTGCGACAGAACCTTGCCGGCTTCGGTCCGGGAGCCCGAGGGGTAACGGGCAGCCACAGAATGGTTCTCGGCATACCTGGGGGTGGTCAAGTGGAAGAGTATCCCGCGATAACCCACGTTACTGCGGAAGCAACGCCCTCGCGCACACATATACACTATGAAGATCCGGACGCCTCGGAACGTCTCGCAGCGGACATTACCGAGCGCGTAGGGTTGTGCTGCAGCAAGGAAATCCCTTGGGTGCTTCTGTGCATCGGTACCGATCGTTCGACCGGCGACTCCCTGGGTCCGTTGGTTGGGAGCAAGGTTGCCGCAGCCCAAAGCAACCCTTATCATGTTTACGGCACGTTATCAGAACCGGTACACGCGCGGAACCTTAAAGGGAAGCTTCAAGAAGTGCACAAACTGCACCGTAACGCCTTGATTATTGCCGTAGACGCGTCACTCGGGTACCCGGAAAACGTGGGCGCCATCAACGTGGGGGTAGGGCCCTTACTGCCGGGGGCCGGGGTAAACAAGTCGCTGCCTCCCGTCGGGCATATCCACGTTACGGCGGTGGTAAACGTGGGCGGCTTCATGGAATACGCCGTACTCCAAAACACCCGTCTTAACGTGGTAATGCGCCAGGCCGAAGTAATCGCCGCCGCTCTCCTCCGGGTAGGCCGGGAGGCCCGAGAGGGCCCTTCAGCCGTCGTTGCAACTTAAATTGCACCCCTGAAACGCGTTAGGTTTCAGGGGTGCTGAGCACCGGGCCGCCTCTTCTTGAGAGAATCCCTCACAGCGCTCAAGATTTCCGCCGGCGTCTTCCCGCGGGCATCGATCACCGGCGCTTCAATCATCACGTTGTCCATGCCGAGCATGTTTTCCTGCATCCCGCTGGTAACCACGGCAGCCGCGTCCGAAGCCTTTTCCGGAAAGACAACCTCGAACCCTTCCCGCTGCAAAAGGTCCCGCACGTTGTTAAGCCCTTCATCGACCGCTATCTTGGCCAAAGTCATTCACTCCTTCCGGGTTTAGTATGACTCCCGGAGTTTGTGGTTTATGCCTGGGACCCGGGCTGGATTATTGAACAGGACCGCTGCTGGTCTCGTTAAGAAGGTGGATTACTTCTTCGTCTGAGGTCTGGTCGAAATGGTAATAAAACTGACCAACCGCCATAAAAACCTCGGGGACGAGGAGGCAGATTATTTCGTCGACTTCCGGACGGAGGGTCTCAAGGGTATCGGGAGGGGCTACGGGCACCGCCAGGATGATTTCCCTCGGGCCGGCTTTTCTTAGTGAGCGTAGCGCAGCGATAGCCGTGTAGCCGGTAGCAATGCCGTCATCGGTAAGGATTATCTCCCGGCCGCCCCAGGAAACCGGCGGTCTGTTCCCTCTGTAGAGTTCCATGCGCCGATTGATTTCCGCCACCGCTTCGGCGATGGCGTTTTCCTTTTTGCGCGGGGTCAAACCGAACTGTTCGGCAAGATTTTCGTTAAAAATAGCGGCACCGTCCTGGGTTACAGCTCCGACAGCCAGTTCCGGGTTGTAAGGCGCGCCGATTTTCCGGGGGGTGATAATGTCTTGCGGCAGGCGTAGCGCCCGTGCGATCTCGGCGCCCACCACCACGCCGCCGCGCGGGATCGATACCACCAGGCCCTGGGAGTACGTTCGGCCGGCCAGCCGTTTAGCAAGTCGGCGACCAGCGTCGGCACGGTCAACAAACATAGGCTTACCTCCCGTTTGGCGGGCTGTCTCGCCCGGCTTGGTTGTTGTTTGCTCAGGGGGCGTGAACCAACTTGAGCCGGGAGCAGACCTCCCGGATAACATTTTGTTCTTCTGCGGAAAGACGGCTTTCCGCCGTCCCCCCGGACACCTTTTTGGCATACGTCCGGGTCTCTTCGCGCCCGTAAAGGCTGGTCAGTACAAAGCCGGTTCCTTCGCCGTCAAGGATCGCCACGCTAAAGCTAAGGTCGCTGCCCACGTCCTCGAAGGCGTTAAACCGCTGTACGACCGGCGTCCGGGCACATTTGGACAGCATATCGGCCAGCTTCTCTTGTTCCGCCTTGAGGGCGTCGAGTTGCCTGGCAAGACGATCTACCCCTTCAACAACCTCCCCCAGGCGCTCGAGAAACTGCCGGCTGTGGGCCAGCCGGTTCAAGGCGCGGTGGCGCCGCCCCTGGCTGCGCATTTGCAGCAAGCTCCCCACTGCCAATCCAAACGCCAGGACAGCCAGGAGCATAGCAGCGCCTAAAAAATACACGCCGTTTTGCAAGAAGAACTGTTTGAGAATAGTTTTCACCCTCTTCCGGATAATAGTACAGTTCAGTCCAGGTTATAATTTTGCCTCATTTTCTGAAGCCTGGCGTGCGTGGTCGGGTCGATTTGCGCGAGGAGGGGAATGTCTATCCGGTTGAGGAACTGCTTGAGGGCGCTGCCGCGGACCATCCACTGGAAATATTCGCGGCCACCGTGATGGTATGGACCATAAAGGCGCGATCCCGGTACAACCCCGAGCAGCCAGTTAAAGAGCGCCTCGTGGCGCGTGTGCATCCGGAGCGTAACCTGGGCCTGCCGGCCGTCTCCCCCGAAATGTCCCTCTCCGATCAACAACCCGAGAATCAGGCCGCTGGCAAACTCGCTCTTTTTCTTAACAGGGCCTCCTTCAGAGCCCCGGCTTAACATGCTGTTTCACCGTCAAGTTTCACGTGAAACTTTCCCCCGCTTCAAGAAAAGGGCAGCGAACGCAATAATTTCTTCCCTACCATGGAAATATATCGCCAACCGCCAACCGCGCCGTGAAGGGTGGAGGGTCACCTTTTTTTCTAACGCCCCCGAAAGCTCCTTTATGGCCCCGGCAAGCTTTTCGTCCGCCGCCGCGGCCTCCCGGTCCGTGCTCGCGGCGTCGGTTTCCAGCAGCTCTACCGCCGCTTCGACCTCCCTGACTGACAGCCCCTTGGCCACCGTTTTTCGGGCAAAGGCTTCCTGGATCTCCGGCGCCGTGATTTTCATGAGGGGCCGGGCATGCCCGGCGGACAACTCGCCTTCGCTTATTAGTTTTAACACCGCTGGGGGCAGGGTCAAAAGCCGGAGCGTATTCGCGACCGCCGCCCGGCTCTTCCCGACCAGGCGCGCTACTTCTTCCTGGGTCAGTCCAAACTCCTTGATCAACCGCTGGTATGCCGTGGCTTCTTCGAGAGGGTTGAGGTTTTCCCTTTGAATGTTCTCTACCAGCAGCGCGCAGGCGGCTTTGACGTCGTCATAGTCACGTACCAGTGCCGGGATGGTATCCCGCCCGAGCAATTGAAAAGCGCGCCACCGCCTTTCGCCGGCCACCAGTTCATAGCCGTCCCCTTGCGGCCGGACGACGACCGGTTGCAAAAGGCCGTGTTCATTTATGGACACTGCCAGTTCAACAATCCCCTCTTCATCCACCGCTGCCCGTGCCTGGCGCGCATTGGGACGGATAAGAGCGGTGCTTATTTCTTGCAGCTCTTCTCCCGCCAGAGGCGCCACAGGAATTAGGGCGTCCAGCCCCTTGCCGAGCCCCCGCGTCTTAGCCATACCCTCCCACTTCCTTTGCGAGTTCAAAATAGGCTTCGGCGCCCCGGCTTTTCGGATCGTAAACCACTACCGGTTTACCGTGGCTTGGGGCTTCGCTCAGCCTGATATTGCGCGGAATAATTGTCCGGTACACCTTTTGACGAAAATATTTTTTGACCTCTTCCACCACCTGGATGGAAAGGTTGGTCCGGCCATCGAACATCGTCAACAGGACCCCTTCGATGACCAGGCGCGAATTAAGCCTCTTTTGCACAAGTTTGATTGTGTTCAAAAGGTGTCCCAATCCTTCCAGAGCGTAATATTCACACTGGATGGGGACGAGTACGGAATCCGCCGCTGTGAGGGCGTTCAGGGTTAATAACCCCAAGGACGGCGGACAGTCAATCAAAGTAAAGGCGTACTCGTCCCGAATGCCGGCAAGCGCCCGGCGGAGGACACTCTCCCGCCTCGAGACCCTGACCAACTCCACCTCCGCACCGGCCAGGCTGAGACTGGCGGGGACAACATCCAATCCCTTGACGGACGGCGAAGGTACCAAAACTTCTTTTACCGCGACGTTTTTAATAACGACATCATAAACTGAACGCCTGACTCCCGGAGGAACACCCAGGCCGCTTGACGCGTTGGCCTGCGGATCAGCGTCAATCACCAGGGTTTTGCGCCCCGAAAGGGCCATGCAGGCACCAAGGTTGACCACTGTAGTGGTTTTCGCCACTCCCCCTTTTTGATTGGCGATGGCGATTACCTTTCCCACGTATCGTTGACCCGCCTTTCGTCGTCCCGTAACGCTGGAACTTCTGCTCTTAATTCCACAAGTTCGGAGAAAACTCCTGCGTTGTCAAAGGGGCTTTTTCCGCGGCATTCCCGCACGCCGGGGGAAAGAGGGGGGCGTGGAGGCTGTTTTACGGATGAACATCAGGAGCCTCCGCTCGCCCGTTCGAGGCAAGTTGTACTCCTCCACTTTTTCGAGGGTGGCGCCCAGAAGCCCCATGGCTCCGTGCGCTGCTTCTATTTCTTCCATCCCCCTGGCGCCCTTGTACGCCAGGAAGACCCCGCCCGGGCGGACGAAAGGCACGGCATATTCCGCCAGTTCCCGCAAAGGGGCGACCGCGCGCGCAACGGCCCAGTCGAACCCTTCACGGTAGTGTTTCAGGTGGCCGTATTCTTCCGCCCTTCCCCATAACACCGCGACGTTCTTCAGGGAAAGGGTCGTGATTAACGTCCGCAGAAAGTCCGCTTTCCTACGGGCCGCCTCCAGGAGCACCACCTCGAGCCCCGGGACGCTGATGCCGAGGGGAACGCCCGGGAAACCCGCGCCGCTGCCCACATCGAGTAAGCGCTCCCCGGCGCAAAACGTTACCCAGCGCGTAGCGGCCACCGAATCTACAAAGAGCTTGATCGCCATTTCTTCGGGCTTCTTGAGTCCGGTCAGGTTTACCGTCCCCTCCAAAGCCTTTAACCGCTCGTAGTAAGCATGAAAAAGCGCTTCCGCCTCGGGCTGAAGTGCGAGGTTCATCTTCTCGAACCCGTAAAGAAGCGCTTCCCTAAATTCCATTTTCATGAACCCTCCGGCGCGTCGTTACTATAGTGTTTTCGGACCCGCCCGCCTGCCGGGCCGTCCCCCCAGGAGACGTCCTCGACCGCGGGCGTTCCTGCAACAAGTCCCGGACTAGTGTATTTATTCCCCGCACGCGCCGCCATGCAGTCCTGCCCGCTTGAGGCAAATCAACAGCGCCGTCAGGTCCGCGATGGAGATCCCGCTGATGCGCGAGGCCTGACCGATTGACAGGGGCCGCACCCGCTTCAGCTTGTCTCTCCCTTCATTTGAAAGGCCCTTAACGGTGTCGTAGTCAATCTCCGGGGGGATCCGCCTGTCTTCCATCTTCCGGAAGCGGGCAACCTCTGCCATTTGCTGCCTTATGTACCCTTCGTACTTGACGCGGTTTTCCACCTCAAAAGCAACGTCGGGCGGCACCTCTTTGGGAAAGGCTTCTTCCAGGCGGATGTCCGCGTAGGCAACCTCCGGCCGCCGGAGCAATTCCAACGTGGTAAGGGCCCTCCCCGGCGCCGCCGCACCTTTTTTACCCAAGATGCCCGCCGCCACATCCGGCGGGATCACGACCGTTTTCAACCGCTCCATTTCCCGCTCGATCGCCTCCCGCCGCCTCACAAACACTTCGTAGCGTCTGTCGTCCACCAATCCGACCCGGCGCCCCTTCTCCGTAAGCCGCAGGTCCGCGTTGTCCTGGCGCAACAGCAGCCTGTATTCCGCACGCGCGGTCAGCAGACGGTACGGTTCTTCCGTCCCCTTGGTCACCAGGTCGTCAATCAGCACACCGATGTACCCCTCATCCCGACGGATGACGAGCGGCTCCTCTCCTTTAAGGAAAAGGACGGCGTTTATGCCGGCGATTATTCCTTGGGCGGCCGCTTCTTCGTACCCCGAAGTGCCGTTTATCTGTCCGGCGAGGAAAAGACCGGGAATGCCTTTCACCGCCAGGCATGGCGTTAACTGCGTCGGCACGACGTAGTCGTATTCGATCGCGTACCCGACGCGGGTAATGACCGCCTTCTCCAGTCCGGGCACCGAGTGCAGCATCGCCATTTGAACGTCTTCCGGCAGACTTGTGCTCATGCCCTGGATGTACATCTCGGGTGTCTCACAGCCCTCCGGCTCAACAAAGACCTGGTGCCGTTCCCGGTTGAAACGCACCACTTTGTCTTCGATGGACGGGCAATAGCGTGGCCCTCTCCCTTCGATGACGCCTGAAAAAAGAGGCGACCGGTGCAGGTTCTCACGGATGATCCGGTGGGTCTCCGGCGTGGTGTATGTCAACCAGCAAGGTTCCTGCTCGGTTTTCAGCGGCGCCCCCAAAAAAGAAAAACACGCGGGCTCAGGATCGCCCGGTTGCGGCGCCATCCTGGAAAAATCTATCGTCCGGCGGTGAACGCGGGGCGGCGTTCCGGTCTTAAACCGCCCAATCTGAAGCCCAAGTTGCCGCAAGTTCTCCGCCAGGCCGACCGCAGGCATCTGTCCGTAAGGAGCCCCCGCAAAAGCCACATCTCCCACCACGATGCGCGAACGCAGGTACGTGCCGGTGGTAGCGATAAGCGCCCGGGCGGCGAAAAAGGCCCCGGTTTCGGTTACCGCCCCGCGGACACCGCCACTCTCCACGACGATGCGTTCCACCCGCGCCTGCCTTAAAACCAGGTTTTGCTCCCTTTCGAGTACCCGACGCATCTCGCGCTGGTACTTTTGCTTGTCGGTCT
The DNA here is from genome assembly GCA_003604985.1 of Ammonifex sp. Taxonomy (GTDB): domain Bacteria; phylum Bacillota; class Desulfotomaculia; order Desulfotomaculales; family Ammonificaceae; genus SURF-55. The sequence goes on from QZIW01000068.1 coordinate 8,003, forward strand.
GCGCGCGCAGCGCCCGTACGGCCGGGCCTTTCCCGGTATTTAGAAGCCTGCTCTGAATGGCCGCTCTGTCGGTATTCAAAGCTATTTCACCGCCCAGGGCGTCCACTTCCCTGACCAAATGCCCCTTCGCCGGCCCGCCGACCGCTGGATTGCACGGCATCAGCGCCACGTAATCCAGGTTGAGGGTCAACAGCAGCGTCCGCATCCCCATCCTGGCTGCCGCCAAAGCAGCTTCAACACCGGCATGCCCTGCGCCGATCACGATGACGTCGTATTCTTCCGCCAAATACAAACTACCTTACCTCACTTGCCCACACAAAAATCGCGAAAAATTCCTTCGATAACGTCTTCCGTAACGGTCTCGCCGGTAATTTCTCCGAGCGCTTCGAGCCCTCGCCGGAGGTCGAGGCTGATTAAATCATCCGGGACGCCCTTTGTCAATCCCGCGACAGCCGCCTCGATCCCCGCGGCAAACCGGTTGATCGCCTCCTTGTGCCGCACCCGGCTGACAACAACTTCTTCCGGTTTCAGCACCGCGCCGCCGAATACCTTTTCACTGATCGCCTGCCGCAGTTTCCCAAGGCCTTGTCCGGTCAGCGCGGAAATATAAACTACAGGAATTCCCTCGGCCAGAGCGTCTACCTTTTCCCTGTCCAGGGGGACGGGAACCGCGTCCATTTTGTTTACCACGATGATCCTCTCTCTGCCGGCGCCGGCATGAAAAACGGCTTCGTCTTCCGCAGTGACCCCCGCCGTTGCGTCCAGGACGACCAGCACCAACTGGGCCGTGGCCAGCGCTTCCCTCGCCCGGTTGACGCCGATTTTTTCAACCTCTTCCACCGCCTCCCGGATCCCCGCCGTATCCTGAACGCGCAGCGGGACGCCGTCAACATTAACCACTTCCTCGATAACGTCGCGGGTCGTCCCGGGCGCCGCCGTGACGATGGCCCGGTCTTTGCCGGCAAGCGCGTTCAGGAGGGACGACTTGCCCACGTTCGCCTTCCCCGCAAGTACCGTTATCACACCGTCGCGGTAGACCGCCCCGGCCGAAGCGTTTTCCAGAAGCCGCCGGCCTTTGGCCTTCAGGCCGCGCAATCCCGCCAGCAACTCCTCCCGGTCAGGCCCCGGGACGTCCTCGGGAAAGTCCAGCCCGGCTTCGACCGCGCACAGGAGCGCCACCGCTTCCCGGCGCAGTTCCCCGATCTCCAGGGACAAGCGCCCCTGCAACTGTCCCTGGGCCACCCTGAACCCCTCTTCGGTAGCCGCTCTAATCACGTCGAGCACCGCTTCGGCCTGGCAGAGATCGATCCTCCCGGCCAGAAAAGCGCGCTGGGTAAACTCCCCGGGGTTGGCCGGCCTTGCCCCGGCGGCCACCACCGCCTCAAGCACCTTTTTTACGGCTACGATCCCGCCGTGGCAGTTAAGCTCCACCACGTCCTCGGTGGTGTAACTGTAGGGCGCGCGCATCAAAGAAAGAAGGACCTCGTCAATAACAACCCCGTTTTGCGGGTCCACCACGAACCCGTAAACCAGGCGATATCCCGGTCCTTCAGACCATGCTTCGTTCTTTTTCGGCCGGAAAACCTTTTGTGATACCGGTATCGCTTCCGGCCCGCTTACCCGTACGATCCCGATCCCGCCTTCGCCCAGCGGGGTTGAGATCGCCGCTATGGTGTCCTCTTTTGCCGCATTACCTGCTTGTCCGCTCAACGCTACATCACCTGTCTAAGGGCGCCGCAGGCAAGGTCAGCGGGAGGACCTTATTTGCGGGGAGAAATCACGATCTTACGGAAAGGTTCCTCCCCTTCGCTGAAAGTATAAATGTCATCCCGCCCTTTGAGCGCTATGTGAATCACCCGCCGTTCCTGCGGGTTCATCGGTTCCAGCACTACGTTCCGCCCGCGGCGTTTCGCTTTGTCCGCCAATTTGTGCGCCAACTCGTGGAGCGTTTCTTCGCGTTTCTTCCGGTAGCCTTCAATATCTATCTGAATCCTTTTTCTGTCCCCCTCGCTCCGGTTGACAGCCAGCCCAACAAGGTACTGCAGTGCATTAAGGGTTTCTCCCCGCCGGCCGATGAGTACGCCCATTTTCTCGCCGCTGACCTCGATATGGACGGTTTCATGGTCCTCCTGGAAAACCACCTCTCCCCCGAGACCGACCGCTTCAATGATATTTTTAACCAGAAGGCACGCCCGCGCGCCGGGAGTTTCTTTACAGACCACTTTGACCACCGCCGGTTTGGACCCGAGGATGCCGAAGAGCCCTTTTGCCGGCGCGCAAAGAACTTCCACCGTAACAGAGTCCTGGCCGACCCCGAGTTCTTCGAGCGCAGCGCTCAACGCTTCTTCCACCGTTTTACCGCTTTTTACCGCTTCCTTCACCTTCCAAGGCCTCCTTCCCGACGGTAAAGAGTCTCCTGTTGATGATGTATTGCTGCCCCACGCTCAACAAGTTAAACACGACCCAATAGAGAGCAAGCCCCGCCGGTAAAGTGAAACTGATGTAGGCAAACATGACCGGCATGATCGTACTCATGGTCCGCATTGCCTGTTCCTGGCCGCCGGCCTGGGGGGTAAGCCGCATCTGCCACCACGTCGAAGCCCCTGCCAGGATCGGCAGAATCAGGCTTGCGGGGTCGCCGAAGCTGCCTCGCTGCGCCAGGTTTATGAAGCCCAAAAAATTCAGGTGCTCAACATTGGGGGTCTGAAAAAGGTTTAATAGCGCCCGGTATAGCGCGAAAAGAATGGGCAGCTGGATCAACAGGGGGAGGCACCCGGCCATCGGGTTCACCCCGTTCTCCCTGTACAGCTCCATCATTTTTTGCTGTAATTTTTGCGGGTCTTTTTTGTGCTTTTCCTGGATTTCCTTAAGCTTCGGCTGCAGCCGCTGCATCGCCACCATGGAGTGCATCTGCTTGTAGTTCAGCGGGTAGAGGACGATCTTGATCATCGCCGTCAGGAGGATGATCGCCAAGCCGTAACTCGGCACGCCGGCGGCGGCCGTGGCATCATACAACCTTGTGAGAATCCAGGTTATGCCATCTACGAGCGCGCCAAAAAGCTCTCCCAATTTCTTACCTCCTTGTTAAAACCTTTCCGGAGGACGCCTGTCCGGCTCTCCGGGGACCCTTGTAACTTCTTCTTTGCGTTAGGGCACCGGGTCATACCCGCCGGTACCGAACGGGTGACAACGTAAAAAACGGCGAACCGCCAACAGGCCGCCGCGTATGGTCCCGTATCGGGTGATCGCCTCTACAGCATATTGGGAACAGGTAGGATAAAACCGGCACCGGGGTGGGAGGCAAGGGGAAATAACGCGCCGGTATAATCTTATCAGTGTTAGCGGTAGGCGCTTCATTCTTTCACCTTGGGGCCTCTCAAAGCCCGCCTTGCTGCCTGCTCAAGCGCCGCGTATTCCGCCTTTCCGGTTGAAGCCATACCGAGCAAGACATAGTCGTAGCCCGGCTGAAACCACGCCTGGTTAAGGCGGCACACTTCTCTAAGCAAGCGTCGTACTCGATTCCGGCGCACAGCGTTTCCTACTTTTCGGCTTACAGCAAACCCCAGGCGGAAAACCGGGAGGTGGTTCGGGAGGATATAAACAACCACACCTCCGGATGTTGACGACCGCCCCTTTTTAAAAACGGCCTCGAACTCCCGCCGCCCAAGACCGGAAGAGCTAATCCTTCTAGAGCCGCACCCTATGCCGTTAGTCTTTTTCTTCCTTTTTGCCGTCTGCGGCGAATCACGTCCTGTCCTCGACGGGTCCTCATTCTTTTTATAAAACCGTGAACCCGTTTCCGCCGCCTCACCTTCGGTTGATACGTCCGTTTCAAATGCCCCACCCCGTTGAAGTCTTGCCAGATACAGAAAAATTATATCCTACCGTTTTCGGACGGTCAAGAAAAAGCCGCCCTTTGCAATTTTTTGGGAGGAATTCCTCTGTTGATAATAGCTTCCTTATCTGCTACGATTAAATATATCCTTGCTTCCCAAGGTTATCCACAGGCTGTGAAAAAGCCTGTGGATAGGTTTGTTAATCATTGAAAATTTCCTAAGGGGGCAAAGCGGTGTTAAGCGCTGAAATTCGCCAGGTCTGGGGCGAAATTCTGTCCAATCTTGAAAAGGCGGTGGCCAAGCATTCGTTTGAAAACTGGCTGAAGCCGCTCCGCCCCGTAGCTTACGGCGATAAAACCGTGTACATCGCGGTGCCCAATAATTTCTCCCGCGACTGGTTGACGCAAAGCTACGCCCCTCTTTTAAAACAGGCCTTTTCCCAGGCGCTCGGGACTGATCTGGCGGTAAAGTTCATCCTGTCGGACGAAATACCGTTTTATACTTCCCAAAAACTGCGGGGCGAAGCGGTAACTGCTACACCCGCGCTTAACCCCAAATACAACTTCGAGAGTTTCGTCGTCGGAAACTCCAACCGCTTTGCGCACGCCGCCGCCCTCGCCGTCGCCGAAGCACCGGCGCGCGCGTATAATCCCCTCTTTATTTACGGCGGCGTAGGCCTCGGCAAAACGCACCTTATGCACGCCATCGGGCAGCACATCCTCGCCAAGGAACCAGCCCTGAAAATCTCCTACGTGACCACCGAAAAGTTCACCAACGAACTGATCGATTCGCTCAGGATGAATGAGACGCTTAAGTTTCGGGAAAAATATAGAAATGTGGATGTTTTATTAGTCGATGACATCCAGTTCCTTGCGGGGAAGGAGCGAACACAGGAGGAGTTTTTTCACACTTTTAACACCCTTTACGAAGCCGCACGGCAACTCGTGATTTCCAGTGACCGCCCGCCGAAAGAGATACCTACCCTGGAGGAGCGTTTACGCTCGCGTTTCGAATGGGGGTTGATTTCCGATATCCAGCCGCCCGACCTTGAGACCAGAGTCGCTATCCTACGCAAAAAAGCGCAGAGCGAAAACATAGAGGTTCCGGATGCTACACTTATCCACATTGCGGACAAGATCCAGTCCAATATCCGTGAACTGGAAGGTGCTTTTATCCGCGTTGTCGCTTTTGCCGCACTGACCAACAACCCTGTTACTCCCGAAACCGCTTCCACCGTTTTAAAGGACGCTTTTAACCTCTCGCGTCCTCGCGTGGTTACCGTAAACATGATTCAAGAAACCGTAGCAAACTACTTCAATTTGAAGAACGATGACCTCAAGATGAAAAAGCGCACGCGTCAGGTGGCATATCCAAGGCAGATCGCCATGTACCTAACGCGCGAGTTGACGGACATGTCCTTGCCCAAAATAGGTGAAAGTTTCGGCGGCCGGGACCATACCACCGTTTTGCACGCCTGTGAGAAGATAACCGTCGAATTGCAGGGGGACCTTTCGTTACAAGGGATCATCTCGGAGTTAACGAACCAGATAATGAAGCTTTGTTAACAAAGTAACCACAGGGATTCCTTTTATTAATCCCATACCACGCCTTGATATCAACATAACCACAGCACCTATTACGTATATGATTAACTTTAAAATAATATTCCTACTTTTTTAAAATATGGAGGTGTCAGGGTGCATTTTACTATTGATAGGGATAATATGCTTAGCGCACTCGGTACGGTTCTGCGCATCGTTCCCTCCAGAAGCCCGTTGATCATCACGACGGGGCTGCTCATCAAAGCCGGCGACAGCTCCATGGAGATGGTGAGTACGGATTTGGAGGTCACCGTGCGTTGCCGCATGCCGACCCTGGAGGTCCGGAGGGAGGGAGAAGCAGTCGTGCCGGCGCGCCAGTTGTTTGAAATCATGCGACGGATGGCGGAAGGCAGCATTGAGATTTATAGCGACAAAAACGATATCACGGTGTTGTACCCCGGCGGCGAAGCGAGAATCGCAGGTTTTCCGCCGGAGGAGTTTCCGCTGGCGACGATCTCTGCGGAAGCAGGAGTGAGCCTGTCCTTACAGGAAGGCCTGAAAGAAGGGCTTAGAAGCGTACTTTACGCGGCGGGCAGGGATGAGTTGCGGCCCGTTTTCACCGGGGTGCAGTTCGAGGTGTCGGAGGGAATTCTGACAATGGCCGCAACGGATGCGCACCGGCTGGCTGTGTACGAGATCAAGACGGATATCACTGAACCCTGCTCAAGTGTCATCCCGGCTAAAGCCCTGCGGGAAGTCGAGCGCGCGCTTGGTCAGGGGGAAGAAAAAGTGCAGGTAAATATTCAACACAACCAGGCGGCGTTTGTGATCGGCGCTGTGGAGGTCTATACAAGGTTGATCGAAGGGCGCTTCCCGGACTGGCAGGCGGCCATACCCCACGGCAAGGCGAGAACGGTGATCCAGGGAGAGATCTCCGGGCTGATCAGGGCGGTGGAAAGAGCGCAGGTGTTGGCTTCCGGTGAGGTTTCGACCGTGATCATCAGGGTGCAGGACGAGTACCTGACCGTCTATTCGCAGTCCGAACTCGGAGGACTCAAGGAAAACGTGCCCCTGTTCTTTGAAGGGGAACCGGTGGAAATCGCTTTCAACGCTACTTACCTGCTCGAAGCCTTAAAGGCCGCGGGCAACGAAACGGTGGACATCGAACTTAACGGTAACATGGGACCGGCGGTGATCCGGACCCCGGACGCCAAGGGTTATCTTGCGCTGGTGCTTCCTTTGCGGATTATTTGAGCAGAACGGCGGCTCGCGCGTGCTACTGTCACAGATAGAACTTTCGGATTTTAGAAACTATGAGCGGGCGGCATGTAGCCCTGCACCCGGAATTAACGTCGTGACCGGCGAAAATGCGGCCGGAAAAACTAATTTTCTTGAAGCGGTATACTTCGCTCTGTGCGGGGGCTCCTTTCGCTCGAGCAGGGAAAACGAAGTCGTGCGTTTCGGCGCAGAAAAGGCGATCATCCGGGCGTGCGTGTCGATGGACGGCTTTACGGTAAACACGGCCGCGGAAGTCCGCAGCGACGGCAAAACCCTGGTCCTGAACGGGAAGGATGGCCAGAAGAGGGATTTCCCGGGGCGGCGGCGGACGTTGCTTTTCCGTCCCGAGGACCTCGAGGTGCTGACGGGACCCCCGGCCGGCAGGAGGCGTTTCATCGACCAGATTTTTTTTGGTCTGGTTCCCGCCTATGAAGAGGCACACCGGCAATTCTACCGGGCCCTGCAGCAGCGTAATGCCCTTTTGCGTCTGGGCAGAGGAATGGTTCCGGAGACGGGCGAGTTCAAAACGTGGACCGATGCCTGTGTCACGTATGGAACCAGGCTTTGCCGGCTCAGGCTCAACGGACTGGCTTTGTTCGCGCCGGCTGCGGCGTCGATATACCGGCAGCTGACCGGGACGAAAATTTTTCTGCGCTATGTAAGGTCGATCGGCGGAGGGGAAAGCGAAGCCGAGGTCAGGGAATTGTTTTACGTCAAACTGCACGGTTTGCTGGCACAGGAATTGAGGTACGGGCATACGATGGCCGGGCCGCACCGTGACGATTTCATTTTTATGCTTAAAGATAACGACCTGCGGCGCCACGGGTCGAGAGGAGAACAGCGGACGGCCGTGCTCGCGATGAAACTTGCGGAAGCGGGGCTGCTTGAAAAAAGTACGGATGATCGGATAGTATACTTGCTCGACGACGTTTTCTCCGAACTCGATAGGCGGCGGCGCCAGGCGCTGTTGGAGAACATTGTGGGACGGCAGGCGTTCATCACCGCTACGGAAACCCCCATAGCCGCCGACGGTGCTGTTTACAGGGTCGAAAACGGGAAGATTTGCCGGACGGGGACGGAGCCTACGTAAAGAGAACCCGCGGCGTGAGGAAAAACCGGGTCAGTGTAATGGACGAATTGCGAAGCGTATCGCGCCCGGCCACACCGGGTAACGAAAAAAGTTAAGCAGAGAGGGGTTTTTTTAGTGCTCTTGCACATCGGCAACGAGGTCGCGATTCCAAAGAAAGACGTTGTTGCAATATTCGCTTACAATGCTCAGTTAGCCGCTCCCACACGGAATTTTTTAAAAATGATGCGCGAAGAGAACCGGCTGGTTGAACTCTCAGACGAGGGGAAGGAGCGTACTGTTGTCATCTCTTCCGACAGGGTGTACATAACGTCCATATCCTGCCACACACTTAAACGCCGGGCTGAAAGCGTATTTCCGGCGGATTAAAACGCGGAGAAAACTCTGTTTCAAGACCGCCGAGCGCCTTTTTGTGGTATAATAACACAATATAAAGAAGCCGAAAAGAACCGGGCAGCGAGAGGAGAACACGTTATTGCCGGAAGGAAAAGAATTCCTGGCGTATGATGCAGCCCAGATACAGGTATTGGAGGGGTTGGAAGCCGTAAGGCTGCGGCCCGGGATGTACATCGGGAGTACCGGTGCGCGAGGGCTGCACCATCTGGTTTACGAAGTCGTAGACAACAGTATCGACGAGGCCCTTGCGGGGTATTGCAGCAACATCCGTGTAACGATTACCGAAGAGGACTTCATTGTGGTGGAGGACGACGGCCGCGGCATTCCCGTGGATACCCATCCACAAGTCGGACGGCCGGCGGTGGAGGTCGTCCTTACCATGCTTCACGCCGGCGGCAAGTTCGGCGGTGCGGGGTATAAAGTGTCGGGTGGGCTGCATGGTGTGGGCATATCCGTGGTAAACGCGCTCTCCGAATGGCTGGAAGTCGAGGTTTGCCGCGAAGGGAAAATATGGGTCCAGCGCTTCGAGCGAGGCCTGCCGGTTACGGAGTTGACGGTCATCGGGACCACCGAGATTACCGGTACCACGGTCCGCTTTAAACCGGACCCCACCATCTTTGAGGAAACGAGTTTCAGCCAGGAAACCCTCGCGCAGCGATTGCGTGAACTTGCCTTTTTGACACCCGAGGTGAGAATAACATTAATCGACCGGAAAACGGACTCCGAACAGGTCTTCTATCACAAGGGCGGCATAAGGGACTTCGTCCTCTACCTTAATAAAAACCGCGAGGTCATCAACCAGGCCCCCATCTTCGTGACGCAGCAGCAGGGAGGGGTTTGGGTTGAAGCGGCCCTGCAGTATCACGACGGTTACCTCGAAAACATTTTTTCTTATGCAAACACCATCAGGACGGTGGACGGCGGCACGCACGAGGCCGGGTTTAAGGCTGCACTCACCAGGGTGGTTAATGATTATGCGAAAAAATACGGGCTGCTGAAAAACGGGCAGACCCTGACCGGTGAAGACATCCGGGAGGGGTTGACCGCGGTCATCAGCGTCAAGGTACCGGAGCCGCAGTTCGAGGGGCAGACGAAGACGAAGCTGGGCAACACCGAGGTCCGCGGTATCACGGACACGGTCGTTTCGGAGCACGTGGCCACGTTTTTTGAAGAGAACCCCGCACTCGGCCGGCGCATTATTGAGAAGACGATATCCGCCGCCCGCGCCCGGGATGCCGCGCGCAAGGCCCGGGAACTGACGCGGCGCAAGAGCCTCCTTGAAAGCGCCGCCCTACCGGGAAAGCTGGCGGATTGTTCGGAGCGGGACCCGGCGTCAACGGAGCTTTATATCGTAGAAGGCGACTCTGCCGGCGGGTCGGCCAAACAGGGAAGGGACCGGCGGTTCCAGGCGATTTTACCGCTGCGCGGGAAAATCATCAACGTAGAAAAAGCAAGGTTCGATAAGATTCTGGCCAACGCCGAGATCAGGGCGCTGATTACCGCCCTGGGCACCGGGATCGGCGACGATTTCGACCTGGCCAAGGCACGGTATCACAGACTGGTGATCATGACCGATGCCGATGTGGACGGCGCCCACATCCGGACGCTTTTGCTCACCTTCTTTTACCGGTACATGCGGCCCTTGATCGAGGCGGGGTACGTTTATATCGCGCAACCGCCCCTTTACCGGGTAAAAAAGGGGAAAGAGACAACGTACGTATACAATGACGCCGAACTTGGGCGGCTGTTTGAAAAGATCGGCCGCCAGGCGGTGGGAATACAGCGCTACAAGGGGCTTGGCGAAATGAACCCCGAGCAGCTCTGGAGTACGACGATGAACCCCGAAAACAGGGTGATTCTTCAGGTGACCCTAGCGGATGCCGTCGCCGCCGACGAGCTTTTCAGCACGCTGATGGGTGACAACGTTGAACCAAGGCGGGGGTTTATCCAGCAGTACGCCCGCCAGGTACGCAACCTGGATATTTAA
>QZIW01000023.1 GCA_003604985.1 Ammonifex sp.
ATCCTTGCGTCCAAAAGCAGAGTGTAAATGCAGTTTGGGAATCCTATTTTCATTGATAAAAATTGTCCCTATACCAACCGCTTCACTTACCCCCGGCAGGTTTACTACAGTAGGAACCGGTTTTGTTGCTGTTCCGTCCTCGGGGCCGACGACCACTTTGCTATTCCGGTCGGCGCCGCCGATAAAAAGCACCGTTGCCGATTCAATTCCGCAATCCTTTGCGAACTCCTCGATCGTATCCGGCAAGCGGTCTCCGTGTTCCAGCCGTAGAATAAAAACTCTGCCCAACTTTGCTTCGGCATACCTCATAGTTTTTTCTCCTTCAAGAAATTTACCACCATTTGTCCGGTGCGGGCTGTTGAGTCAATCTCTTTTCCAACAGACGAGCACTGGTAGAATAGAAACATCGAAACACCTTTGCTGTTCTGGTTGGAGAGGCTTTCTAAACTTCTATTTTACCAAAACGGAGGGCGTTTTCGGCTTTTAAAACGCACGGCTTACGGCGCTTTTACAACTGCGAAAGTCGGGTTAATGAGTTAAGTGCCAGGCATGGCAGGAGAGTGAATCTTGGAGATATCAGCGCATCACCCTTTTCGATCAGCGAAAGCAAAAGAGCGGGTATTTGAAGTTTTATGATATGAGGGCGAAGCGGTGGCCGGTCGCTTCGGAGACCAGGACGGTAGATACTTCTTACGGTCAAACATTTGTACGGATCAGCGGGCCGGCCGGGCTCCGCCGCTGGTGCTGCTGCCTGGAGCCGCGGCCACATCGCTGATGTGGCCGCCGAAAATAGGAGCTTTACCCTACTATTGGGACCGGCAGATAAGGCCTGTAGCCAATATGTAGGCATTCCCTCTCCTACTCCCCCTCACCCGCTTTCTCCTTCTCCTCTATCGCCGCCTTTAGGAGGTCGCCGAGGCTCTGGCCGATGGGGCCTTTGTCGCTGTACTGGGCGATGAGTTTCTGGTTGACGGCGATGGCTTTCCGGGAGCTTTTGAAGCCGCCGAATTCGTCCTGCTTTTCCGGCTGCCGGTGCCCGCAGGCGCGGTCCTGGCAGACCAGCATCCTGCCCCTTTTACCGTTTACCAGGAGCATGTACTTGCCGCAGACGGGGCACTTGGTCCTTGAGACGTTGTCGGCCTTGTAGACCGCGGTGTCCGCGGCCACAGTTTTGACAAGCTGCGCGGCGCTGGCGCGAATGTCGGCCAGGAATTCCTTCTTGCCGCCCTTGCCCCTGGCGATGTCGGCGAGGCGCCGCTCCCACCGGGCGGTCAGCTCGGGGCTTTTCAGGGCCGGGGAAACCAGGTTGATGAGTTGCACTCCCTTGGACGTGGGCACAAGCTCCTTGCCTTGCCTCTCGACGTAGTTGTTGTGCAGCAGTTTTTCGATGATCTCGGCGCGCGTGGCCGGAGTGCCCAGGCCGCCGTGCTTTATCGTCTCGCGCAGCTCTTCGTCCTCGATGAACTTGCCGGGGCTTTCCATGGCCGTGAGCAGGGTCGCCTCGGTGTAACGGGCGGGCGGTTTGGTCTTCCCCTTGTTGATTTTCAAGTCCCTGACCTGCTTGACATCTCCTTTTTTAGGCAGGACCAGCACCTGCTCGGGCAGCGCTTCGTCCTTTGCGTCATCTTTCTCGGCCGCCGGGCTGGTGACCGCGCGCCAGCCTTTATCCTTAACCACCTTGCCCCGCGACTGAAAGCTTTCGCCGTTTATCTCCGTGATGAGCGTGGTCTGGTCGTAGCGGTAGGCAGGATAAAGGACCGCGATGAACCTCCTGGCGATCAGGTCGTAGAGTTTCAATTCCTCCGCGTTCAAGACCGTCAGCTTCAAGGGCTCACCGGTGGGGATGATGGCGTGGTGGTCGGAAACCTTGCTGTCGTCCACGAAGCGTTTCGTAGGCGTTACGGGTTTCTGCAGCAGCGGTTTCACCAGTTCCGCATAGGGTCCCACGGCGATGCTGCTCAGCCGGCCCGGAAGGGTCGGCACCATATCCGTGGTTATGTACCGGGAGTCGGTCCGCGGGTAGGTGACCAGTTTGCGCTGTTCGTACAGGTCCTGCAGGACGGACAGTGTCTTCTGCGCCGGGAAGCCGTACCGCTTGTTGGCGTCCCGCTGCAATTCGGTAAGGTCGTAGGCCAGGGGCGGGGGCTCGCTCTTGCCCTCCGTCCGGACTTCCTTTACCACCCCCGGATGCCCTTTGATCCTCGCTACTAATTCTTCCGCCTCGGCCTGGCTGAACACCCTGCCGCTTCCGCCCTTCTTCCGCCAGTCGCCGAAGTATTCGCCGAAGTCCGCCCGGACGGTCCAGAAGTCCACCGGGACGAACCGCCTGATTTCTTCCTCCCGGTTCACGATCATGGCCAGGGTGGGGGTCTGAACCCGGCCGGCGGTCAACTGGGCGTTAAACTTGCACGTCAGGGCCCGCGTGACGTTCAGCCCGACCAGCCAGTCCGCCTCCGCGCGGCAGGCCGCGGCATGATAAAGGTCGTCGTAGGCGGACCCGATTTTAAGGTTTGCGAAACCCTCAAGGATGGCCTCGTCGGTCTGCGAGGAAATCCAGAGCCGCCGGAAGGGCTTTTTCCAGTTGGCGAGCGCCATAATCCACCGGGCCACCAGTTCTCCTTCCCTGCCGGCGTCGGTAGCGATAACCAGTTCGCGCACGTCTTCCCTTCGCATAAGATTTCTGATCACCTGAAACTGGTGGGACGTCTGCCTGATTACCTTCAGTTTCATGCTCGGCGGCAGCATCGGCAGGTCCTCAAGGCGCCACTCCTTGTATTTTGGGTCGTAATCGTGCGGCTCCGCCAGGGCGACCAGGTGCCCGAGCGCCCACGTGACAATGTACTGCGGGCCCTCCATGTATCCTTTGTTCTTGGCGCCGCACTTCAAGACCCTGGCGATTTCGCGGGCCACGCTCGGCTTTTCCGCAAGAACAAGTGCTTTCATAAAGAAAACCTCCTGATTGTTCAGCCCGGCACTCAGTAAGTCACTATCTCAAAATCATCGGTGTGTTCTTAATCTTGACTGTCCGTCGCCCAGGTGGTGGCCGCTGCTGTTTTCCGCAAAGGTACGGCTGCAAGTTCCCGTACAATCCTTATTAAATCACTTTCCGTAAAAAAAGAAAGTGCCTGCTCCACAAAGGGATAAAAAAACTCCCCTACCCGGAGGCAGGGGAGTTTCTTTCGGTTTTACTTTAGAACCGTACGCTTCTGTTCGCGCTGAAGCAGTCGCGGCAGTATACCGGCCGGTCGCCGCTGGGGCGGAACGGCACTTCGGTCTCGACGCCGCAGGCGGCGCAGGTCGCGGGGTACATTACCCGCGGCGCGCGGTTGCCGCCACGACTAAACCCGTCTCTCTGCTGCTTGCGGGCCGCCCTGCACTCGGGGCAGCGTCCGGGCTCGTTGGTGAACCCTTTCTCAGCGTAGAACTCTTGTTCCGACGCGGAGAAAGTGAAATCGAGGCCACAGTCGCGACACGTTAAGGTTTTGTCCTGATACACGTATAAGATCCTCCTCACTTATTTTTGCTCAATGGTTTAGGGGTTGCTCATCTTTGACCCCCTCCACCATTAGCTTCAGTTGAGAAGGACCAGACAGACCTCACTAGACCGGTTACTTGAGCTTGTATTTATTTTACTCCAAAACTAACAAAATTAAAAATCTTTTTTTTGCCAGCTTTTTCTTTCACCCTCGGAGAGGCCGAATTAAGGATTTTTATTTTTTAAAAAACGAAGCGCCCAATTCGTCGCCGGGCGGGGCCGCTGGTCTATTTGAAATGACCCACTATGGCCCTCATTACCTCGTCAAAACTCCTGGCGCCGATACTGTCCAACAACTTATCCATGGTTGTTTTCCGCTTCAGGGAACCGATCAGTACAATCTGGACCTGCTGATCCTTGTTCACCAAAACCGAATTCACCTCGAGTACCCCCCCGATCAGCCCCACCAGCACCAGGCACTGCGCCGGTGTCAGCCTTGTCTTTGTTTCTTTTTTGCGAGCCTCTTCGTCCCCTTTGTCGCCGCCGCACCATACCTGTTCCAATATTTTTTTAAGGAAAGAATTCTCCTGGTCCGGGGACATGCGGGGCTTCCCCCTCGGCTTGTAATCCGGACGTAACTACATTATCATGGGTTCCCTGGAGAACTCGGCGGCACCGCGAGACCGGTGCTGAAAAGTAAGCCCAGGCCGATGAGAATTATGAACAACAGGTTGTGCCGGGCCTCTTCCAATTGTGGCACGGGACCACCTTCTTAAGCTTCGGTTATCCAACATCATATTTCGCCCGGCCGGGGTATGTGCGTTTTGTCCCGTAAGAAAAAGCGGGGGTCAGGCTTTACTTTGTCACTTTCTTTGCCTCTTTAATCTCCTTTAACATGTCTTCTATCTGAATCCGACTTTTTTCGTTATACTCAATTTCATTGAATGCTTTGGTCACGGCCGATTGACTTATTCCTAAAATTTCCGCAGCCCGGCTTCTGGTTAGAAGGCCGTTGCTGACCGCTAAATACAGAAATGCCCTTCTCGCCCCGGCGATTTGGGGCAATTTACTCTTTTTAAAAACCATTTCTTCAGGAATATTAATCCTACCGGCTATTAACGCCAGCAATTCTTCCAGCGAAACCTCAATATTTGATTCGTTGACGGATTTATTTTGAGACGCAGCCGGTTGACATTGGGTTGCCTGCTTAATCTTCGGCATACCCTCTTCCTGTGCCACCTGCATAAACTGAAGGTACTTTTGTACGGCATTTTCGGAATCGTCACCAAAGTAATCTAAAACGACTCCGGTAGACACCAGATCGCTCTCAGCCCTTACGTAGTCCTTGTGACTGCTCCATTCATAGTCGAGTGATGGACTCAATCCGGCCTTTGTCGGGTTTTCATGTATGTATTTGATAAGATTGAGAAGGTAGTCATCCTTCCTGCACAGCACAGCTTTATACCGCTGCTGGAAAACGTGCCCAACCCGGTCATGCTTTTTATTAAAATACTGTGTATACGACAACTGAAGGCCCTGCATTATTCTGGACAGAGGAATATCCCTGACTTCTATCAATAAATGCAGATGATTGCCCATAAGGGCGTAGGCATATAGTAAAAAATCATACTTATCCCTGTACTTTTTCAGCAGATCCAGATACTTTACTCTGTCGGCGTTTTCGCAAAAAATATTTTCTTTATTATTGCCCCTTGCTATGACGTGATTGACAGCCCCGTGATAGTGAATTCTCGGTTTTCTTCCCATACAACTGCCCCATGCCAATTTGCTACATAACTTGTTTTATCCAAACATATTCACAAAGTAAAGCCTGACCCCTTTTGTTTTGCTGGCGGAGAGAGTGGGATTCGAACCCACGAGGCAGCATTTCGGCCGCCTACTCGATTTCGAGTCGAGCGCCTTCAACCACTCAGCCATCTCTCCGAGTACCTAAGTATTCAGAATACAGAAGTCAGAATCCAGAATAGAGACGACTTCAAGGAAACGGGGTGGGCTGTGCCCACCGCTTCGGTCGCCGGCGGTCAGGTCTTCCCGCGCATATGCTGAAAGAACCGCTGCATAACCTCCCGGCACTCCCCCTCCAGTACGCCGTCGACTACTTCGACCTGGTGGTTGAACCGCGATTCCTGGAGCAGGTCGACTACCGATCCGGCGGCTCCTGCTTTAGGGTCTTTGGCGCCGTAGATAACCCTCTTGACGCGAAACTGGACCAGAGCCCCCGCACACATCGCGCACGGCTCGATGGTCGTATAAACGGTTGCTTCCCCCAGTCGCCAGTCCCCGAGCTTCCGCGCCGCTTCCCGGAGCGCGATTATCTCCGCGTGTGCCGTGGCGTCGTTCAGGCTTTCGCGCAAGTTATGTCCGCGGGCAATCACCGCGCCGTTTATCACCACCACGGCGCCCACCGGGACCTCCCCTATTGCGTAAGCCTCTTCCGCCTCTTTTAAGGCTATCCGCATAAAAACTTCGTGCTCGATCGCCTCTGGCATAAAAACCACAAATTTACCTGCCTGCAACTTTACGTATTGTAATCTTGAGACAAGCCTTTTCCAACCTCCGGCCTCCAACCTCCAAAGTGGTGCGCCCGGAGGGACTCGAACCCCCGACACGCGGTTTAGGAAACCGCTGCTCTATCCTCCTGAGCTACGGGCGCAAATTGGGATGTGTGAAGTGAGATGTGTGACGTGTGAAATAAGGAACTCGCTGAGCGAATTCCTCCCTTAAAAAATCCCACCTCTAACCTCCCACTTCTAACTTCTCAAGTGGCGCGCCCGGAGGGACTCGAACCCCCAACCTACAGATCCGTAGTCTGTCGCTCTATCCATTGAGCCACGGGCGCGTATATGGGATGTGTGAAAATGGCGGAGAGAGCGGGATTCGAACCCGCGATAGAAGGTTTATTGCCCCCTATAGTCGCTTAGCAGGCGACCGCCTTCGACCCGCTCGGCCATCTCTCCGCATACCGGTTGTCGGTCGTCAGTCTTCGGGAGCTATCCCGATAGGAACTCGCTTTGCGAATTCCTTCCCTGTTCCAGCCCCTGTTTTTATCTTTGCTCCCCGCCCCCTTACCGACCACAGACCACCGACCACTGACTACTGAGTTGGCGGAGGGGGTGGGATTCGAACCCACGGAACCACGAAGGGTTCAGCGATTTTCAAGACCGCCTCCTTCAACCGCTCGGACACCCCTCCGTGTGCACCTTCACACTATACCATAATCACCCGCTGGTGTCAATGAGAACGGGCTTTACGTGCAGGGTCGCCGCCGTTTTTTCCTCCCGTCGAACGCGTTGTCTGTAGCTGATCACGCCAACCGCTTTTCTTCCGGCCGAAAGAGTTCTCGGGCGCCGCAAATGCGGCAGGCAGGCAGGCAGGCTTTGGTCCTGGTAGCACCGCGGTAACACTTTTTTCTTAACTTGACCGGGTATTGTGCGTTCCCGGTAACAAATTTTTCCTCTAGAAAATACTTTATTATAAGAGACAGAGTATTTATATTATAATACCTTATAGCAATATTCTGAAAAAACTGGAGGGATGCCGGGTGCTGCGGAAACGTTTCTTGCTGAGAGCAGTGGCACATTGCAAGGAGGGCTGTTAACGCCGGTCCCGGGCAAGACGCTAAACTGCCTCCGTTATGTATAGAGGAAGGACACCGGTCCTTCCTCTATGTCTAATCCCTGCGCTCTTAACGAACCTCGAGCACGCCTTAATTCCTGTACTATGCGTTGGGCCGGCTCCTTCCCGCAAGGGAAGCCGGGCCGGGAGACCCCTTTCTTGTTTTTCAAAAATCTACCAGGTCGTTACCGGGCTTCTTTACGGTACACGCTATTCTTCTTCAGAAGAAAGCACCACCAGGTGGTATCTGTTCCCGGGTTCGACTTCCCGGAGATAGATGAGCCGCTTGCCCTCGACTCGTACGTTTGATTTCATACCGCCGTCACTGGTCGTTTGCGCGGCGCTGGTCCCGTGAATCCTGAAGATTTCGTAATCGCCCCCGGCCACCCGGCAGCTAAGAAAGACATCCGTGCCGTACACGGGGACAGGTTCCGTAGTAGAATCCCACCGGGCCTGCGGTTCCACCTCTACCGGGACTTTACCTTCCCGCGCCAACCAAAGCGAAACGTTTTCTTTAAAAACTTGAAACTGCACCTGCGTGCCGTCGGGGCCGACCTTTACGATACGGATGTTGCCACCGACGTCTGCGGGCAGGTCGGCTACTTTTCTTACTTCACCCTGCAGGTCCGCAAGCCATACGGACTTCCATTCGATTTCAGGAAATTCCATTGAACGGCTTGCGTTATCTTTATCTTTGACCTTTCCCGCAACAAAGGCCAGGCGCTTGCCGTCCGCCGCCCAGCATATATCCCCGATCTTCAATCCTGGAACTTCTAATTCCATAACCTCGCTCCCGTCGGAAGTAACGACAACCACCTTTGCCGCAACGAGCGCGGGGCCGTCCTCCATGGGTATGAGGTCGTAGTCGCCGGCATTTTGGCCGGGCCGGCCGGCCTTCAGCGGTGCGGCGTAATATGCCAGGTGGCTGCCGTCGGGTGAATGCTGCGGGAAGAAGTTCCAGGTCGCGCCGTTCGGCGCTAGTGGTTCCTCGCAGCGGTTATCGACATCTAAAACGTAGATACCCGCTTTTTCCGGCTCGTGAAGTTCATAAGCGTACCGGTCACCTCCGGGGGAAAGGCGGGGAAAGAAAAGCCCGTCGTATGTCGGCAGGTTGTCCTTTATAAGTAAAGATTGTCTCCGGGCGATATCCATGCGCCACAGGGCGCCCGAAACGTGCACAAAGACACTTTCCTTTTCAGGCAAAAATTGCGCCTGGTTTACCATGCCGCGAGGGACTGGCAGCCAGCCTACTTCCTCTGTCTCTCCTGGTTCAGGGGTAGCTACACGCAGTGAAATGCCCCGCTGTCCCTCGTGCTTTCCGTCGGGTTGGGTCCCCTGACGGGTAAATACCACCCGGTTGTCGCTCGTCCACCCCAACAACTCTACGATCAACGTACCGTTGGTGTGTTCCTTTTCGCCTACCTGGCACAGTATCCGGCCGCTTGAACCGTCAAGGGCCATAACCCATAACGACTCCGTGCGACCGTCCTTTACGGCATCAAAGGCGATCCAGCGGCCGTCCGGCGAGGTTGACGGGCATTGCGTGTAGCCGAACATCCCACCGGGAATGGAAAACGAGGCGAGGTTTGTAAAACCGCCTTTTGACGTCCCGCCCCCGGTGGTCACCTTTACCCCGGCGATGTCTACTGTTTGCGCCGGCAGTACCTGCGACGCCGGGGTTTTGTGCTCCTCTCCGCCACGGTCAGGCCCCACGGCCGGCTGTCGGCCGCAGCCGCCGAAGAGCAGCGCCGTTCCCAGGAGGAGCGAACCCGCCGTGGTCAAAACTTTTCCCATGTTAAACATAAGAATCCCCCTTAAGAAAAATGTAAGGTTTCTTAAGACTCACGGAGTTTTTGTTTGGTGCTATTATAACGGGTCGGGGGATAAAAGGGCGTTACAAAAAGATTACAAAAATGGTTACGGAAGTGGGCTCCGTGGAAAAACGGGGGGGAAATCCGGACCATCCGTTTTGACGGCCCTTTTCGAATGCTCAAGACCGCAAGGCTCAACCCCTCGAGATGCGCTCGAGCCCCCCAAGATACGGCCTTAGAACCTGCGGAACGAACACCGACCCGTCCTCTGCCTGGTAGTTTTCCAGGAGTGCGGCAACCGTGCGCCCCACCGCAAGGCCCGAGCCGTTCAAGGTGTGGACAAACTCCGCCTTGGCCCGCGGCTGCGACCGGTAGCGGATGTTCGCCCGGCGCGCCTGGAAGTCGGTGAAATTGGAACACGACGAGATTTCCTTATACTCGCCGAAGCTTGGAAACCACACTTCGATATCGTAGGTCTTTGCCGCCGCAAAACCCATATCCCCCGTGCATAGAACGATGACGCGGTAAGGGAGTTCGAGTCGTCTCAATACCTCTTCGGCGTCGCGCAGCAGTTTCTCCAACTCCTCTTCGGACTGCTCCGGTCGGCAAAACTTTACAAGCTCAACCTTGTTAAACTGGTGCTGCCGGATCAGCCCCCGGGTGTCCTTCCCCGCCGCGCCGGCCTCCGCCCTGAAACAGGCGCTGTAAGCCGCATACCTGAGCGGCAAAGCACCCCCGTCAAGAATCTCGTCCCGGTGGTAGTTGGTGACCGGAACCTCCGCCGTGGGTATCAGGTAATAGTCCTTGGCCTCGACCTTGAACATTTCTTCGGCGAACTTGGGTAGCTGTCCGGTGCCGGTCATACTTGCGGCATTGACCAGAAACGGCGGAAAAAGCTCCGTATAACCGTGTTCGCGGGTGTGGAGGTCCAGCATAAAGCTGATCACCGCCCGTTCAAGGGCGGCGCCCGCACCCCGGTAAAAAGCGAAACGTGCCCCGGCAACCCTGCTGCCGCGTTCAAAGTCCAGGATGTGGTTGTTTTCCCCGATCTCCCAATGGGGCCGGGGCGTAAAAGTAAAGTCGCGTGGAGTTCCCCAGCGGCTGATTTCGGGGTTCTCGCCCGCATCCCGCCCAAAAGGGACCGACGGGTGGGGAATGTTCGGGATGCCGAGCAGGCAGTCCTGTATTTCTTCTTCAAGCCCGCGGACCACCGCCTCCAATTCCTTTATCCGGCTTCCCACGGCACGCATTTCTGCAATCAGCGCCGCGTCATCACACCCCGCCGCCTTGAGCCGCCCTATTTCCTCGGAGACGGCGTTGCGCCGGTTCTTAAGTTGTTCCAACGTTACAAGCTTTTCGCGCCAGAGACCGTCCGTTTTTAAAAGTTCGTCGACAACGAGGTCGTACCCACGCCTTTTGAGTGCATCCTGAACAACCTCCGGGTTACGCCGGACGAATTTAAGGTCGAGCATTTATTTCCTCCCGGGAAAAGCTTTATGGTCAGAATTCGGGAGTCAGAATTCAGAATCGTTAAGGCTTAACCTGATAGACCTCCTGGGTCCGTTCAACGTTCAAGGTTCAAAGTTCAACGATATGAAGACAGAATAGCCTCTCCTGCCTGGCTTAAGGGTCAGAATACAGAATTCAGAAAGTTTGAACCCGAAATCTTTTAGATTCTGACTCCAGGATTCTATCTTCCATATTTTACCTTCTGCATTCTGACTTCTGCATGCCGGCTTCTGGCTTCTGTATTCTATACACTGACTTTCGACTCGTGACCCGCGACTCGTGACTTCCGGCTTCTATATTCTGACTTCTGTATTCCGCCTTCCATATTCTATTCCCGTTACAGGCTTATCATCTTTACGCCCATAACGCCGTCCACCTTCTCGATCTCCTTCAGCGTCTCGTCGGGCACGAGGCTGTCAACAGCCAGCAGCATAACGGCGTGGCCGCCTATAACCTTGCGGCCGACCTGCATGGCCGCGATATTGATGTCGTGCGCGCCGATCAGGGTGCCGACGCGCCCGATAATCCGGGGCCTGTCCATATGCGGGATAAACAGCACATGTCCCTCCGGCACGGCGTCAACGCGGTACCCGTCAATGACTACCACCCGGGGGTCCTTCCCTCGCGAAAGCGTACCGGCCAGCGTGTGCTCCCCCTCCGGCGCCACCACCCGGACCGTGATGAGGCTGACGTAATCCTCTTCCTGCTCCTGGCGGGTTTCGGATACCCGGATGCCGCGTTTCCGCGCCACGTCGTTGGCGCTGACAAAGTTGACCGCTTCTTGCAAAGCGACGCTCAACACCCCTTTGAGCACCGCCGTCGTGAGCAAACCGACATCGTGACGGGCTATCTCCCCGGTAAACATGGTTTCGACCAGGTTTATCCGCCCCCCTGCCAGTTGCGCGGCGAACCGGCCGAGCTTCTCCGCCAGGCCGACAAACGGCCCGATCTCCGCCAAGACCTCCGGTCTTACGTACGGGACGTTCACCGCGTTCCGGACAAACCCTCCGTAGAGCGCAACCAGAATGTCCTCGGCGATGACCTCGGCCACCCCGAGCTGGGCTTCAACGGTTGACGCCCCGAGGTGCGGGGTTACCACCACGTTTGAAAGGGCAAAAAGCGGGCTTTCGACAAGCGGTTCCTGCTCAAAAACATCGAGGGCCGCGCCCGCGACCTTGCCCTCCTTCAGGGCCTCGTAAAGCGCTTCCTCGTCGACGATGCCGCCCCGGGCGCAGTTGATTATCCGCACGCCGTCCTTCATTTTTGCAAACGCCGCCCTGTCCAGCAGATGATATGTTTCCTTGCTCATCGGAATGTGAATGGTGATGAAGTCCGCCTCGCGCAAGAGCGTGTCGAGTGGTACAACCCGGACACCGAGGTCTCTGGCCCGCTCCTCCGTGATGTACGGGTCGTAGGCGATTATTTCCATGTCCATCGCCTGCGCGCGTTTGGCGACTTCGGAGCCGATCCGCCCTATGCCGATCACGCCAAGCACCTTGTTGCGCAGTTCGACGCCGACAAACGACTTTTTGTCCCAGATCCCCGCCTTCATCCGGGCGTTGGCTTCCGGGATGTTGCGGGCGAGAGCAAGCATCATCGCCACTGCGTGTTCGGCCGCGGCGATTGTGTTGCCGCCCGGCGTATTGGCGACGATAACCCCGCGCGCGGTCGCCGCGCGCACGTCGATGTTGTCCACGCCGACGCCGGCGCGCCCGATAATCTTGAGCTTCTCCGCCCTCGCCAACACGGTTGCGGAGACCTTTGTTGCGCTGCGTACGATGAGCGCATCATACTCCGGAATTATTGCCAGTAGTTCCTCAGGCGAAAGCTTTGGCCTGATATCCAGTACGATGTCCGCCGCCTTTTGCAAAACCGAAAGACCTTCCGGAGCTACACCGTCCACCACCAAGACTTTGTACACCTTACTTCCTCCCCGCAAAAACAGCCTGTGCCGCCGCAACCCCGCTGCCGAACTTCGCCGGTTGACCGACGTGGGCCAGCGATATTTCCAGGGCTGCGATGGTCCCAAGAATATCCACCGCATCAACGTATCCCATGTGCGCGATCCTGAAGACCCGCCCTTTGAACTGGTCCTGTCCCCCGGCTATAAGGATGCCGTAGTCCTGTACAATCTTCCGCCGCAGGTCGTCGGCGTTCATTCCCTCGGGCGCCCAGACGCCGGTGACAAGAGGGGAGGCACTCGTCTCCGGAGCCACTAGTTTCAATCCTAAAGCGTTCATCGCTTGGCGGGTCGCCGCAGCGAAAGTATTATGGCGCCGGTAAACTTGCTCCAGTCCTTCCGCGAGGATCATGTCCAGGGCGACGTCAAGGCCGGCGAAAAGCGAAACGGCGGGCGTATACGGCGTGTTGTACTTGGCGATTGACTTTTTGGCCGCGGCTAGGCTGAAGTAGTAGCGCGGCGAGCGCGCCTGATTTACAGCCTCCCCTGCCCGCGGGCTCACGCTCACCATCGCGAGCCCCGGCGGGACCATCAACGCCTTCTGTGACGCCGTTACCAGGACGTCAACACCCCAATCGTCCGCCAATAACTCCGCCCCGCCCAGGCTGGACACCGCGTCCACCAGCAGCAGCGCATCGGCGCTTCGCGTCAGCGCGCCGATGCCCTTGATATCGTTGATCACCGTGGTGGCGGTTTCGTTGTGTGTGGCCAGAACGGCCTTGTACTTCCCTTTCTTGAGCCGTTCCTCCACCTGGTCGAGCGCCACCGCGTTCCCCCAGCCGAACTCCAGGGCGTCCACTTCCGCACCGTAAACCCGCGCCAGTTCGGTGAAGCGTTCACCGAACTTCCCGGTAACGAGCGCCAGCACCTTGTCCCCGGGGTTAACCGTGTTGGCCACCGCCGCCTCCATCCCGCCCGTCCCCGACGACGTCAGGATGTGAACATCGTTTTCCGTGCCAAAAACCTTTTTCAGCTTGCCTTGCAGCCGTGCGTACAAATCGGCGAACTCCTGTGTCCGGTGCCCGATAAGCGGGCGGGCCATAACTTCGGCGACCGCCGGCGGCACCGGCGTAGGCCCAGGGATTAACAACCGCGTCTTTTTCGTCATCCTTCTTGCTTTCAACTCCCGTTTAAGATTAAAAATATAAAGGCCCCCTGAAGGGACGGTTCACCAACCAACACGCAACCTTTTTGCCGTGCAAACCGCCTTGGGTCTTAGGCCAAACAACGCTGCAGAAAGTACCGGTGGACCCGGTAGTCACCGGTTAATTCCGGGTGAAACGCCGAGGCAAGGTTGTTCCCCTGTCGCACCAGTACTATTTTATCTTGCAACTGACAAAGGATTTCAACCCCCGGCCCGACCCGGGTTATGTAAGGGGCCCTGATGAATACCCCGGGGAAAAGGTCTTTCCCGAGCGCCGGAATGTCCAAACCCGTCTCAAAGCTGTCAACCTGCCGCCCGAAGGCGTTGCGCCTTACGGTTACGTCCATCAGCCCGAGCCACGGCTGGTCCGAACCCTCGATATCTCGCGCGAGGAGGACCATACCGGCACAGGTGCCGAAAAGCGGCATGCCGGCCTGTGCCTTTGTCAACAGCGGCTCCATCAACCCGAATGCGTTGAGCAACCGCCCGATGGTGGTGCTTTCCCCTCCGGGGATGATTAAAGCGTCGCACTCCGCGAGCTCCGCTGGCTTCGCTACAAGAATCGCGTTGATCCCGAGGCGCTCGAGCGTACTCTTGTGCTCCCTGAAGGCGCCTTGAAGCGCCAGGACTCCTACGGTCATCGCTACCAGCCGCGATCCTGCATCCGCTCGTGCGCAAGAATAGTCGATATCTCCAGGCCGGGCATCGCCTCGCCAAGGTCTCGCGATACCTCCGCCAGAACATTCGGGTCGTTGTAATACGTGGTGGCCGCCACAATGGCGCGCGCCCGCTTCATCGGGTCCTTTGATTTAAAAATGCCGGAACCCACAAATATGCCGTCGGCGCCCAACTGCATCATCATCGCCGCATCCGCGGGAGTGGCTATTCCGCCCGCCGCGAAGTTGACCACCGGGAGCCGCCCTGTTTCCGCAACCTCCAACAAGAGGTCGTACGGCGCCCCCATTTCCTTGGCCTCACGCATCATTTCTTCCCGCGGCGTGCTTTTAAGCCGGCGGACCGCATCCATTACCAGGCGCATATGCCGGACGGCTTCCACTACGTTGCCGGTGCCCGGCTCGCCCTTGGTCCTGATCATCGCCGCGCCCTCGGCGATCCGGCGCAATGCCTCCCCCAGGTTGCGGGCGCCGCAAACAAACGGGACTTTGAACGCGTGTTTGTCCACGTGGTGGCTCTCGTCGGCAGGCGTCAGCACTTCGCTTTCGTCAATGTAGTCTACGCCTAGAGCTTCAAGAATCTGCGCCTCCACGAAATGCCCGATACGGACCTTAGCCATTACGGGAATGGTTACGGCATCCATAATCTGCAGGATGACCGTCGGGTCGGCCATACGGGCCACGCCACCCGCCGCCCGGATGTCGGCCGGCACGCGCTCGAGCGCCATAACCGCGCATGCGCCGGCATCTTCGGCAATTTTTGCCTGCTCGGCCGTCGTGACGTCCATAATCACGCCGCCCTTAAGCATTTCCGCCAGTCCTTTTTTGACCAGCCAGGTTCCCTTTTCCATGTTTCCTTCCCCCGTGTCCGCTGGAGAAAAGCGTCTTGCCACCGCCTTTATCCGGTTACACGGTAAATTTTATATCCTTCCTTCGACAAAAAGCAATATCGGATTTACTTCACGAGGGTAACCGGGATGTTGGACAGGTTAACAACTTTATGGGCCACACTTCCCAGGAAAAACTCTTTAACGTTCCCAAGGCCCCGTGTTCCCATTACAATATGTGTAAACCCGCCCTCGTGGGCACACTTGCTGATCTCTTCGGCGGCGTCCCCTTCCCGGATTATGGTATCGGCTTTGATGCCGTGCCGGTCGAGGACGGCCACCGTTTCGTTAAGGACCCGCTGCGCTTCTTCTAAAAAAAAGGATTTTATTTCCGCCGCTTCGGACGGCCTCTCCTTGGCCGTCCAGTACAACCGGCGGCTGTAAAACCCTTTTGGCACCGTTATAACGGTTATTACGGTTACTTCCGGGTTGGATGCGCCCGCCAGCTCGGCGGTAAAAGCAGCTGCCTTTTTTGAGGTTTCCGACCCGTCCGAGGCCAGCAGAATTTTTTGCTGCACGCCCATCCCCCTTAACAAAAATTTAGTCTTCCCCCGTAACTTTGGCCAGCGCCGCCACGTGCTCCCCAGGGCCCAGTTTCATCGCGAGCACACCCCGCGCCTGCCGGCCGAAAACGGATATCTCCTTGACCTTCAGCCGGATTACCGTGCCCCCGGCGCTGACCACCATGACCTCCTCGCCTTCATTCACCGCCTCTACACCTGCAACCTGGCCACTCGTGTTGGTTATCTTTGCCGCGATCATGCCGATTCCCCCGCGGGCCTGGGGCCGGAAGTCCTGGATTTTGGTCCGCTTGCCGTACCCGCGGGTGGTTATGATAAGGACATCTGTCCCCGTGCCCACTACGACCATCCCCGTTACAGCGTCTCCCGCCCGGAGTTTGATGCCGCGCACGCCGCGGGCCGTCCTGCCCATGGAACGCACCTCTCCCTCGCGGAAACGGATCCCCATCCCCTGGCGCGATACCAACAAAACTTCGCTGTCCCCGTCCGTCAACGCCGCCGCGACCAACTCGTCCCCGCGGTCGAGTTTAATCGCGGTAATGCCGTCCCGCCGGACGGCGGCAAACGCGGTAAGGTTAACCTTTTTTACTACGCCCTTTTTGGTGACCAGGAAAACATACCAGTCGGGAATGAACTCCTTAACCGGAACTACGGCGGTAACCTTCTCCTCCGCTCCCAGCCGCAGCAGGTTGACGAGCGCGGTGCCGCGGGCCTGCCGGCCCGCTTCCGGGATTTCATAGACTTTAAGCCGGTACGCCTTCCCCGCGCTGGTGAAAAACAGGAAGTAGTCGTGCGTCGCCGCCACGAAAAGATGCCGGACGAAGTCCTCCTGCCGGGGCTCAACCCCGGTGGACCCCCTCCCGCCGCGGTGCTGGCTCCGGAATGTGGCCTGGTTCCGCCGCTTTATGTACCCCTGGTAGGTAAGAGTTACGAGTGCCGGCTCGTTCGGGATCAGGTCTTCGGGACGGAAAACCGGTTCCTCGTCGCTTATGATGGTCCGGCGGCGGTCGCTGAACCGCTGTTTCACCGCAGTCAGCTCCTCGCGAATAATGCCGTACACCTTTCCTTCGTCGGCAAGCACGGCTTCGAGTTCCCCGATCCGGGTCTGCAACTGGGCGAGTTCTGACAGGAGCTTCTCGCGTTCGAGTCCGGTCAGCCGCTGCAGGCGCATATCCAGGATGGCCTGCGCCTGCCGTTCGGTAAGGTTGAACTGATCCATAAGCCCCTTGCGCGCCGTATCCGTGTCGGGGGCCGCCTTGATCAGCGCGACCACCGCATCTATGTTTGCCAGGGCGATGTTCAGCCCCTCCACGATCTCCAGCCGGTCGCGCGCCTCGCGGAGTTCGAAGCGGCAACGCCGGACCACCACTTCCTTCTGGTGGTCGAGATAATGCTGCAACACCTGCTTGAGGGTAAGGACCTCGGGCCGCCCGCCCACCAGGGCAAGCATGATGACGCCGAAGTGGTCTTCCAACTGGGTGTGCCGGTACAACTGGTTTAATACCACCTGCGGCTCGACATCCCGCCGGAGGTCTACGACCACCCGCATGCCGCGCCGGTCCGATTCGTCCCTTAGATCGGTGATGCCGTCCACGCGCCGTTCCCGCACCAACTCCGCAATGTTTTCAAGGAGGCGGGATTTGTTCACCTGGTAAGGGATCTCCGAAATGATAATGGAATTTTTGGCTCCCTGGCGTTCAATCCGCGTCTGGCCGCGGACCACAATGCTGCCGCGCCCTGTTGTGTACGCCGCCCGGATCCCTTCCCGTCCCAGCACGTTTCCGCCGGTGGGGAAGTCGGGCCCGGGGATGAGACCGAAGAGTTCTTCCAGTTCGATTTCCGGGTTTTCAATCAGGGCCAGGACCCCGTCGATAACTTCGCCGACGTTGTGCGGCGGGATGTTGGTAGCCATGCCGACGGCAATGCCGGAGGACCCGTTAATCAAAAGGTTGGGCACCCGGGCCGGCAAAACCACCGGCTCCTGGGTGGTGCCGTCGTAATTGGGCGTGAAATCGACCGTTTCCTTGCCGATATCCCGGAGCAACTCGGTTGCCAGCCTTGTCAGGCGCGCTTCGGTGTAGCGCATCGCCGCCGCCGCATCCCCGTCCACCGACCCGAAATTACCGTGCCCGTCCACCAGGGGATACCGTGAGGCAAAGTCCTGCGCCAGGCGCACAAGGGCGTCGTAAACCGCGGTGTCGCCGTGGGGGTGATAGCGCGCGAGCACCTCGCCCACAATATATGCCGATTTCCGGTGCGGCTTGTCGGGCGACATGCCGATATCGTGCATGGCGTAAAGAATGCGGCGGTGGACCGGCTTCAGCCCGTCACGCACATCCGGCAGCGCCCTGCCCACGATAACACTCATCGCGTAATCAAGATAAGACTGGCGCATCTCTTCCCCGATGTCTATCGGAACAACTTT